>CAJTJG010000004.1 GCA_910576785.1 uncultured Duncaniella sp.
CGGGTTCGCCTGTGCGCTCGGTCTGATACCGATGTGCCATGACAGTGGCGAGAGTGTCTCCCATGGCAAAAAAATATTCCGTGGCAACCGGATGATCGGCTCCATGATGATCGAGGCCGCCTGGCGGGCTGTCGCCAAGGATGCGGCACTGAATGCCTATCATCACAAATGCTGTCAGCGTATGAGATCAACGACGGCCATTGTAAAGGTGGCACGACGTATGTCAAACATAATACTTTCGATGATGAAGAACAAAACGGACTATGATCCTGAAAAAACATATTCCAGATAAACCGGCCTCAGCCTATGGACTGGTTCGACCCGAGATGACTCCTGATTTGTCCTGTGGCGCTGCCTGGCAGTGACTACTTACAAAAGAATGTTGCATCTCAATCCTAATGACTGAATCAGCGTAATGTGGGCTGCGACGGCAGCACTACTGATAGAAGTTTGTTCATAGGCACATCGCGGTTTTCCTTGTTCTGTGGGGTTGAAAATACCTCGCAGAGCAAGGTTTTTGTGTTTATTGGAGTTACTTATTTTACTAACTCTCTGACTACAAGTGTTAAATATTTGGTTAAAAATGCAAATTCGCTTGGATGGCAACATAGAAGGACAAAAAAGGACAAAAGTGACAGAAAGTAATTATTTATCACACAGATAATTAATATTTCTGTCACTTTTGTCCTTTTTTGCCATTTTGTATCTTTCTATATTTTGATATATTTTGACACACCGCCTTCCGTATACTTCCATATATTGACACACCGCCCTGCATTTTCAGAGAGTGTTTGATAACAAATGCAAAAAGCAAACGGCGCGTTGCAGTGAATCGGGCTTTTTTTATTACCTTTGCTCCCAAATAACCCAATACATTATGAACGAAAAAGAAATTGTGCTGTCAGGCATCCGCGCCACCGGCAATCTTCATCTGGGCAACTACTACGGTGCCCTGAGCAAGTTTGTCAAGATGCAGGAGGACTATGACTGCCTATATTTTATAGCCGATCTCCACGCTCTCACCACCAATCCCGACCCCAAGGCACTGCATGAGAATGTGCTCAACATCCTCGCTGAATATCTGGCCGCAGGCGTTGACCCCGACAAAGCCACGATCTTCGTGCAGAGCGACGTGCCCGAAATATCCGAGATGTATCTACTTCTGAATATGCACGTTGGCATCGGAGAATTGCTCCGCACCACATCCTTCAAGGACAAGGCCCGCAAACAGCTCGGCCTCTCGGGTGCCGACGAGGGTGATATTGAGAAACAGATCATAGGCAGCGAGACCAACAAGCGCGTCAATGCCGGCCTGCTCACCTACCCCACCCTGATGGCAGTGGATATCCTCATACAGAAGGCCCACAAAGTGCCTGTAGGCAAGGATCAGGAGCAGCATCTGGAGCTCACACGTCGTTTTGCCCGCCGCTTCAACTCGTTCTACAACGTCGATCTCTTCCCCGAACCGGAGAATTTCAACTTCGGCGGCCACGCTGTAAAGGTGCCCGGACTTGACGGATCAGGCAAGATGGGCAAGAGCGAGGGCAACTGTATCTATCTCGTGGACGAGGAGAAGGTGCTCCGTAAGAAAGTGATGCGCGCCGTCACCGACGAAGGCCCCAAGGAACCCAACCAGCCCATTTCCGAACCCGTGCAGAACCTGCTCACTCTCATGGAACTGACCTCCACACCCGAAATTGTACAGAGCTACCGTGACGCATATGCCGACTGCTCCATACGCTACGGCGACATGAAGAAACAGCTTGCCGAGGATATACTCAAGGTCACCACTCCCATCCGCGAGCGATATGCCGAGATACGTGCCGACAAGGACTATATAGCCAAAGTGGTACGTCAGGGCGCCGATCGCGCACGCGAGCGTGCATCCAAGACCCTCGAGGAGGTGCGCCGCGCCATGGGTATCGTGAAGTTCTATTAACAGACAAAGATGAAACGCTATAATATCTACAACAACCTCCTCGGGTGGGTTTGTTTCCTGATAGCAGCCGTCACCTATCTGCTCACCCTCGAGCCCACGGCAAGCTTCTGGGACTGTCCCGAGTTCATATCGCAGGGCTACAAACTCGAAGTAGGCCACCCGCCGGGCAACCCTATCTTCATGCTCGCAGCCCGCTTCTTCGTCAACTTCGCGTTTGGCGATGTCACCAAGGTTGCACTCATGGTCAACGCCATGTCGGCCCTGCTATCCGCCGGAACGATATTGCTGCTCTTCTGGACCATAACCCACCTCGTAAAGCGGCTCATAGTCAACGATGACGATACCGAGATATCCCTTCCAAAGATGATTGTGATCTTCGGATCGGGTCTTTGCGGCGCCCTCGCCTACACGTGGAGCGACACGTTCTGGTTCTCGGCCGTAGAGGGTGAGGTATACGCATTCTCCTCGTTCTGCACGGCCCTGGTGTTCTGGCTCATCCTCAAGTGGGAGAACCGCGCATCATTGCCCCACAGCGACAAGTATCTAATACTCATAGCCTATGTGATAGGCATCTCGATCGCCGTCCATCTGCTCAACCTCCTGTGTATCCCAGCCATCGGACTGGTGATCTACTACCGTCTGTGGAAAAATGTCAACGCCACAGGCTCCCTCATAGCCCTCGCCCTCTCGGCAGTAGTGGTGGGCCTGATACTCTACGGACTCGTTCCGGGCTTCATCGAGGTATCGCAGTACTTCGAGCTGTTCTTTGTCAATGTCGTAGGCCTTGGCTACAACGTGGGTGTGATCATCTACGCCCTCCTCGCCGTAGGCACCTTCATCTGGGCCATACGCGAGCTCTATATCCAGAAGAGCGTCAGCCGTATACGCTGGAGCGTGGCTATGAGCATACTCCTCTCCGGCATACCCTTCATCGGCGACAGCATGTGGATACCGGTCATCATAATGGGCGGCGTGCTCACATATCTGTATGTGGCCAAGGCTCTGCCGGTGAGAATACTCAACCTTGTGGTGATGAGCATATTCGTGATCTTCATCGGCTACTCGAGCTACGCGCTCCTGCTCATACGCTCGAGCGCCAATCCGCCGATGAACCAGAATGCGCCCGACAACGTGTTTGCCCTCGCCTCCTACCTCAACCGCGAGCAGTACGGCGAGCGGCCGCTCTTCTACGGTCAGACCAACAACTCATCCGTGGTCTATGAGGTGGACAATTCCGGCCAGCTCACCCCGCAATACAACGAAGGCTCACCCATCTACTCAAAGGTGGCCAAGACCTCGCCCGACCAGAAGGACGAGTACAAACTGGTGGGATACAAGAAGAATTACCGCATGAACCCCGAGCTGGACATGCTCTTCCCCCGCATCTACAGCGGACAGCACACAGCGGCTTACTCCGACTGGATAGGTGGCATCAAGGGCAAACCCGTCAAAGCCACCCAGTACGTAGGTGCCGACGGCGAGGTACTCCAGTATGCCGACAGGATCAAGCCAACATTCGGCGAGAGCCTGCGCTTCTTCCTTGTATATCAGCTCAACCACATGTACTGGAGATACTTCATGTGGAACTTCGCCGGACGCCAGAACGACATACAGGGCAACGGCGAGGTGAACCACGGCAACTGGATCTCCGGCATACCCTTCATAGACAATCCCCGTCTTGGCGACCAGAGTCTACTCCCCGCCTCCGACGGCAAGGATAATCCCGGCCATAATGTCTTCTACATGCTCCCGCTCATCCTCGGCCTGATAGGTCTGGGATGGCAGGCCTTCGTGCCCAAGCGGGGCATCGAGCAGTTCTGGGTGATATTCTTCCTCTTCTTCATGACCGGTATCGCTATCGTGCTATACCTCAATCAGACCCCGACACAGCCGCGCGAGCGCGACTACGCCTTCGCAGGTTCGTTCTATGCCTTCGCCATATGGGTAGGCATGGGTGTGGCCGGCATATGGTCTCTGCTCAAGATGGCCATCGAGAAGAAAAAGAAGGAGGGAGCCGCCACGGCGGCAGCCGACACCGCATCAGCCACCCGTCTCGACATGCCGCTGGCCATAGTGGCCCTCGTGATAGGCCTGATAGTGCCCCTGCAGATGGTGTCGCAGACATGGGATGACCATGACCGCTCCGGCCGCTACACCACCCGCGACTTCGGCATGAACTACCTGAGCTCGCTCGACCCCGACGCGATCATCTTCACCAACGGCGACAATGACACCTTCCCGCTGTGGTACGCTCAGGAGGTGGAAGGACACCGCACCGACGTCAAGGTGGTCAACCTCAGCTACCTCACCACCGACTGGTATGCCAACCAGGTGCAGCATCCTTCCTACGAGGCCGCCGGCATCGAGACTCTGGCCAAACCGGAGAATTATGCCTATGACCGCATGAACTTCAGCTACTTCGCCGTAGACGAGGACACCACCGCCACCAACGTGTTCGCATCGCTGCGTCAGGTCTATGACCCGAAGTCGAGCGAAAACTCCTGGGGTGCACCGATGATGAAATATCCCAACATGTTCATTCCTGTGGATATCGCAGCCGCTGTCAAAGCCGGCCGCATCACCGAGCAGGAAGCCGACCATGCATCCGACATCATCGAAGTCAACATGCACAACGACCGCGAGGCAGCCCGCCACGGCGGTATGTCGCTCAGCCAGATCCTCTCGCTCGACATGCTCGCCACATCGGTGAAGAACGGTTGGAACCGTCCGGTCTACTTCGCGTCCACCGTGCCGTCCGACTACTATCTCGGTCTACAGCCCTACATGCGCTCCACTGGCATGGCCTATGAGGTGACCCCAATGGTGAACAGCGAGAACTCCGACTATGATATCTCGGCCGTCAACACCGACAAGGCTTATGAGAACATCACATCGAAATTCCGCTGGGGCGGCCTCGACAAGATCACAGCTCCCGGCCAGGTATATCTCGACGAGACCGTGCGCCGCATGGTGACCACCACCCGCTCCTACATACTCAACGCCGCCACAGCGCTCGTCAACGAGGCCGTGATGGCCGAGCGTGTCGATTCGACACAGGTAGCTCCCGAGGATCTCACCGCCCTCGAGGCCTACAAGGCCGACCGCTACGGCAAGGCTCTCGAACTGGTGAACCTCATGGAGGAGAAACTCCCCGCCACGGCTTCGCCCTATGCAGTCCAGGTGCCGCAGAAGATAGCCCAGATCTATGCCCGCATCGGCATAGCCACCGGCAACAAGGAGGCATCGGAGCATGCGCTCAAACTGATCGAGAATGAGCTGCACCGCTATGCCCAGAATGTGAAGTATTACCAGAGCCTCTCCCCCTGGCAGTATGCCACCCTGCCGCAGACCGACCGCTTCATCGAGACATACTACATGGTATATCTGCTGCAGGACTATGCCGACATGGGCGGAGATACGGAGAAGATCGTGGAGGAGCTCACCGACATGGGTGTGAACTTCGACCGCATCGTATCCATAATCGACCAGACAAACTGACAACAACTCTATGGACAATAATAAAATCAAAGTAGGCATAACCCACGGAGACATCAACGGCATCGGCTACGAGATCCTGCTGAAGACATTCGAGGATCCGCGCATGTCGGAGATATGCACCCCCGTGGTGTATGGCTCAGGCAAGATAGCCTCCGCCTACCGCAAGACCCTCTCGCTCCCCGAAGTGCGCTTCACACAGGTGGAGTCGGCTGCCGAAGCCGAGGGCGACCGCCTCTTCATGGTCAACGTGGTGCCCGAGGATACCCGCATAGAGCCGGGACAAGCCACCCCCGAGAGCGGGAGCGCTGCTCTTGCCGCCCTGCGCCGCGCCGTCGACGACCTCAAGGCAGGTGATATCGACGTGCTCGTGACATGCCCCATAAACAAACATGCCATCCATGGCGAGGAATTTGATTTCCCCGGCCATACGGAATATCTCGAGGCGGAACTTGGCGATGATACCGACAAGGCCATGATGATAATGTGTGGCGAGGGGCTGCGTGTGGCGCTCGTCACCATCCACGAACCCGTGAGCGGCATAGCCCCGAAGATCACACGCGAGGCCATCACCGAGGCTCTCGTCAAATTCAATGCCTCGCTTGTGGCCGACTTCGGTGTGCACTCCCCACGCATAGCCGTGCTGTCGCTCAACCCACATGCCGGCGACGGCGGTGTGACGGGTACAGAAGAGACCGACATCATCACTCCTGCCATTGCCGACGCTACCGCCGCAAAGGTGCTCGCCTTCGGCCCATATGCCGCCGACGGTTTCTTCGGCAGCGGCACCTACCGTAAGTTTGACGGTATCCTGGCCATGTATCACGACCAGGGTCTCATCCCGTTCAAACTCCTGGCAGGGGAACATGGTGTCAACTACACGGCCGGACTCAAATATGTCCGCACCTCACCCGACCACGGTACTGCCTACGATATCGTCGGAAAGGGCGTAGCCGATCCCCAATCACTGCGCGAGGCCATCTACATGGCCATGGACATCTACCGCAACCGCCTGCGCGAGGCCGAGGCCACAGCCAATCCGCTGAAGAAACAGAACTTCGACCGCGGCAGTGACCGTGTGCCAAAGGAGAAAAACAGCAACAACAACTGATCCGGCCACACATGATCTACGCCATACTTGCAGCCGGTGAGGGTTCACGCCTGTCAGACGAGGGTATCACCTCGCCTAAACCGCTCGTAGAGGTGTGTGGCGAAACTCTCATCGGACGTCTGGCCGGGATCATGGCCGCACGGCCCGACTGCGAGCGCATAGAGATCGTGATAAGCGGACGGGATCCGGAAGTGGAGGCCCATCTCCGGGAGCTGTCGCTGAATGTGCCTCTCGGCATCACAGTGAAAGCTACCGGAGGATCGATGGAATCGCTTGCCGCTCTGGCGCCACACCTGCGCGGACATGACTTCTGCCTCTCGACAGTGGACAGTGTGTTCCACCCCCTCGAGTTCAACCACTACGTCGACTCATGGCTCGCCGACACTGAATCCGACGGCTATATGGCCGTGACCACTTATGCCGACGACGAGAAGCCTCTCTATGTAGGTGCCGATCCGCAGGGACGCATCACGGGATTCTTCGACACACCTGCCGCAGGAGTAAGCTATGTATCCGGCGGTATATATCTGCTGCGTTCAGCCGCACTTGATGAGCTGACCGACTGCATGGACGCCGGCCATCGGCGAATGCGCGACTTCCAGCGCGCCCTCGTGGCCTCGGGCATGCATCTCACGGCATGGCCATTCAGCCGCATCATCGACGTGGACCACGCATCCGACATCAACGCCGCCGCAGAACTATTGTCACATAAACCAAATCCATCACCATGGCAGAAATAAAGATTGCCGCCATACTGCGCGCGGGGATATACTCCCCCAACCATATAGGCAACGACGCAGCCATACTCAACCTCACCGCCGAGCAGCTGCGCAAACGTGGCTGCGAAGTAAGGATCTACAGCGAGGAGCAGCTCATAGCCGGCGCTGTCACGGAGCGGTGTGTGATCCATATGTGCCGCGACCACAGATCATTCCCCATACTCCAGGCCATGGAGGATGACGGATGTCTCGTGCTCAACTCCGGCTACGGGGTGGAGAACTGCACACGCGAGCGCCTCTCGCGCATACTCCTCGGCTCAGGCATCCCCTATCCGGACTGTCTGATGGTCAACACCAACCAGACCGTCACCCGGCAGATGCAGGAAGCCTCCATGGAACGCGCATGGATAAAACGCGGCGATCTGTATGCCCAGCACAAGGAGGACGTCACCTATGTACGTCACCCCGAGGAGGCTCAGGAAGTGCTCCAGGAGTACTTCCTGCGAGGCATAAAGCGTGCGGTGATCATGCGTCATCTCGACGGCGAGCAGGTAAAGTTCTACGGTGTGAGCGGCACCCCATGGTTCCAGTGGTTCTACCCGTTCGAGAAGAGCTACTCGGCCGCCGGCGACGATTCGAGCGCCTCACCCGCCTCCACCCCTCGCTTCGACCTCGAGGCATTCAAGGAGGCATGCGGACGCGCTGCCGACACGCTCGACATCAAATTTTACGGCGGTGATGCCATCGTGGCCCCCGACGGCACATTCTCCATAATAGATTTCAACGACTGGCCCAGCTTCGCGCCATGCCGCATAGAAGCCTCGGCCGTAATAGCCCGCACAGTGCTCGCTGAAGTGAAAGCATACCTCAAGAAAGCATCAAAGCCTACCGCCAAGTCATCCATGAAACAGTCGTAAAACAATGACTCAGAATATAATCCGACTAAAAGACAAGTTTCTCAACGGAGGTGACATCGTCACCACCTTTCTCCGCTCGTCCATATCATCACAGATAGCGTCATGGATAGACATGGGTGTGGGATTTGTCTTCTTCGCGTTCATTCACCTCGCGCCGTGGATCTCCACCGCCATCGGCGCCGTGTGCGGCGGCATCGTGAACTGCTGTATCAACTACCGCTTCACGTTCCATGCCTCCGATGTACCCGTCAAGGCTGTCGCAGTGAAGTATGCCCTGATATGGATAGGAAGTCTCGCTCTCAATGTCTACGGCACGCAGGTTGTCTACGAGATTCTCAAAGGCCTCACATTCCTCGAGGATATGGGTTTCAAGCCCAACGGCTATTACGCCGCCGCCCGACTCAGCGTGTCGCTCATAGTCTCGATATTCTGGAACTTCCTCATGCAGAAGAACTTCGTATACAAGCGTACCACATTCGACCCCTATGCGGTGAAATTTGTCGACACCCTCACCCACCGAAAGAACAAACAAGCATAATATGGCACAAACAGATATGACAATGGATACAGAAAAGGTCTCCACATTCAAAAAACTACGCGACGCACTCCAGCAAGGTATATATTGCGTGATCAATCCCTTCGTGCGGTTGCTCATACGCATGGGCGTGACCCCCAATATGGTCACCACCATCGGCCTGCTCGGCAACATAGCCGCCGCCGGCCTGCTCGTCTACGCAGGATGGCTCGGACAGCCCTCCGAGATGAACTACGATCTTGTCACCTGGGCCGGTGCTGTCATCATCCTTTTCTCGCTCTTCGACATGCTCGACGGCCAGGTGGCGCGTCTGGGCGGCATGGTATCCACCTTCGGAGCCATGTATGACTCGGTGCTCGACCGTTACTGCGAGCTCTTCACTCTCGGCGGCATCAGCTACTATCTGCTTCAGAAGGGGTATGTGGCCGGAGCACTCATCACATTCGTGGCCCTCGTAGGCTCGATCATGGTCAGCTATGTCCGCGCACGTGCCGAGGGCCTCGGCCTTGAGTGCAAGATCGGCTTCATGCAGCGCCCCGAGCGTGTGGTGGTGACAAGCATCGGATGTCTCGCCACAGGCATCACCGGCCTGGCACTCCAGCCGGGAGCCGAGTTCGATCCCACCATCATCCTCATCATAGCCATGGGAGTGATAGCCGTGTTCGCCAACATCACGGCATTCGCCCGTGTGAACCACGCACGTAAACAGCTTGTAAATAAATGAGCACGCACACAGCCGGATCCAGTCGCGGCGGAGCGGCCACGCAGAGGGAGAGCGCAGTGATAATAGCCGCTCTCGGACTGTGGCTCTTCGTGACGGGGCTCTTCGTAGGGCTCCGCACGGAGCATATCTACATACTCGCGCTCCTCACCATACTGCTATTCGCCGCGCGTGCCACACGCAAGATGGTAGTGGCGCTCCTGCCGTTCATCATATTCGGAATATCGTATGACTGGATGAATATCCTCCCCAACTATGAGGTGAATCCAGTCGACATAGCCGGACTATACAACATGGAGAAGGATCTGTTCGGAATAGGTGGCGCCACGCCCAACGAGTGGTGGGCCGCACGCACCGCCCCCGTGCTCGACTTTCTGGCGGGATGCTTCTACCTGTGCTGGGTGCCCGTGCCCATACTGTTCGGCCTCTGGCTGTACTTCGACCGTCAGGACAAGGTGTATCTCCACTTCTCGCTGGTATTCCTCTTTGTCAATCTGCTCGGTTTCGGGCTCTACTACGTCCACCCCGCCGCCCCGCCGTGGTATGTGGCCATGCACGGCTTCGACTTCATCCCCGGCACCCATGGCGAGACCGCCGGACTCGGGGCATGGGACTCGATGACCGGACTCGGTATCTTCGACGGACTCTACTCACGCAACTCCAACGTCTTCGCGGCGATGCCGTCGCTCCATGCCGCCTACATGCTCATAGCATTCATCTACTCGCTGCGTGCACGCTGCGGATGGTGGCTCAGGGTGCTTTTCGCCATAATATGCCTCGGCATATGGTGGACAGCTGTCTACACCTCCCACCATTACATTCTCGACGTTCTGGCCGGCATATCCGTCACCCTCGTAGGCTGGCTTATTTTCGAGCAGGGACTCATGCGGTGGGGAGCGTTCAGCCGCTTCATTGACCGTTACGCCTCTTACATATCACGCTGATGGGGAGCTGGAGAGAGGAATACCGCGCATCGCTCAAGTCGATGGACACCGAGGAACACATCGATCTGGCGTTCTACCGCCCCATAGGTTTCCTGTGGGCCAAGCTCGCCGCACGTCTCGGTGTGACACCCAATGCCATAACCATCGCCTCAATATTTCTCGGCATCGGTGCCGGAGTGGCATTCTACTATCCGCAGATGTGGGTGAACCTCATCGGCATACTGCTGCTGGTGTGGGCCAACTCGTTTGACAGCGCTGACGGCCAACTCGCCCGGATGACGCACCAGTATTCACGCTGGGGACGCATACTCGACGGCCTGAGCGGCGACTTCTGGTTCGTGGCCATCTACATTGCCATAGTGCTGCGCGAGAACCGCGACATACCTTTCTTCCATGCCCACGGATGGATAATGTGGGTGCTGGCCGTGACTGCCGGACTCTTCCACGCCAAGCAGGCCGCCATGGCCGACTATTACAGGCAGTTCCATCTCTACATCCTCAACGGAAGCGGCGGGAGCGAGCTTGACAGTTCGTCCGATCTCCGCGCCGCGCTCAATGCCCCCGGCATGAGCATGTGGCGGCGCCTCACGGCCAGGATCTACCTCAACTACACCCGACAGCAGGAAGCCTCGTCGCCCGCCATGCAGGCCATGCGTGCCGAACTGCGCCGACGGTTTCCCGATGGCCGGATTCCGGCCCGGTTCCGCAGCGACTTCCGAGAAGCCTCGCTGCCGCTGATGAAGTATACCAACATTCTCACATTCAACTGGCGGTCCATAGGCCTCTTCGCCTCCATCCTCGCAGGCTACCCGTGGCTATATTTCGTATACGAGCTCGTAGTGCTCAACAATATTCTCCTCTACATGGTGATACGCCACGAGGGGATCTGCCGGTATTTCACCCGCGAGCTTGAAAATGGGGCATATAAAGGGGATAATATTTGACTTCGGAGGCACACTTGACTCGGGCGGTGACCATTGGAGTCACGTGATACACGACGCATGGACAGCTGCGGGGATCACAACGGACTATCCTACATTCCGCGCGGCATACATACATGGCGAACGCAACATCACTCCGCTCGTCATACCATCCGATAACATGCTGACACTTCTCACCAAGAAGATCTCGCTCGAACTGCTCCATGCCTTCGGCGATGACAGCCGCGCTCAGGAGATAGCATCCCTGTGCTACAGCCATGCGCGTGAGTGCATAAGCCATGTACTCCCTCCGCTCGAAGCCCTGGCAGACAAGTTTCCGATGGTAATAGTGTCAAACTTCTACGGGAACCTCCGGAGCGTGCTCGCCGACTACGGCATGACCCACCTCTTCAGAGGGGTGATAGACAGCGCGGAGTCCGGTGTAAGAAAACCGGACCCCGCGATATTCCGTCTCGGGCTCGACATGCTCGGCACTGAGCCGGGAGAGACACTCGTGGTGGGCGACAGTATTGACAAGGATATCCTGCCCGCGCTCTCGCTCGGATGCCCCACGGCCATCGTGACCGGACGTCAGTGGGATGACATGCCTCTGCCGCAACTACCCGACGGCTGCGTGCAGTTCAGATCCATCGCATCACTGGCGGATCACATCCTCGAAGTCGGATGTGAGAGGTGACGCGGTGGTATAGTCCCACAGAGTCAGCGAACGGAGCTGATAGAAGTAATACCAGTACTGATAGAGCGCCTGGAAATAAGCCTGGCGGCTCTCATCCTTCTTCACCTGCGAGTCATTGAGATCAAGTGTCGAGAGCTTTCCTATGAGATACGTCTCCACGTTTGTCTCGTAGCGCTTGCGTGCTATCTCGTCGGCCCGCAGCGATATCTCGAGCTGACGGCGCTGATTGTTGAAGCGCTCCACGAGTATGAAGAGATCCTGATTGAAGTTCTGCGCCTCGAGCCGGAGATTGCTCGCGGTGACATCGCGGTTGCTCTCGGCGGTCTTCACCTTGCCGCGGCGCTTGCCCCAGTCGAGTATGGGTATCTTCACACCTATCTCCACCACCTGATTGTCCTTGAGCCTGCGGTAAGCATCGCCCACCTCGCCCGAAGCGCCGGTGTAACCTATCTGTGCGAAGAGGTCTATGCGGCGCATGTCCCCCCGGGCCTTTGCCACCTCATAGTCGGCCTCGAGCTGACGGCGGCGCAATGACAGGGCGAACTGATTGTTGGTCAACGCCTTGTCGAGTGCATCAGAATAGGCTATGTCCACCAGAGGCACATCCGAGGGAATGGCCGGTATGATCTCCACATCCTCGCCGTAGTCCAGAAAGGACCTCAGCCTGAACATGTGGCTCTTCATGTCACTCTCGGCCTCGGTGAGAGCCGAGCGGGCATTGAGTTCATTGAGCTCCATCTGCAGCAGGTCGTTGCCGCTTATCTGGCCCATCTCCCGCTTGGCACGCGCCACCTCATGGAGCTTCACGGCATTCTCGAGATTCTGCCGCTCGATCTCGACCGTCTCGCGCGAGGAGAGCAGGTTGAAGAAGTAGTTGATGGCTGTCATGGCCACCTCCTCACTGTCGCTTATGAAACGGGCCTTCGCCTCGGCATAGCGCACAGGCTCTATGCGGCGGTTCCACTTCACGTTGTTGACACTGAATATAGGCTGATTGAGCGTGAGAGCCACGGGGATGGACATGAAACGGTTGTAGCGGTTGCCGCTGAGCTGACGCAGATAGTCGAGCGACGTGTTGAGTGAAACCGTACCTCCCGTAGCCCATATGCTCTGTGTGAGCGAGAGGGTGCCGGTGATGTCCATGTAATGGTTACGCACAAAGCCATACTCTCCGTTCTCATATTGATACACTGAATACTGCTTGCGATAGGCGGGGACGGTTGCCTCGAGGGTCACCTCAGGCAGGAGGGATGCCCTGTAGGACCGGTGCGACCAGTAGGCCTGCTTCAGACGGTCGAGCGCCACGGCGGCATTGACCGAGCGGACCCGAGCCCTTGTTATAGCCTCGGGGAGGGTGAGCTCCACCCGCTCCTGCGCCGATACGTGACCGGCACAGAGCAGGACAAGAGCTACAAACTGCATTATTTTTATCATTATCTTCATCTTTAAGCAACCTCTTATTCGTCCTTGAGCACGATGGCGGGATCAATCTTCTGGGCCCTGCGGGCGGGGAAGAATACTCCTGCAATGATCATAAGTGTGATAAGACCGAAAGTGACGGCAGCGCACAGAAGCACACGGGGCACACTGAAATACGAACCCATAAGGTAGGTATTGTATTCCATATAGGCCAGCAGACAGTCAATGCCGAATGCCAGGGGAGTGACAATAGACAGCAGCACTATCCCCTCGGTGATGAGCCGGCGGAATATGTCGGCTGGAGTTGCGCCCATGGACTTGCGTACGGCTATCTCCTGAGCGCGTTGCTGGGTGCGGAACCAGAAGGTGCCGAACAGACCCAGGAAGATGTTGAGCAGGAGGAATCCCATCATCACCACCATATCGCGGATAGTGTCGTAATTGTTCTGCTGAAACCTGTCTCTGGTATCAGTGAAAGGTATCACATTGACAAGCACACGGTTGCCCACATGGAAATATCCGTTGGCCATCTCCATGAGCCGTTCGGGTATGTCATGGTCCTCCTCGGGACGCACACGCAGGCAGAACTCGTCAGACCAACTCATCCAGCTATGCGGCAGGTTTATGAGCACCGAGGTATTCCAGTCCATGAAGTCGCCGTAGCGCACATCCTTGAGCACGGCACCGAGACGGTAGGAATGGATCGTGTCACCGTCAAGATGAAAATCCTCACCGATGTGAGCCTCGGGGAGCAATCTGTCGTCACCCGTGCCGAACACCGGACCACTGAGTATGATCTCACCCTTGACCATAAGTTCGCTGATCTCCTCGGGAGTCTCGCCGCGTATGCCCTCATAACGGAACACCTTGGGAAAACCGGGGGTGGCTATGCGCCGGAGCAGGTAGTTCAGGGTAGAGCTTGACAAGGAGTCGTTGAATATATATGTACCTGAATTACTTCCGTTGTAGGGAAATGAATTCTGGGAGAGCGATGCAGCCTCGACAAAGGGGAGCTGCTCCATGCGCCGCAGTATCTCCTCGTTTGTCTTGATCAGATCGTCTTTCTGCTGATCCGGGATATAATCGGGATTCTTGTCGGTGATATGACCGAACGAGAGTCTGTAGCAATGCTCCGTGTCAAAACCTTTCGGCTCCGTATATATATACCATGTGGCATAGAAATAATCAACCACATACCACAGCACCACCGAGACAACGAGGAGCTCAAGACTCATCCAGAGGTTGGAGCGCCACTCCGAGCGTATCTGTTTTAAAAGTTTGCGTTTCATGACTGGGGGGATTATTTACCTGCGTCCTTTCCGCGCAGGGAGTTAACGAGACCGATACGTGCCATCTGCATGGCCGGGATACCGGCACTGAGCATATTCAGGAAGAAACAGAAGAGGAGAGCCCATCCGAAGGTGGACCAATGCAGGAGCATCGACACATCCACGCTCACCGATGATACGTAATAGACATATGACTGGGAGAAGAGCACATCGACGAACAGGAACGCCGCTACCACACTCATCAATATACCTATGATACCACCTATGAGTGTGACAAGAAAGTTCTCGGTGAGGATGTCGAGGAAGATGACTGACCGGGTGGCTCCGAACGCACGGCGCACGGCTATCTCGCTGACACGGCGGCGCAGACGCGAGTGGGTCATGCTCGAGAGGTTGATGGCCGGCACAAGCAGGAGTATGGCGTAGATTATCAGATTCCGGCGGTGCGCACCCTCGATGTCGGGCTCGTTGTTCGAGCTGCTGCTTAACTCGTTCACCTCCTGTGTATAGGGCCTGCCACGGTGGAGTATCACCCAACCGTTCTCAGCTATGGTCTTGCCGAACTCGTCGCTGCGGCGCTTGAACTCATCGCGCACCTCCTGCTCCGATCCGCCCTCGCGCGTCAGAATAGTGACTGTGAACATACCGCCGAGCGTTGACCAGTCAGCTTCTATCATATGGCCGGTAGTGGCCGGGATCCATATCTGGGAATAGGCATGGCTGGCAAGCGTAGACACCGGCTCGACCACTCCGCACACGGTGTACTCTCCGCCGTTGATCTCAAACCGGCGCCCCACGGCGCTCTGCTTGCCAAAAAGCCTGGCTGCCACATTGGTGTCTATGACGGCACGGGGCAAGGAGGCGTCGAAGTCCTCCTGACTGAATGGCTTTCCGTCGACGAACTTGAAATCGAACACCTTGAAATATGCCGCGTCAGTATCGCGGACATCACCGGCAAACGGCTTTTCACCTTTCACTCCGATGGAGTATACATCAGTGCTGATCGTATAGGCCGTTACAGCCTCGGGGGTCTCGAGAGGGTAGAACAGATTCTTCACCACGAACCATGACATAGGGCCGTTGGAGTTGCTCTCCTCGGGATTGTCCGTCCACTGGGAATTGGAAAAAGATATGTAGGGATAGTGCAGGAAACGGTCGCGGTTGCTCTCCGGGGCATACGGGGCCGTGCGCACCTGCTGCATCATCACCACCACCATGATGAGAAAGATGCTCAGTGCGGTGCCGGCTATGGTCACGATGGAAATGACTGGCTGCCGGCGCAGATTGTAGATTGATTCTTTAAGCATAATGTCATTCTTCTTTTAGCACTATGGCCGGATCAAGACGCATGGCCATACGTGCGGGGAAATAGATGCCGATAAATATCATTACAAGAAGCAGCAGATAGGTGATGACCGATGTACGGACAATCCATTCCGTGTCCAGACCGGCCATCAGCTCCATGTTGGGGCGGATCTCCGCCCGGAGCAGGGCTGCTATCAGGACGCCGGATATGACGGCCGCTATGGTGAGTACGATGATACCCTCGGTCATCAGACGGCGGAATACCGATGCTCTCGACGCTCCGAAACTCATCCTGACGGCAAGCTCGGAGGCCCGCTGACGGGTGCGGTACCAGAAAGTGCCGAGAATTCCGAGGAATACGTTGGCAAGCAGGAAGCCGAGTATGAGATAGATCTGCTTCACGGCGTTGAGCGCATCTTTCTCGCGCGCCTTCCTCACCTGATCGAACGGCTGGAGGCCAGTCACACGCAGATCGCCGGCCGAGAAATGGTCCAGATCAGCGATGAAGCGATCGGTAAACCCCTTGTCGGCCTCGGGGCGCACACGGATGGTAATGTCGCTCCATCCACCCACGTACTGCATGTAGCCGTCGATTGACTCGTCGAAGTTCATCACGGCCGTAGAATAGCTCGACTGCTGCGAGGTGTCATCGCGCTTGAAAGTCTGCGCCACTCCGGTAAGCTCGTAGGCAAAGCCGCCCATATCGAACCTGTGCCCCAGGAGGGTGTAAGGATCGGAAATGGTCAGTGCGGTGTCAATGAGCTCGACGAAACATCCGGTTATCACCATCTTGTCGCGTCCGCGACCTATGGCCTCGGCCATATCCTCGGGACTCTCCCCGCGGAAGCCTCCTATGCGGAACACACGGAAGAAGTCGGGATTGGCATAGCCGAGACGTATGCACCTGAACATCTGGCTGTAGCCGAACGATATGGAGTCAGGGGTGGATACATCCCTTATGGCGCCGCTGGACATGCTACCGTTGTAAGGCTCTATGCCCTGCAAGGAGATGGCCACACCCTCCACTCCGGGATATGCGCGCAGACGGCTGAGCACCTCGCGCCGTCCATCCATCGTGGATGATGAGTCACCTTCTTCTATCGTGGTGGTGATCTTGTAGCAATATTCAATATCGAAACCTCTGGGCTGCGACATGGGCTCGTAGACCTGGGTGAGGAGATCCACTATATACCAGGTGACGATGATGATGATAATCAGCTCGATGGTAAGCCAGACATTTGACCGCCACTGCGATAAAGTCTGCTTGAGAAGTTTACGTTTCATAGCGGTCATTTTTCAGAATAGTTAAGCGCCTCCACCGGGCTGACACGCGCTGCCCTAATGGCCGGAATGCCGGCACTGAGCAGGTTGAGCACAAAACAGAACAACAGTGTCCATCCGAACAGGGCGGGTCGGAACAGCATCCCGGCCGTCACCCTGAGAGGCATGGAGGCGACCTCCCAGGAGTCGTTGTCGAAGAGCATCTCCACATTGAGCTTGACCACCACCATCGAGAGGATGAATCCTACGATGCCACCCAGAAGTGTCACCACGAAGTTTTCGCGGAGTATACCCATGAGCACATCGGTCCATGAGGCTCCGAATGCGCGGCGCACTCCTATCTCATGACGGCGGCGGCGCAGGCGACCCTGAGTCATGCTCGAGAGGTTGATGGCCGGAACAAGGAGGAATATGGCCACGAGTATGATTCTGAGCTGATAGTAGAAGTCCATGTCGGGGGGATTGTTGTTTCCCTTCAGCTGCGACATCTCGATCTGGGTGAAGGGTGCTCCGAGATCCACACGCTCCAGCCCACCTATGGCGAGCTCCTTGTTGAACGCGAGGTGGAGTCTGTGGGCCTCGCGGCGCACCTTGGGTATGTCGGCCTTGTCGTGCAACAGGAGTATGGCCGCATATTCGCCCATCCACCTGTCATACGCATCCATATCAGGCGTGGCCGCCGGGGCCTCTTCGATGGGTGTCCACACTCCGGCATAGCTCATCTTCATGACAGGTGAGATATCCTCCACCACACCGGTCACCTTGTACTCCTTGCCGCGCAGGCGGAAGGTATGGCCGGCGGCATCGGGAGTGTTGAAGAGCTTGCGCGCCACACTCTCGGTGATCACCGCGACACTGCGTCCGGCCGACACCTCATCGGCACAGAAGGGACGTCCGCTGATGAATCTGTAGTCAAAGACCTTCCAGATATTACCGTCTGCCTGACGCAGATCGGCCGACACGCGGGTCTTGCCATCGTCGGACAGCAGCGAGGCGGCCTCGGCATAGCTCGACACCACGGCGAGGGTCTCCACATCCTTGATGGGGCGGTAGAGCTTGTCGATGGCCTCGAGGCTGATGGAGCCGCACGCCGAGCTTCCACCATCCTTCTGCAGGAATATACCCCTGTCGTAGAGCAGCCTGTCGCGGTTGCCCTCCGGAGCGATGGGAGCGTAGTCAACCTCATAGACGATCGTGACCGTCATGACCAGCAGTATGGCCAGGGCCGTGCCTATCACTGACACGATCCCCATGACGGGCTGCGCCTTGAAGTCGAACAGTATCTGTTCTATAAGTTTTTTCATCCTATCTGACGTCCGTCAAAGAAATGCATGATACGGTCGGTAAGACGTGCCTGATCCTCATTGTGGGTCACCATGACGATGGTACGTCCGTCCTTCTTGTTGAGCTCATGGAGCAGCTCCATGACATCGGCACCCATCTTGGAGTCGAGGTTGCCGGTAGGCTCGTCGGCCAGGATGATCTCCGGGCTTCCAACGATGGCACGCGCTATGGCCACACGCTGGCACTGACCGCCCGAGAGCTGGGCCGGCATGTGCTTGGCGCGGTGGGTAAGTCCTACACGCTCGAGCACCTCGCGCACCTTCTCGCGGCGTTCCTTGTCGGAGAGGCCGCGGCGGTATACGAGCGGCAGCTCGATATTGTCGGTGACATTGAGCGAGGGGATGAGATGGAAACTCTGGAATACAAAGCCGAGGTTGTGGTTGCGGAAGGAGGCAAGCTCCGAGTCGGCCATCTTGCGGTCTACCACACGGTCGCATATCTTCACGGTACCGGATGTGGGTGTGTCCAGCAGTCCTATGATATTGAGAAGGGTGGACTTGCCGCATCCGGACGGACCCATGATGGAGACAAACTCCCCTTTCTCCACCTCGATGTTCACGTTTTCCAATGCCTGTGTCTCGATCTCGTCAGTGCGGTAGATCTTGTTGACGCCTTTGATTTCAATGATTGCCATGTCTGTATAGTTTTGTCTTGATTTATTTCATTTTAAGAGTGGAGGAGTTCTTGTACTCCTTCATGTCGGATATCACCACTTTCTCGCCGGGTCTGAGGCCGTCCACCACCTCTACCCACTCATAGTTGCATTCACCGAGCTTCACCTTGCGGCGCGAGAGTGTGCCGTCACCGTTGTCCACAAAGAGTTCGTAAGTGTTGGGGCCGAGGTAATAGGATCCGTTGGATATGCGCATCACGTCATCCTTGACATCGCACATCACATATACATCGGTCTTGAGGCCCGAGCGGAGGCGCGGATTGTCATCCTCGTCCAGACGCACGGTGAATGATATCACTCCGTTGCGGCTCAGCGGTGTCACAGAGGCCACCGATCCGGTGAGAGTCTCGCGTCCTATCTTGACCCTCACCGCAGCCCCGGGAGCCACACGCTCACCGTAGCTGTCGGCAATGTCGGCGTCCACACGGAAGTGGCTGAGATCGCTCACCACCGCCACCTTCTCTCCCTGGGCCACACGGGTGCCTATCTCATTGTTGATATAGGTGAGTGTGGCATGCCTTGGAGCCAGGATGCGGGCATCTTCAAGGGTGCGCTGCTGGAGTGTAAGATTTTTAGCGAATATGCTGAGTTCAAGCTGTTTGCTTTTAAATTCCGCTTCCTTGACCTGACGTTCGTTGACGAGCTGTTCGCGCAGCTGACGGAGCTCGAGCACACCGGTGTTGTAGGCCAGCTCGGCCTCGCGCACACGGTCGCCGGTGCCCGAACCGAGCGAGTCAAGGCGACGTTCGTTGGCCACCTCGGCACTGAGCCGGTTCACGGCCATCTCCTTGACCTTGACGCGCATCTCGAGGTCATTGATAAATGTTGCCACATTGAGGCGTGTCTGCTCGAGGGCCAGACGGCGCATCTGTAGTTCATCATTGAGTTTGTCGAGTTCAGTCTCGGCCGACTCCAGATCAAGTCGCAGAAGGGGCGTACCCTCCTCGACCATGTCGCCACCCTTGCGGTATACCTCCACGATGCGGGTGGCTATAGGTGAGTTGATGATCTCCTCGAAGGCGGGGACAACCTTGCCCGAAGCGCTCACGGAGGTTTCGAGCGACCCCTCCTCTACGGTGGAGAACTTCAGATCGGATGCCTTGACGCCTTTGCGCATCGAGAAGATGAGCACAAGGATAGCTATGACGGCAACCCCGGCTATGGCACTGCGTGTGATAATGGTACGGATCCGGCGGCGACGGATTTCTTCGCGTGGTATTTCTCTATCCATTGATTTTAGTGATATGATTTTGCAAATATCTTTTACAAATACCGTGCCAAACTATCAAATCACTATTTATCAGATATTTATCACCAACGAACATTGTCCGTTTTCGGACAGCTGTCCATATTCGGACATCAAAAACGGACATTCTCGCTTTTGCCAGGGTAAAAAAAGCATTATCTTTGCACAAAAACCACCCGACCGAGTCCATGGAAACCACCGTCATCACCAAAAAACATTCAAGAGTAGATGTGGCCGATGCGCTGCGCGGATTTGCCGTGCTTGCCATCATATTGCTTCATTCCATCGAGCATTTCAATTTCTATTCTTTTCCCGACACTTCCTCCCAGCCGATATGGCTCAACTTTCTCGACAAAGCCATATGGGACGGACTCTTTTTCACCTTCGGCGGCAAGGCATACGCCATATTCGCGCTACTGTTCGGATTCAGTTTTTTCATCCAGCATGACAATCAGCGCATGCGTGGGAGCGACTTCCGCCTGCGTTTCTGCTGGAGACTGCTGCTCCTTTTCATCATAGGCAATATCAATGCCTGCTTCTTCACGGGCGAGATCCTGGTGATGTATTCGCTGGTAGGATTCGTACTCGTGGCCACATGCCGCCTGTCCAACCGCGCGATCATAGCCTTGAGCGCACTGTGCATACTCCAGCCCGTATGCCTGTGGCAGATAGTAATGGCGCTTGCCGATCCCGGCTATGTTGCCGCCGGATTTGATACCGGAAAGTATTGGGCGGCCACAATGGCTGTGCAGTCGGGCGGGTCATTTGCAGAGACTGTCAGGACTAACCTTTGGGAGGGCCAGCTCTTCTCTCTGACATGGGCATGGGAGCATGGCCGCATATTCCAGACGGCCGGTCTGTTTATGACCGGTATGCTCATAGGACGCCAGGGTTGGTTCCGCCGCGAGCATCTCCACGTGTGGGGACGAGTGCTCGCCGTGGCTCTGATATGCTTCTTCCCGCTCCACGGCCTGAATGGTATGCTGCGCGACTATGTGGCAAACCCATCACTGCTCTCGCCGCTATCCATACTCGTGTCATCGCTGGCAAATGTATGCTTCGCCGCCATACTGGTGTGTGGCGTTCTGTTCGGCTACTACCGCTCGCGTGTGGCGGCACACGCGCTGGGCCTGCTGATACCTTATGGCAAACTCAGCATGACAAACTATGTAACCCAAGGTATGATCGGCGCGGCGCTCTATTACAATTGGGGCCTTCTGCTGCAGCTCGGCATCACACCGAGTCTGCTCGTAGGCATGGCAATCTTCCTGGTGCAATACGCCTTCTGCCGCATATGGGTGGGACGCCACAGCCATGGCCCCCTCGAATACATATGGCGGAAGGGCACCTGGATATGGTGAGACGTCAGATGATGAAGATGCTGAAGTTCACCGATCCATAGGTGCGGTGCTGATCGAAGTGCGGGAAATCGGAAAAGTCGTATGCCCGGGAGTGCTCCATCACAAAGATGGTACCTTCCTTGACCAACCGACTCTCGAGCACCGCACGGGGTATGTCGCCGAATCCGTCCATATCGTAGGGAGGATCGGCGAAAATGATATCCATCGGTGTCACGGCATCGCGTATGTAGCGCAGCGCGTCGGTGCGCAGCAGACGCAGATTGGTGTCGCCGAGCTCACGGGCCACTTTCTCGATGAACCGGGCCTGGATGGCTGACTTCTCGACGGCTGTCACCGAAGCGGCTCCGCGCGAGAGGAATTCAAAAGATACGGCGCCAGTGCCGGCAAACAGATCCAGACAGCGCGCGTCCTCAATGTCGGTGAGGTTCTCGATGACATTGAATATGTTCTCGCGTGCAAAGTCGGTGGTGGGTCGCGCCGTAATGTTGGTAGGCACGCTGAAACGGCGGCGGCCGTACTTGCCTCTGATTATTCGCATAGCGGTGTTACGATTAAGTCAAACGGTGCCCTCATGGACTCTCTGCCGGCCCTGAACATCTGCGGAGGGAATATGACAGGCATCACGCGTGCCAGGAAGCGCCGCAATGTCGGCACTATCTCCTCCCTGACACCCTGGTCACCTGCCAGCAGCAACTCATCGGTGTGGACATCCAGTCCGAGGCTCTTCCATGATGCAAGGATATAATATACAGCGTCCATGGGGCTATTGTAGCGGAAGGTATTGGCGAGCATGAGCATGTTGCCGTCAAGTATCACCACATCCACAGCCTCACGGCGGAAATTGCATATCACCCGTCGCGAATTGCCACGCCCGGGCTTGGAGGCGAAGTAGCGGCACAGCGGCGAGAGGTGGCTGTCGATGCTCACTCCGTGGAAGGTGCGTCTGATAAATCCAATAAGCGCCTCGTCAGGACCGTAGAGGATCCTGGCATTGCGCGTGGATGTGGACGATTCGAGCACCTCGCCCGCGAAGTCGGGGTGGACAGCCCTGAACATGTTCCTGCACAAGGCCGGATCATCGGCCTCGAGCGGGACAACCATGGTCCTGTCAGTCTCCAAAAGACAGTATATCCTGCGGAAGTCGCTGAGCAGAAGCGGATTGTCGTAGACAGCATCCTCTACCGCCTTCAGCATATCAGACGCTGCCGGATCAAGCGATACCGAACGGTATATCAGCGAATTGTCATGTACCACGGAGTAAACCGCCACGTCAAGACGTCCGGTGCCTACACGCAGCAACAGATTGCAGATCGTTGGATCGCTCACAAGGCTCTTGTCAAGAATATCTTCCATCGTTCACAAAGTTACACAATTTCCCATTATTCTCAAAGCCCTTTTCTCAGCCACGCACCGCTGACAAGCCTCCAGAGAAATATTGCTCCTCTGAATGTAAGCTCAATACACATGGCCAACCACACGCCGGGCAGGCCCATGGTGGGGGCGAGGATGGCCGCGAGCGGGAGCCTCACAAGCCATATGCTGCCAAAATTCATGCAGGCTGGTATGACCGTGTCGCCCACTCCCACCATCACTCCGTAGGCCACGATGGATGCGGCGAACATCGGTTCGGCGAACGCTTCTATGCGGAGAGACTCGGCACCGAGACTCACTATCCCCTCCACCGGACTCATAAGCTCCATGACTGCTGTGGCACCGATATAAAGCACTATGCCCATGACTGTCATCACCACCATACCGGCACCTACTGTGATATAGCCGAAACGGCGCGCGAGATCCTTACGTCCGGCACCGTAGCTCTGACCCACAAGCGTGGTGGCAGCATCGGCTATACCGTAGCCCGGCATATAGCACAGACTCTCGGCAGTGACCGCAAAAGCATTGGCGGCTATGGCCATGACCCCGAGCGGGGCCACGATGACTGTCACGGCTATCTGAGCACCGCATATCACGGCATGCTCAAGGGTCATGGGTGCTGACACCCTGAAGGCGCGACCTATCACGTCGCGCGTGGGACGGAAACTGCCACTCTCGCCCTTTATGGCCATGTCCGGTTGGCGGCCACAGAGATACCACATCATGGCCGCTGCCGTGATCACCTCGGCCGATACTGTGCCGAGGGCTGCTCCGAGCACTCCGAGCCCTGCACCGGGCAGACGGAAGGATATGCCACAGAGGCTGATGTCATGTCCCGGGAAGATCAGGAAGAAGTTGAACACCACATCGAGTACACACATCATCACGTTCAGGCCACCAGGCACTTTCATATTGCCGGCACAGCGCAACATGCCGCTACCAAGATAGTTCATGGTGAGAAGCGGGAGCGCGAGCACGAACACAAGAAAATACACCGAGGCATCGTGCCTCACGGCATCATCACCACCGAGCCATCCGGGCAGTGGAAATGCTATGGCCGCACCTATGGCCGACACGGCCACGCTGAAGAGCAGACATGCCGTGATGGCCTGACGCAGTATGCGCCGGGCGCGGGCAGGCTCCGAGGCTCCGATACTATGGGCTACCTGTACGGAAAATCCTGTGGTGACCGCCGAGCATATGCCCCAGAACAACCAGAGCGATGTCGACACAAGCCCTACGGAGGCGGAGTTGTCGGCCCCGAGACGTCCCACCATGGCGGCATCGATATACTGCATCATGATGCTCGAGAGCTGGGCCATCATGGCCGGCCATGACAATTTGGCCGTCAGCCTGAGCTGCTGTCCGAACGTCAGAGGCGCGTTGGTGCGTATGAGTGAGATATCGGTCATAGTGACGCCATGATGTCGGTGACTCGCATGAGAGCATCCTCCAGCAACTTGCGCGGACAGGCTATGTTAAGACGCACGTAGCCGTCGGCACCATACATCACGCCGGAGTTGACCCACACTCCGGCCCTCTCCATGAGCCGCTCCTCGAGTGCATCGGCCCCAAGTCCGATGGCCGAGATGTCCACCCAAGGCAGATATGTGGCCTCAAGGCGTGCCATAGGGCACATGGGGAGTTTACGGCGGAAGATGTCGCGGGTCATGATATAGTTGCCATGAAGGTATTCGCGTAACTCCCCGAGCCATGCGGCACCCTCTCCGGAATAGGAGGCGATGAGGGCCCGTACGCCGAAGGGGTTTACATCGCAGACTTCGTTGATATTTATAGCCCTGTCGACAGCAGCACGGACTTCCGCATCTGGAGTCACGATATTGGCTATCTGGAGTCCGGCGGTATTGAATGCCTTGGATGGGGAGAGACACACCACAGCCTCCGGATCGATTGTCCCGTAAGGGGTGTAGGTGTAACCCGGCATGGTGAGCTCGCAGTGTATCTCGTCGCTCACCACTCTCACACCGTGGCGCGATGCAATGTCGGTCACACGCTCCAGTTCGCCACGTGTCCAGCATCGTCCGGCGGGATTGTGGGGATTGCACAGCAGGAGCATCGTGTTGCCGCTGTCGCTGCACAGTCGCTCCAGGCCTTCAAAATCCATCTCATAGGTGAACTCCCCCTCTCCGAGCTCGCGGCGCAGCAGAGGATTCTCCACTATGCGGCAGCCATTGTTGCGTATGGAGGAGAAGAAACAGTTGTAGACGGGTGTCTGGACTATCACACCGTCACCCGGCCGGACAAGAGCCTTGATGACGGCAGAGAGGGCCGGTACAACTCCGGAGGTGTATATCACCAGCGAGGGGTCGATGTCATATCCATGGCGCGAAGAGAACCATCCGACAAGTGCATCATAATAGTCCCGGCCGACGAGAGTATAGCCGAACACGCCGTGGTCCACACGCTCGCGGAGGGCACTGATAACGCATGGCGCGGTGCGGAAGTCCATATCGGCCACCCACAGAGGAGTGACATCAGGACGCGAGTCCCACTTATACGATCCCGATCCGCGGCGGTCAGGAGCATTATCAAAATCGAAGCGGCTCATTTTCCTGTAAACTCTATCACACAGTCCGCGGGAGCGAGTATATTCTCGTCCCTTATCACCTCGCCGGCGCTTACGACCCGGATATGGCCTGTGCGCGGATTCTTGATACTGGTCACCGGCGAGAGGATGGTTGCCTCCACGTCGGAGTCCTCGAAGGCGAGGTCGGCGTCATCGGCAAACGTGCAGTCCTCCATCACGAGATCCTTGCAGTAGCACAACGGCTGTGTACCTGCTATACGGCAACGCACCAGCCGCAGTCCGCGCGAATGCCAGCCAAGATACTCGCCATCGAGCGAGGAATCATACACTGTGACATTCTCCGTGCCCCAGAAGGCGTCTTTGGAGTGAATGTCGGCATTGCGTATCACCACATTGCGGCAATACTGGAATGAATAGTTGCCCTCCTGGCGATATGTGTCGATGTCTATGTCGGAGGAGTGCATGAAGAGATAGTCGGCATTTTTCACCTCCACATTGCGCAGACGCACATCCGAACAGTGCCAGAGTGTCTCCTGCGCGTCAGGGATACGGACGTTTTCGAGGCTCAGTCCGCGCATCTCCCTAAACATCTTCGGGGCTTCGACAAGGGTGTCCTTCATCTCCAGGTCGGTGGAATACCACAGTGCGGCACGCGCTCCGGGAGTAAAAAGACAATTCTCCACCTTGAAGCCGTCCACATGCCAGAAAGGATACTTACCCTCAAAACGGCAATGACGCGCTACGACGTTCGAACAACGCTTCAAAGCCGACTCACCGGCATGGATGGTCACATTGTCAAGTTCAATATCGTGTCGGGCAAACAGCGGACGCTCGCCGCCAAATTCCATATCGACTATCTTTTCCATTGCTATATCTGTGTATACATTTAATTTAAGCTTGCTTACACCATCACCTCGACGGAGAGGACCCTCGCCCGCCTCCGCGGTAATGATGATAAAAAGTCAGCGAACCTTGAATGAATTCAAGATTCGCCTGTACTTGGTGGCGGGAGCAGGACTCGAACCTGCGACCTTTGGGTTATGAGCCCAACGAGCTACCACTGCTCCATCCCGCGATGTTTCGTGGTGCAAAATTAGACAAAATAGTATCACTGCACAAATATTTTGTACTAATTTTTGTTAATTCACAAAATCACCTTCTCACTCTTGCCATTTACCCGGCGTATATATATCCCACGATCAGGATTTTGCACCTCACGTCCATTCAAATCATAATACTTGGCAAGAGGATCATCCTGACAATGCACATCATCCATACGGCTCTTGCCAATAGGAGTTATCCGGGAGAACATACTCCATGGATAGGAATTGCGATAGGCCTCCACCATATGATCCGGTACCTTGAGAATGACCCGATCATATAGATATGATGATTTGCCGAATATATCTGAAGAAATACATACCATATTCTCATTCCCTATGGTGAGTGACCGCAAGTTATCACAATTCTCGAATATACCTTCTCCATCCGGACAATATATATAGAAAAGCTCTCTGCCAAAATCAACCTCCTCAAGCATCCCGCAATCCGAAAATGACCTGCTGTACACCATAGACAGATCAGAGTCATATGGCACTATAAAACTTTTCAGTGCCGTACCCTCAAATGAATTATGCCATATCACTTCAACAGAAGACGGGATATATACATTAGCCAGTTCCTTGCATCCCTGGAAAGTCCACAATGGAATCTCCTTGATACCCTCCGGCAACCATACGCTTTTTACATATTTCGACTCCTTGAAGAGACTGCTGCCAATACGGGTAAGGGTCTGCGGAAGAACTATACTTTCAAGCTCCGTATATCCGATAAAAGCAAAGGCTCCATCCATCGCATCGGTAACCTTATAACCATTCACATACTCCGGCACGGTAAGGACCGAGGGATTTTTCGGATTAAGGTACATCGGTGAACCACACAGCGTATTTCCCAACTCAAAACCGATCCGGCATGTGCGCTCACCGGCACTTGTGACCTGATAGTACATGCCGTGCCCCTCTTCCGATACACTCAGCATCAAGTCTCCATCGCTATAATTCTCACTCCCCGAACCACTGACCACAGTAACCTCGCATGTAGCTGTGCGGCTCTGTGTGGTCATGGCATATATGATAGTATTGCCGGCCTTACGTGCGATCACAGTTCCGGTTTCGTCCACATCGGCAGCCTCAGGATTACTGGACATCCATGTGACAGCAGCGGATGCCCCACCACCAAAATCATATTTCAATTGTCTACGCTCGCCGACCGATAATCTCAACGATGTCTCATCAAGACGGAATCCACCCTCATCACCGGATCCATCTCCACACACGAGAACCTTAAAATCATAGAATCCACGTCCACCAAGTCCATTATCATTCTGATAATAATAATTGCATCGGACTATAACTCTCGACTGAATAGATTTACGGCCCACAATCGTCACTGTAGAGGCTGTATGGGATGAAATGTCAGCATATGACGGGGACAAAGCTACAAAACTGACGCTATATGGATCTTTAGAAATAACCTCTCCGGGAAGGGAGCACGTAACCGATTCTCCGACTTTAATATCCACATTCTCGAATGATACCGCCGCTATGCTACCGGCACAGATGAGACACAAAGCTATAGATATCAAAATTCCTCGAAGCATATGCAAAATGTATTGTTAACACGCAAAGATAAAAAATATCCGGTACCCTTGACATAGCATATGCAGAATCATCCACATAAATGTATCATAATTACATGACGGACAATTAAATTTAACGTACCGTCAGTATATCCTCCAAAAAATAATTTTTAATTGATACGCTCGTCGCGCGTGCGCCGAGGCAGTGGCGCCGGCTTACTGACAGGCTTCGCCTTGTGGGCTGCGGACTGACGGCGAGGCTTTTTCTTTCTGACAAGGATCGTATCTGTAATATCCCCAAAGGTGTCGGTCGACAGGATGAGACTGTCACTGACCGTTGCATCCGCTGCCGGCTGAAACATATGTGCAGGCGCTCCGCTCCGGCACTTTATGACTACTGCCGCCATTATCATCATGCATATGAGGATAATGATGCCGCGTCGCTCGCCGGGAGTAAAGTTTTCTTTCATATTACAACAGTGGAGGGATTGAGGTAAACAGAGTGGTGAAAAGGTATAAAAAAAGCCCCCCTTTTCCCCAAGCAGCCGTCAACGGAGACGGCTACCGGGTGTCCGGGGGACTTTTTATGATGGATATCCTGCGGGCAGGAATTACTCTGCTGCGGGAGCCTCAGTTGCGGGAGTCTCGGCTGCAGGAGCCTCGGCAGCGGGCTTGTTGCCACCACGACGCGAACGACGGGTGCGGCCCTGCTTCTTGGCGCTGCTGTCCTTGAGCATGTTCTCGTTGTAGTCAACGAGCTCGATGAAGCAAGTCTGAGCGTTGTCACCGAGACGGTTGCCGGTCTTGAGGATACGAGTGTAACCGCCGGGACGGTTAGCGATCTTCTGTGCTATCTCACGGAAAAGCTCGGTCACGGCCTCCTTGTTCTGGAGATGAGCGAAAACGAGACGGCGGTTGGGGGTGCTGTCCTCCTTTGCACGGTTGATCAGGGGCTCGGCATACACGCGGAGAGCTTTTGCCTTGGCGAGGGTTGTGAAGATGCGTTTGTGCATGATCAGCGAGATCGTCATGTTGGCCAAGAGCGCGTCGCGATGAGCCTTCTTGCGGCTGAGATGATTGAATTTCTTATTATGTCTCATCGTTAAATTTACTCTTTATCAAGTTTGTATTTCGAAATGTCCATTCCGAAGGAGAGGTTGAGATTGGCCAGAAGTTCATCAAGCTCGGTGAGCGACTTCTTACCAAAGTTACGGAATTTCAAGAGGTCTGTCTTGTTGAAGACCACGAGTTCACCAAGTGTCTCGACCTCGGCGCTCTTAAGGCAGTTGAGGGCGCGCACCGAGAGATCCATATCCACAAGCTTGGACTTGAGGAGCTGTCGCATATGGAGCACCTCTTCGTCAAATTCCTCCTCGCCGCTTTCCTCCTCAGCCTCGAGAGTGATTTTCTCGTCGGAGAAGAGCATGAAGTGGTAGATGAGGATCTTGGCGGCTTCCTTGAGAGCATCCTTCGGAAGGATAGAACCATCCGTGGTAATTTCAAGGGTGAGCTTGTCGTAGTCGGTCTTTTGATCAACGCGGAAGTTATCCACGGTATACTTCACATTCTTGATCGGGGTGAAGATGGAGTCGATGGCCAGGACGTCGATGGCGTCGGTGGCGTTGCGGTTCTCATCGGCGGGAACCCATCCGCGACCCTTGATGATAGTGAGGTCGATTGTGAAACTTGCGCTCGGATCCAAATGACATATCACAAGCTCCGGATTCAGTACCTCGAATCCGGAAAGGACCTTGCTGATGTCACCGGCTGTGAACTCTTCCTTGCCTGACACGGTGATGGTAGCTTTCTCCGTTTCGGTGCCTTCAACTGTCTGTTTGAAGTTGACCTTCTTGAGATTAAGTATGATGTTTGTGACATCTTCCTTGACGCCGGGGATGGTGTCAAACTCATGCTTCACGCCGTCGATGCGGATAGAAGAGATGGCATAGCCCTCAAGCGACGACAGAAGGATGCGGCGAAGGGCGTTGCCTATGGTTATACCATAACCCGGTTCCAATGGCTTAAACTCAAATTTACCGAAATGGTTATCGGCTTCCAACATTAGGACTTTGTCAGGTTTTTGGAATGCTAAAATAGCCATGGATCTTGATTTATTGATTATTTAGAATACAACTCGACGATAAGCTGCTCTTTGATGTTCTCGGGGATGTCTTCGCGGGCGGGAACGTGGAGGAACTTGCCTGCCTTTACATTCTCATCCCACTCGAGCCAGGGATACTTGCTGTGGTTGAAACCGGCGAGAGCGTCGGCGATTACTTCGAGTGATTTGGACTTTTCGCGTACTCCGATGACATCACCGGGCTTTACAGCGTAGGATGCGATGTTGACAACCTTGCCGTTCACTACAATGTGGCGGTGGAGTACAAGCTGACGTGCGGCTGCACGGGTGGGGGCGATACCGAGACGGTATACTACGTTGTCGAGACGGCCCTCGAGGAGCTGAAGAAGGATCTCACCTGTGATACCCTTGGCGCGTGAGGCCTTGTCGAACAGGTTGTGGAACTGCTTCTCGAGCACTCCGTAGGTGTACTTGGCTTTCTGCTTCTCGCGGAGCTGTACACCGTACTCGGAAGTCTTGCGTCTCTTGTTGAGACCATGCTGGCCCGGGGGATAGTTCTTCTTTGCGAGGACTTTGTCTTCGCCGAAGATCGGCTCGCCGAACTTACGGGCGATTTTGGTGCGGGGACCTGTGTATCTTGCCATTTTTGGATTTTATTTTATCTTTGTTTGATATCGTCCTGACAGGAGCGGATCCTGTGGCGCGGATGACCGGCGCGGGGCGATGGCCCTGTTGACAGCCGCGGCCACTGAGAGGTGATGTAAGAAGTGACCTATTTCTCAGGGATGACGCCTGGGCCGCTGTCCGGACTCTCCGCCGGAGATATCATGAGGATGATTGTGTAAACTGGAGATTTACTTGTCTTTATAAGCATCTTGTGCGACACTGCGGGCCATACAGCGGCCGGCGGTGCCTGCGTGACGTCAGTGGATCAGACGCGACGACGCTTGGGAGGACGACATCCGTTGTGGGGCAGCGGGGTAACGTCTACGATCTCGGTAACCTCGATGCCGGCTCCGTGGATTGTACGGATAGCTGACTCACGGCCGTTGCCGGGACCTTTCACATATGCCTTTACCTTGCGCAGGCCGAGGTCATATGCAACCTTGGCGCAATCCTGGGCTGCCATCTGTGCAGCGTAGGGAGTGTTCTTCTTGGAGCCGCGGAAACCCATCTTGCCTGCCGATGACCAGGAGATGACCTGTCCCTCGGAATTGGCTAAGCACACAATGATGTTGTTGAAGGAAGAGTGAACGTGAAGCTGGCCGGCGGCATCAACCTTGACGTTACGTTTCTTCGCGGCGACTGTCTTTTTTGCCATACTCTATGATTATTTAGTAGCTTTTTTCTTGTTTGCAACGGTTTTCTTGCGGCCCTTGCGGGTACGGGCGTTGTTCTTGGTGCTCTGGCCACGAACGGGAAGTCCGTTACGGTGACGGATGCCACGGTAGCAACCGATGTCCATGAGGCGCTTGATGTTGAGCTGGATCTCGCTGCGGAGGTCACCCTCGACCTTGTAGTCGGAACCGATAACTTCACGCACCTTGGCGGCCTGATCGTCACTCCAGTCCTTGACCTTGATGTTGACGTCAATGCCGGCTTTGTCGAGGATGGTCTTAGCAGCGCTGCGGCCTATACCGTAGATATAGGTCAGGGCTATCTCACCTCTTTTGTTCTGGGGGAGGTCAACTCCCACAATTCTTACTGCCATATAATTACTTGATTACTTGCTGAAAAATTTTTGTGCAAAGGTAACACTATTTTCCCACAATAGAGGAAACGAAACCGGCAAATGAAACACTAATTAGAAATCGTTTGAATAATTTAACTAATCAGTGCCTTATCTGCTGTTTCCGTTCCTCGACTATGGTGAGCAAACGGGTGTTAGCCCTGACGCTGCTTGTACTTGGGGTTCTTTTTGTTGATGACGTACAGACGTCCCTTGCGACGCACGATCTTGCTGTCAGGAGTGCGCTTTTTAACAGAAGCTCTTACTTTCATTGCTGGGTTTATTTTGTATTGTTTTGTTTTTCTCTTGTAATGGAATGACTTCCCATCGCCGGCGGTGCGTCTCCGCAGGAGCGGCCGTGGATTACTTGTAACGGAAGGCGATGCGGCCCTTCGAGAGATCGTAGGGCGACATCTCGACCTTCACCTTGTCGCCGGGGAGGATCTTGATATAATGCATGCGCATCTTGCCTGAGATGTGGGCCGTGATCTCATGACCGTTCTCAAGTTCGACACGGAACATCGCATTCGACAATGCCTCCACGATGGTGCCGTCAAGTTCGATTGCAGCTTGTTTTGCCATTTAGTGTTGAGTGATGGTTATAATCTTAAATAAATCTGTCTCCCAAGACCTCCTCGATATAGTCGAAGGTCGTGAGTATCTCGGGGCCTTCGGGCGATATCGCGAGTGTATGCTCGTAGTGGGCGGAGGGTTTGCGGTCGCGTGTGCGGCACTGCCAGCCGTCTTTCTCGATGACGATGTTGCGGCTGCCCATGTTGACCATCGGCTCGATGCATATGCACATGCCGGTGCGGAGCACGGGGCCGCATCCGCGGCGTCCGTAGTTGGGCACTTCGGGATCCTCGTGCATCTTGCGTCCTATGCCATGGCCGCACATCTCGCGCACGACGCTGTAGCCGCGACGCTCGACGTAGGTCTGCACTGCATTGGCTATGTCGCCTATGCGGCGGCCTTCCTGGGCGGCTTCGATCCCTTTGTAGAGCGACTCCTTGGTGGTACGGCACAGGGCCATGACCTCGGGGGCGATCTCTCCTACGGGAAAGGTATAGCACATGTCTCCGTTGTAGCCGTCAAGCTCCACCACGGTATCTATGCCGATGATGTCGCCCTCGCGAAGCTCATAGCCGGAGGGAAAGCCGTGCACCACGGTCTCGTTGACCTCTATGCACAATGTGCCGGGAAATCCTCCGTAGCCGAGACATGCGGGCTTGCCACCGTTGTCGCGCATGAATTCGCGCGCGATGTTGTCAAGGTGACGGGTAGTCACGCCGGGAGCCACCCACTTGGCCATCTCGCCAAGTGTGCGGCTCACGAGCGTGCATGCCTGTCGCATTTTCTCGATTTCCTCAGGTGTCTTGAGATAAATCATTAATATGGGATTATCTGCTGTAACCGGATTGTGGAGAATCAATAGGCCGAGCCGGTGGTGCGGCCTTTGATCTTGCCGTCTTTCATGAGTCCGTCGTAGTGGTGCATCATAAGGTGGCTCTCGATCTGCTGGAGTGTGTCGAGCACAACTCCGACAAGGATCAGGAGCGAGGTGCCTCCGAAGAACTGCGCGAAGTTCTGGCTGATGCCGAAGAAACGTGCGAAGGCGGGGAGGATGGCCACGATTCCCAGGAATAGGGAGCCGGGCAGGGTGATGCGTGACATGATGGAGTCAAGATAGTCGGCGGTCTTCTTGCCGGGTTTCACTCCGGGGATGAATCCGTTGTTGCGCTTCATGTCCTCGGCCATCTGGGTGGGACGCACTGTGATGGCTGTGTAGAAGTATGTGAAGGCGACAATCAGGATGAAGTACACAAGGTTGTACCAGAAGCCGTTGATATCCGAGAAGGCTGCGTAGAATCCCGATGTGCCCTCCGAGCTTCCGAAGCCGGCGAGGGTGATGGGGATGAACATGATGGCCTGGGCGAAGATGATGGGCATAACGCCGGCGGCATTGACCTTCAGGGGGATGTACTGGCGGGCGCCGCCATACTGGCGGTTACCGACAATACGCTTGGCATACTGCACGGGCACCTTGCGTGTTCCCTGCACGAGAAGCACAGCGCCTACGGTGACGGCGAACAGGAGGATGATCTCGACCACAAACATGATGAGACCGCCCTGGCTGCCGGTCGATCCGGGCAGACGGCTTGTGAACTCGTAGAAAAGTGCTCCCGGAAGGCGGGCGATGATACCTACAAGGATGATGAAGGAGATACCATTGCCGATGCCACGATCAGTGATACGCTCACCGAGCCACATGATGAACATGGAGCCGGCGGCGAGGATGACCGTCAGGAACGCAATCGTCCAGAAGCCCATGTGGGCACCGCCTGTGGCGGCGCTCACCTGGACCTGGAGATTTACGAGATATGCCGGACCTTGGAGGAGCAGGATGAGCACAGTCAGATAGCGGGTATACTGACTGAGCTTCTGACGACCGCTCTCACCCTCTCTCTGCATTTTCTGGAAGGAGGGGAGCACCATGCCGAGGAGCTGTATCACGATGGATGCAGTGATGTAGGGCATGATACCGAGGGCAAAGATCGAAGCCTGCGAGAAGGCGCCGCCCGAGAACATGTCGAGCAGCTGCATCAGACCGCTCTTGTTGGTGAACTTCGACAGGGCGTCGAGATCTTCGGGCGAGATGCCGGGAAGAACCACGTAGCAGCCCAGTCGATAGACGAGCACCAGCATGAGGGTCACAAGGATGCGCTTCCTGAGTTCCTCGATGGTCCAAATGTTACGGATTGTCTGAATAAATCTCATTTCGAGGGGAAAGGGGGATTAGAGTTTGGTTACGGTGCCACCGGCCTCGGTGATGGCTTTTTCGGCAGCTGCCGAGAAGGCGTTGGCTTCAACGTCGACCTTCTTGGTGAGGGCACCGCCTGCGAGGATCTTGACGGGCTGCTTGCCGTTCACGATGCCGGCTGCGATGAGATCGGCAACGGTGATCTTGGCAAGACCGGCCTCGGTGGCGAGTGTCTCGAGATCGCTGAGGTTGACAGCCTTGTACTCAACACGGTTGAGGGGCTTGAAACCAAACTTGGGAAGACGGCGCTGGAGGGGCATCTGACCACCTTCAAAACCTATTTTGCGGCTGTAGCCAGAGCGGGACTTGGCGCCTTTGTGACCACGGGTAGATGTTCCACCCTTGCCCGAACCTGCTCCACGGCCGATACGTGTCTTGGGGCGAACGGAGCCTACAGCGGGATGAAGATTGCTTAAATCCATAGTAGTTAAAAGATTTTAGTGTTTAGGCGTTGGTCACTTCTACCAAGTGATGCACTGCTTTTACCATACCCATCACAGAGGGAGTGTCCTCGAGGACTACCGAGTGATGCATTTTCTTGAGGCCGAGGGCGTCGAGTGTGCGCTTCTGAACGGCAGGGGCGCCGATGCGGCTCTTAATCTGGGTGATTTTGATTTTTGCCATTGCAATAGACGTTATTAGCCGTTAAAAACTTTGTCGACAGAGATGCCGCGGTTCTGAGCCACCTGTGCGGGTGAGCGGAGCTCGCCGAGGGCTGCGATAGTGGCCTTGACAAGATTGTGGGGGTTGGATGAACCCTTCGACTTGCAGAGCACGTCGGTAATACCCACGCTCTCGAGCACGGCACGCATAGCACCACCGGCCTTTACACCGGTACCGTGGCTTGCGGGCTTGATGATGACGCGTGAGCCGCCGAACTTGGCGATCTGCTCGTGGGGGATTGTACCGCGGTTAACGGGAACCTTGATGAGGTTCTTCTTGGCAGCCTCCACGCCTTTGGCGATAGCGGCCTGTACCTCGTTGGCCTTGCCGAGACCCCAGCCTACGATGCCGTTCTCGTTGCCGACAACGACGATGGCTGCGAAGGTGAAGGTGCGGCCACCCTTGGTCACCTTGGTGACACGGTTGATGGCAACAAGACGATCCTTGAGATCAAGGTCGCCGGTGGACTTTACTTTATTATTCTTCAATGCCATACTTCTTAGAATTTAAGGCCACCGTTGCGGGCGGCGTCAGCCAATGATTTTACTCTGCCGTGGAAGAGGTAGCCGTTACGGTCGAAAACGACCTCGGAGATACCAGCGGCAACAGCCTTCTTGGCGATGTCCTCGCCTACCTTGGCTGCGATTTCACATTTGGTGCCCTCTTCAATACCCTTGGAGGAAGCGGCGCAGAGGGTCTTGCCGGCGAGATCGTCGATGAGCTGTACGTAGATCTGCTTGTTGCTGCGGAACACGCTCATGCGCGGACGAGCTGCAGTGCCGGAAATCTTGCCGCGGATGCGGGTTTTGATCTTATTTCTGCGTTGTATCTTAGAAACCATAGTTGTTGATCAGTTTTATTATTTAGCACTTGCCGACTTACCCGACTTGCGACGGATAATCTCGCCAACAAACTTGATACCTTTGCCCTTGTAGGGTTCGGGCTTGCGGAGCGAACGGATCTTGGCGCATACCTGGCCGAGAAGCTGCTTGTCGTCGCTCTCGAGGATGATGAGCGGGTTTTTGTTACGCTCTGTCTTTGCCTCGACCTTCACCTCGGGGGGGAGCTTTATATAGATGGCGTGGGAGAAACCGAGCGAGAGCTCGAGCACCTGGCCGTTGGAGGCAGCGCGGTAACCCACACCTACCAGTTCCATTTCTTTGCGATAGCCAGTGGAAACACCTACCACCATGTTGTGGATGAGGGCGCGGAAAAGACCGTGCTGTGCGCGGTGCTCGCGGTCATCGCTGGGGCGGGTGACGGTGACATGTCCGTCGGCCACCTCTACGGTGAGGTCGGGGTTCACTTTCTGGGTGAGTGTGCCTTTGGGACCTTTTACGGTCACTACGTTGTCCTTGTCGACGGTGACGGTGACACCGGCGGGAATCTCAATGGGAGCTTTACCTATACGTGACATAATTCTTGTATCCTCCTATCTGATTAGTAAACGTAGCAGAGAACCTCGCCACCGATCTTGAGGTCGCGGGCTTTCTTGTTGGTCATCACACCTTTTGATGTCGAAAGGATGGCAATGCCGAGTCCGTTCAACACGCGGGGCATATCTTTGTAGCCGGTATAACGGCGGAGTCCGGGACGGGAAACGCGCTCAAGGCTCTTGATAGCGTTGACCTTGTCGATCGGATCATACTTGAGGGCGATCTTGATGACGCCCGCAGGGTTTTCGCCCTCCTCGAACTTGTAGTTGAGGATGTAGCCTTGTTCGAAGAGGATTTTTGTAATCTCCTTCTTCAAGTTTGAGGCGGGGATCTCAACCACACGGTGGTTGGCTTTGATCGCGTTCCTCAATCTTGTCAGATAATCTGCAATAGGATCTGTCATTGTTTGTTTTGTTTAAATTGATTGGGGGTGTCCCAACAATATTTAATACTCACTGTGTTTCTTTGGAGTGAAGAGGATGGAGAGGATGAGTGGCCGAAGGATGTCAGCCGGGGATTATGAGGATGCCAAGTCGATGTCGAGCGGCCGCAGTCTGGGCCCCGGTGCCGGTGAGGACGGAAGGAATGTTTCCGGTTTAGGTCCCGGCGGTGGGATCCGGCTGCTTAGAGGTAACGACTCTCGGGCCGGCACGACTATCTATTACCTGGGCATGCTGGGAATGGCGGTGAGATTACCAGGAGGCTTTCTTCACGCCGGGGATAAGGCCTGCGGACGCCATCTCGCGGAACTGTATACGTGAGATGCCGAACTGACGCATGAAGCCTTTGGGACGGCCTGTGATGGAGCAGCGGTTGTGCAGGCGGATGGGATTGCTGTTCTTGGGGAGCTTCTGGAGCATCTGCGCGGCCTCGTAGGCCTCGGCGCGGTTCTCCTCGTCAACACCCGAGTTGACAATCTTCTTCAGCTCGGCACGTTTCTGGGCATACTTCTCGGCAAGGCGTGCACGCTTTACCTCACGGGCCTTCATTGATTCTTTTGCCATAGCTATCTATCAGTTTTTAGCGTTCTTGAAAGGGAGACCGAACTCTTTGAGCAGTGCATAACCCTCCTCGTCCGTGTTGGCGGTGGTGACGAAGGTGATGTTCATACCCATGAGCTTGTTGATGGCGTCGATGTTGATCTCGGGGAAGATGATCTGCTCGGTGATGCCGAGAGTATAGTTGCCGCGGCCGTCGAGCTTGCTGTTGATACCCTTGAAGTCGCGGATACGGGGAAGGGCAACACGGATCAGACGCTCGAGGAACTCGTACATTTTCTCGCGACGGAGGGTGACCATCACACCGATGGGCATCTTCTTACGGAGCTTGAAGTTGGAGATATCCTTTCTCGAGAGAGTGGCAACTGCCTTCTGGCCGGTGATGGCTGTGAGCTCGTTGATGGCTGTCTCGATGAGTTTCTTATCCTGGGTAGCGTCGCCGAGACCCTGGTTGATGACGATCTTCTTCAGCTTGGGCACCTGCATGGGAGTGGTGTAGCTGAACTTCTCGGTGAGGGCGGGAACGATGCGTTCCTTATAGTCCTGTTTTACTGTCTGGGTGCTCATTACTTAATCTCCTCTCCAGATTTTTTAGAAATACGGATTACCTTGCCGTTCTCCCTGCGCAGGCTCACACGTGTGGGCTTGCCGCTCTTGGGGTCGATCAGAGCGATGTTGGAGATGGCGATGGGAGCCTCTTTCTTGATGAGACCTCCCTGGGGGTGCTGCGCATTGGGCTTGGTGGCCTTGGTCACCATGTTGATGCCCTCAACAAGTGCCTTCTGCTTCTGCACGAGGACTTTGAGCACACGGCCCTCCTTGCCACGGTCTTCGCCGGCAAGAACATAGACGGTGTCGCCTTTTTTAATGTATGACTTGGACATTACTTTCTGTTTTTGACGGTTGTGGTTGATCAGAGAACCTCAGGTGCGAGGGAAACAATCTTCATCTGGTTGGCGGCACGCAGCTCACGGGCAACGGGGCCGAAGATACGGGTGCCACGGAGCTCACCGGCGTTGTTGAGAAGCACGCACGCATTGTCGTCGAAACGGATGTAGGATCCGTCGGGACGACGGATTTCCTTCTTGGTGCGTACGACTACAGCCTTGCTGACTGTACCTTTCTTGACATCGGAGGAGGGGATCACGCTCTTGACGGACACCACGATGATGTCACCAACGGAAGCGTAACGGCGTCCTGTTCCGCCAAGCACGTGGATGCAGAGGGCTTCCTTTGCACCGCTGTTGTCGGCTACGGTTAAACGGCTTTCAGTCTGTATCATAGCTTATTTAACTTTTTCGATGATTTCAACCAGGCGCCAGCGTTTGGTCTTGGAGAGGGGACGAGTCTCCATGAGGCGTACTGTATCGCCTATCTCGCACTCGTTCTTCTCGTCGTGGGCATGGTATTTCTTGGTTTTGTTGACGAACTTGCCATAGATGGGGTGCTTCTCCTTCCACTTCACCATGACGGTGATGGTCTTGTCGCCCTTGTTGCTCGAAACAACCCCGATGCGTTCTTTTCTTAAATTTCTCTTTTCCATTTTCGGTAGGGATTATTTGTTGTTGAGTTCGCGCATGCGCAGTTCTGTCTTAACGCGGGCGATCTCTTTGCGCGCATGTGTAATCTTTGCGGGGCTGTCAAGGGGCGATATTGCGTGGTTGATCTTGAGCTGGGCATAGTCCTTCTCCATCTCAGCCAGGCGATCGCGGAGATCCTGAGTGCTTACTTCAGTGAATTTTTCTTTCTTCATGACGGATTACACATTTTGGGTTGGGTCATAGTCGCGGCGAACGACAAATTTCGTGGTGACGGGGAGCTTCTGGGCGGCGAGACGCAGAGCCTCCTTGGCGATTTCGAAGGGTACGCCCTCTACCTCGATGATCATACGACCGGGAGTAACGGGAGCTACAAAACCTTCGGGAGCACCTTTACCTTTACCCATGCGGACCTCGGCGGGCTTCTTGGTGATGGGTTTGTCCGGGAAGATGCGGATCCATATCTGACCCTGACGCTGCATGTAACGTGTCACAGCGATACGGGCAGCCTCAATCTGGCGACCGGTGATCCACTTAGACTCGAGTGTCTTGATGCCGAACGAACCGAAGGCCAACTGGTTGCCACGCTGCGCGATGCCTTTCATGCGGCCTTTCTGGGCGCGGCGGAATTTGGTTTTCTTGGGTTGTAACATTGTTGTGTTGAATCAATTGTGGGTTTAACGGTTGTTCTTGGGCTTGCGGAAGCCGCCGCGACGGGGTGCGCCGTTGCCGGCTGCGCCACGGGTCTCCTTCTGAGTGTTGGTGTACTGGGGGGCGAGGTCACGCTTTCCGTATACCTCACCACGGCAGATCCATACCTTCACACCTACCACACCTACCTTAGTGTGAGCCTCGACCAGTGCATAGTCGATGTCGGCACGAAGAGTGTGGAGGGGAGTGCGGCCTTCCTTGAACATCTCGCTGCGTGCCATTTCAGCACCGTTGAGACGACCGGAGATCTGAACCTTGATACCCTCGGCTCCGGCACGCATGGTCGAAGCCACAGCCATCTTGACGGCACGACGATAGGCGATCTTGCCCTCGATCTGGCGTGCGATGGTGGATGCTACGATCTGTGCGTCGAGCTCGGGACGCTTCACCTCATAGATGTTGATCTGCACGTCCTTGTCGGTGATCTTCTTGAGCTCTTCCTTGAGCTTGTCGACCTCCGAGCCGCCCTTGCCGATGATGAGGCCGGGACGGGATGTGCATACAGTGATGGTGATGAGCTTCATTGTGCGCTCGATAACGATGCGCGAAACGCTTGACTTGGCAAGGCGGACGTTCAGGTACTTGCGGAGTTTGGAGTCCTCGAGCAGAGTATCGCCGTATTTCTTACCGCCATACCAGTTAGAGTCCCATCCACGGATAACTCCCAAGCGATTGCTGATTGGATTTACTTTCTGTCCCATTTGTTAAGCTTTAGCGTTTTTGTTATCAATTGTGTCAACAATCAATGTGACGTGGTTGGCACGCTTGCGGATGCGGTATCCACGGCCCTGGGGAGCGGGACGGAGACGCTTGAGCATGGGGGCGCAACCCACCATGATCGTGCTCACGAAGAGCTCGCCGGCATCAGCTTTGCGTTCGTTCTTGGCCTCCCAGTTTGCAATGGCTGAGAGGAGGAGTTTCTCAAGACGGGCAGCCGCTTCCTTGTTGGAGAACTTCAGGATACCGAGAGCGCGGTTTACTTCGACGCCGCGGATCATATCGGCCACCAGCCTCATCTTGCGGGGGGAGGTGGGGACATTGAGAAGCTTTGCAAAAGCGATGTGCTTCTGCTCGGCTTTCCTGAGATCGGCTGAGTTTCTTTTTCTTACACCCATTTTATCTTAATTCTTTTCTTTTTTACAAATGAATTATTTATATCAGGGCCCAAAGTTATTTCTTCCTGTTACCGGAGTGACCACGGAATGTGCGGGTGGGAGCGAACTCACCGAGCTTGTGGCCTACCATGTTTTCAGTAACATAGACAGGGATAAATTTGTTACCGTTGTGAACAGCGAAGGTGTGTCCCACGAATTCGGGGGCGATCATGGATGCACGGCTCCAGGTCTTGATGACCGATTTCTTGCCGCTTTCGTCCATGGCTGCGACCTTCTTCTCAAGCTTCACGCTGATAAACGGGCCTTTTTTAAGTGAACGACTCATAGAGATAAGTGTTGCTTGTTAAATCAGATTACTTTTTTCTTCTTTCGATGATGTACTTCGAAGAATGTTTCTTCGGGGCACGAGTCTTGAGACCCTTAGCATAGAGACCCTTGCGTGAGCGGGGATGTCCACCGGAAGCACGGCCTTCGCCACCACCCATGGGGTGATCGACGGGGTTCATGACTACGCCGCGGTTGCGGGGACGACGGCCGAGCCAGCGCGAGCGGCCAGCCTTGCCGGAGCGCTCGAGGGAATGCTCGGAGTTGCCGACCACTCCTACAGTAGCGCGGCATGCGGCGAGGATCTTGCGGGTTTCACCCGAAGGTAATTTGACGATGACATAGTTGCCTTCGCGGGATATCAGCTGGGCGAATGTGCCGGCCGAACGAGCCATGAAGGCACCCTGTCCGGGACGCAACTCAATGTTGTGGACGAGAGTACCGACGGGGATGTTGGCCAGAGGAAGGCAGTTGCCTACCTCGGGCTGTGCATCGGGGCCGGAAAGGAGCTCGTCGCCAACCTTTAAGCCGTTGGGTGCAATGATGTAAGCCTTGGCGCCGTCCTTGTAGTAGAGAAGTGCGATGCGAGCTGAGCGGTTGGGATCATACTCGATGGACTTGACCACGGCAGGAACGCCGTCCTTGGTTCTCTTAAAGTCTATGAAGCGGTATTTGCGCTTGTGGCCACCACCAAGGTAGCGGGTGGTGAGATGACCTTCGGAGTTACGGCCTCCGGAAGCCCTTTTGCCGACTGTAAGAGATTTCTCCGGTGTTGTAGCAGTGATGGTACCTTTGAAAACACCGATAACTTTGTGCCTCTGCCCAGGGGTGGTGGGCTTGAATTTTCTTACTGCCATTTTATTTAGATGTTGCTATAGAAGTCAATTGTCTGACCGTCGGCAAGGTCAACGATGGCTTTCTTCCAGGCAGCGGTTTTGCCGCGGAGCAGACCGCTCTTGGTCCAGCGTGACTTGTTCTTGGAACGGACATTGATTGTGTTGACGCGTGTCACCTTGACGCCGTAGAGCTTCTCGACGAGATCCTTGATCTGATACTTGTTGGCCTCGGGAGAAACGCTGAACGTGTAACGGCCGAGCTTCTCGGTCAAGAGGCTCGCCTTCTCGGTAACGATGGGTTTGATTGAGATTTCCATGCTTTACTGTAGTTTTCTCGGTGGTCGAGGTTTAAAGTTTATTCACGAAATCAAGGCTGCTCTCCATCAGGATCACAGCGTTTGAGTTCATCAGCGCGTAGGTGTTGAGCTCCGAAGCTACCATTGTTTTGGCTTCGGGCACATTACGGGCTGACAAAGTTACGTTTTTATTCTCACTCGGTAAAACGAGGAGCACCTTTTTGCCGTCAACTTTAAGATTTTTAGCAAAATTTACAAAATCTTTAGTTTTCGGAGCCTCGAAGTTAAAGTCCTCTACCACGAAAAGCTGGGAATCCTGCACCTTGTATGTGAGGGCGCTCTTGCGGGCAAGCACTTTCACTTTCTTATTCAACTTGAAACGATAGTCACGGGGACGGGGGCCGAAGACGCGGCCGCCACCTACGAGAACAGGCGAGTTGATGTCACCGATACGGGCACCGCCGCCACCTTTCTGCTTGTGAAGCTTACGGGTGGAGCCGGACACCTCGCTGCGCTCCTTGGACTTGTGTGTGCCCTGGCGCTGGTTGGCGAGATACTGCTTGACATCGAGATAAACGGCGTGCTCGTTGGCATCGACTGCGAATACCTCGTCGGCGAGCACAGCCTTGCGGCCGGTGTCTTCACCTTTGATATTGTAGATTGCGACTTCCATTACTTCTCAATTAAAACGATTGAACCTTTGCTTCCGGGGATGGAACCTTTGATGATAAGCACGTTGTGCTCGGGGAGAACCTTCACTACGCGGAGGTTCTGGATGGTGACCTTCTCGTTGCCCATCTGGCCGGCCATACGCATTCCCTTGAACACTTTGGCGGGATAGGAGCAGGCGCCCACTGAACCGGGGGCACGGAGACGGTTGTGCTGACCGTGGGTGGACTGGCCGACACCGCCGAAGCCGTGACGCTTCACAACGCCCTGGAATCCCTTACCCTTTGAGGTACCCTGGATGTCCACGAAGTCGTCTTCGCTGAAGAGGTCGACGGTGATGGTATCACCGAGCTTTACCTCCTCGCCAAATCCTTTGAACTCGGCCAAGTGGCGCTGGGGAGCTACTCCGGCTTTCTTGAAGTGGCCGGCCATGGGGGCGGTGGTGTGCTTGTCCTTCTTCTCTTCGAAGCCGAGCTGCACTGCCTCATAGCCATCCTTCTCAGCCGTTTTCACTTGAGTAACTACGCAGGGGCCTACTTCGATAACAGTGCACGGCACGTTCTTGCCGTCGGCACTGAAAACGGATGTCATTCCGATTTTCTTTCCTAATAATCCTGGCATTTCTCTTTGATTTAGAAAATGTGAACTGAAATTGTTTGTTTCTTTCTTTTTCTTACTGTTGTTCCTTGATTTGGACTTGGCTTAGACCTTGATCTCTACCTCTACGCCTGAGGGAAGCTCGAGCTTCATGAGGGCGTCGACAGTCTTACCCGTCGAATTGTGGATGTCGATCAAGCGCTTGTAGCTCGAGAGCTGGAACTGCTCGCGCGACTTCTTGTTGACGAAGGTCGAGCGATTGACAGTGAAGATGCGGCGGTGTGTGGGCAGGGGTATAGGTCCGCTGATCACGGCGCCGGTGGCTTTCACGGTCTTCACAATCTTCTCGGCCGACTTGTCAACCAAGTTGTAGTCATAGGACTTCAGTTTGATTCTGATTGTTTGATCCATATTGATAGTTGAATGAAAGTGTTTACTTGATGAGGTCAACACGGCCCTGGCACTCGGTGAGGACAGCCTTGGCTATCGAGCTGCCTACCTCGCTGTAGTGGCTGAAAGACATAGTGGATGTCGCACGGCCGGAGGTGATGGTGCGGAGGGCGGTTACATAACCAAACATCTCGGCAAGAGGAGCCTTGGCCTTGACAACGCGTGCTCCGGAGCGGCTGGTCTCCATACCCTCTACCTGACCACGACGTTTGTTGAGGTCGGAGATAACGTCACCCATGCTCTCCTCAGGTGTTACAACCTCGATCTTCATGATAGGCTCGAGGAGAACGGGAGATGCCTTCTCGGATGCCTTCTTGAAGGCCTGGATAGCACAGAGCTCAAATGAGAGCTGATCGGAGTCGACGGGGTGGAACGATCCGTCGAGCACGGTAACCTTGAGCTGCTCTACGGGGAAGCCGGCGAGAACACCGTTCTTCATAGCGTTGGTGAATCCCTTCTGGATGGAGGGGATGAACTCCTTGGGGATGTTACCACCCTTCACCTCGTCTACAAACTGGAGGTTGCCGTCGAAGCCTTCGTCAACGGGCTCTACACGAACGATGATGTCGGCAAATTTACCACGACCACCGGTCTGCTTCTTGAATACCTCACGGAGCTCAACGGGCTTGGTGATGGCCTCCTTGTAGGTAACCTGAGGACGACCCTGGTTGCACTCTACCTTGAACTCGCGGCGGAGACGGTCGATGATGATGTCGAGGTGAAGCTCACCCATACCGGAGATAACGGTCTGGCCAGTCTCCTCGTTTGTCTCCACGCGGAATGTGGGGTCCTCCTCGGCAAGCTTCTGAAGACCTACGCCGAGCTTGTCAAGATCCTTCTGGGTCTTGGGCTCTACGGCGATACCGATAACGGGATCGGGGAACTCCATAGCCTCGAGTACGATAGGATGATTCTCGTCGCAGAGGGTATCACCTGTGCGGATATCCTTGAAACCTACGCCTGCGCCTATATCGCCGCAACCGATCATCTCCTTTGCATTCTGCTTGTTGGAGTGCATCTGGAAGAGACGCGACACGCGCTCCTTCTTGCCGGAGCGGCTGTTGAGCACATAGCTGCCGGCAACAACGTCGCCGGAATATACGCGGAAGAATGTAAGACGGCCTACATAGGGGTCAGTGGCGATCTTGAATGCGAGGGCACACATGGGTGCGTCGCTCGAAGGCTCGCGGGTCTCCACCTGATCGGGATCCTCGGGGTTGGTACCCTCGATGGCGCCCGAGTCAACAGGGCTGGGAAGATATGCGCACACAGCGTCGAGGAGACACTGCACACCTTTGTTCTTGAACGACGAACCGCAGATCATGGGCACTACCTCCATCTTGAGGGTGGCGTTGCGGAGAGCACGGCGGATCTCCTCTTCGGTGATTGTGGAGGGATCGTCGAAATACTTCTCCATGAGAGTGTCATCAAACTCAGCGATCTTCTCGAGCATCTTGTCGCGCCACTCCTCGGCCTCGTCCTGGAGACCAGCAGGGATTTCCTCTACAGTGTAGTCGGCACCCATTGTCTCGTCATGCCAGAAGATAGCCTTCATGGTGATGAGGTCAACCACGCCCTTGAAGGTCTCCTCGGCACCGATGGGCACCTGGATGGGGCAGGGATTTGCGCCGAGCACCTCGCGGAGCTGACGAACTACCTCAAAGAAGTTGGCACCCGAGCGGTCCATCTTGTTGACATAACCGATACGGGGCACATTATATTTATCAGCCTGACGCCATACGGTCTCAGACTGGGGCTCCACGCCACCTACGGCGCAGAATGTAGCGACAGCACCGTCAAGCACACGGAGCGAACGCTCTACCTCGACGGTAAAGTCAACGTGTCCCGGAGTGTCGATAAGGTTGATCTTGAACTGCTCGCCGTCATATTTCCAGAAAGTGGTGGTGGCGGCGGAAGTGATTGTGATACCACGCTCCTGCTCCTGCTCCATCCAGTCCATGGTAGCGGCACCGTCGTGCACCTCACCGATCTTGTGAGTCAGACCGGTATAGAAGAGGATACGCTCCGACGTGGTGGTCTTACCGGCATCGATGTGAGCCATAATGCCGATGTTGCGTGTATATTTAAGTTGAGCGTCTGATTTAGCCATTTTGGGTAATCAAAAAAAGAGGGGTTTGGATGATTCGGTGAAAAATTATTCCGTTTCCTTGCTATATATATGCAGAGGAGAGGATTAGAAACGGAAGTGGGCGAAGGCACGGTTGGCCTCGGCCATCTTGTGCATATCCTCCTTACGCTTGAAGGCGCCACCCTGCTCATTGAAAGCGTCGACGATCTCAGCGGCGAGCTTCTCGGCCATGGTCTTGCCACCGCGGCGGCGGGCATAGAGGATAAGGTTTTTCATCGAGATGGACTCCTTGCGGTCGGGACGGATCTCGGTAGGTACCTGGAATGTGGCACCACCCACACGGCGTGACTTAACCTCCACCTGGGGAGTTACATTCTCGAGAGCCTTCTTCCATACCTCGAGAGAGGTCTTCTCCTCATTGGGGAGTTTGGCCTTCACAAGCTCAAGGGCGCTGTAGAAGATAGTATAGGAAGTATTCTTCTTACCGTCATACATCAGATGGTTGACGAACTTCGATACTCTCACGTCGTTAAACACGGGATCGGGGAGAATTACCCGTTTCTTAGGCTTTGCTTTACGCATTTTTGGTGATGTGTTGTGTTTTTGGGTTGCTTGGTTGCTGCATCTTTCATCTTCAATGGCATCCCCCTCCGGGGATCCATTTACTCAACCTGTGATTTAGCCTTCCAGTCAAATCAAAAACGAAGAGTTAATACTCGGTTTTTAATCTTTCTTTTAGTTTTGTCAAGAAAAGGAGTTGGTTGCGCTGTTCTGCCGTAATTTCTTACTTCTTGGCAGCCTTGGGACGCTTGGCTCCATACTTGGAGCGACGCTGTGTGCGGTCCTTGACACCGCTGGTATCGAGTGTACCGCGAACGATGTGGTAACGCACACCGGGGAGGTCTTTCACACGACCGCCACGAACGAGCACGATCGAGTGCTCCTGAAGGTTGTGACCCTCGCCGGGGATGTAGCTGTTGACTTCCTTGCCGTTGGTGAGACGCACACGTGCCACCTTACGCATAGCCGAGTTAGGCTTTTTAGGAGTGGTAGTGTACACACGCACGCAAACACCGCGGCGCTGGGGACATGAGTCAAGCGCGGGTGACTTGCTCTTGTCCTCGAGAGCAACGCGTCCTTTTCTTACTAATTGCTGAATAGTAGGCATCTTAGTTTCTTGTTTTGACTTTATTTAAAAATTAGTTCTGTTTCTTCAAACTTTATTTACGCTTTCCGGGTTTATCTTTCAGCAGACCGAAGCATAGGAATACATCGTCTGAGCAGAATCCGCATACGTACCAATCCGCCTCGACCCACCTATCACTCAGCAAGTTACGGTGGCCGCGACGGCGGTTTACCCTTAAAAGCGATGCAAAATTACAACTTATTTTCCTAATTACCAAACATTTCAGCAATTAATTACATCCGGTTTCCGCACTATTTTTCGCACCATCTATCACCACTCCCCATCCCAACTACATCCACATTCCGGACACACCTCCGCGCCGCTCGCTCTCCCCTATTCCGGCCCCAGAATGAAACAAAAATTCAACAAACTTACGATTTAACACTAAAACCCCTCCAAAAGGGCTTCATTTTAGGATTTTTAATCTCTTTTAGCGTTATAAGCACCGTAAAAACCACCTGATTGATTGTTTATAAGATGAATGTCGAAAAGACAGGGATGTCGTACTGATTTTTCAGCACGCACCCATCGCCACAGACATCCCTCGTCCTCCTTGTCGAGTTGTGAAACTGGACACCGAGGCTCTCATAAATAAATAGTTGAAACGTGAGGAGCGGTTTGCAGCATCATGCTGCAAACCGCTTTTCTCATAATCCATCCACCACAACCGCCCACAAGACCCAGATAAAGGATCAGAGATCAGCGGACAGGAGCGACCGACATCATCGAATCACCACAAAAAAAATGGAACAAAAAAAGCCGTCGTGTTGACCCGATACGAATCAACACGACGGTGTTATATCTATGATGTAGTAGATACTGTCGTTACAGAAACTCCTTCTTACTTAAGAGCGTCCTTTACAGCATCATTGGGAACCATCTGTTCCTGGAAGGTATAAGCACCGGTCTTCGCCGACTTAACGACCTTTATGACCTTGCTATAGGTGCGGCCTTCGCCTTTCTGCAGAGATGCAACGGTTTTCTTTGCCATGAGTCAGTGAATTATTTAATTTCTTTATGTACAGTGACTTTCTTGAGGATGGGGTTGTACTTCTTCAACTCCAGACGCTCAGTAGTGTTCTTGCGGTTCTTGGTGGTGATGTAACGGGAAGTGCCGGGCATACCGCTTGCCTTGTGCTCGGTGCATTCGAGGATGACCTGAACGCGATTTCCTTTAGCTTTCTTTGCCATCTTCTATTAAATGATGTCTAAGTATTTGATTTCAGTGATATAACCCTTGGCAGCAGCCTCTTTGATAGCTGCATCGAGACCTTTCTTATTGATAGTGCGAAGGCCTGCGGCCGAGAGGGTGAGTGTGATCCAAGCTTGCTCCTCAACCCAGAAGAATTTCTTGTTGAAGAGATTGACATCAAACTTGCGCTTGGTGCGACGCTTCGAGTGCGACACATTATTGCCCACCATTGCTTTCTTGCCTGTAATCTGACAAATTTTTGACATGGCTGTTGGTTTTTATCTCTTTGATTGTTACTTGTTTATTGACGGGAAGCGGTGACTCCACCACATATCTCATATCACCTGCCGGTGCATCATTTCCGGCGGTTTTCGAGGTTAAGCCACAAAATTCGACCGCAAAGTTATGCATTTTCAAGCGATTTCACAACAAACCACTGATATTTTTGTATTTAATTACATTTTTTAACACTAAACTTTCACCAATTGGATTATCACAAGGGCCGTCAAGAAGCCCGGATACCGCTCCACACGCCCCCTGCAACGGGTCTGTCAAAAACAAAGGATATGAAAATATCAATGCTTTTTTTCAAAAAAATTAGATTATTATAAATATTTTATATATTTTTGACCTCCGCTCCGGATCCTAACGGGACATGGAACGGAGACAAAAGCAGTAATGCACTATCTGTCAATGTATTCACGAAAACTATCACTATTCAATTATCCGTCAACTGCTATGAAGAGAAACTTCCTTGCGGTGCTACTGGTCATGCTGACCCTCATATCGGCATCGGCCCAGAGCAGCGATAAAAAACAGTTCATGGTCTTCGGCGTAGCTTTCTACAACCTCGAAAACCTCTTCGACACAATCAACAACAACGGCAAATACGATCTCGAATACTCCCCCAAAGGCCAGCGCCAGTGGAACAGCGAGAAGTACAACGCCAAGCTTGAAAACCTGGCACGCTGCATAGGTGCCATGACCACAAAGACCACTCCCATGGGGCCGGCCGTGATAGGAGTGTCGGAGATCGAGAACAAAAGCGTGCTCGACGATCTCGTTCGTCAGGAAGCCATCCGCAAATGGCACCTGCAGGTGATCCATCACGACTCGCCCGACCGCCGCGGCGTCGACGTGGGACTGCTCTACAATCCACGCCTCTTCAAGCCTGTCGACGTGACCAACCACACACTCACCATACCCGGATATGAGTCGTTCCGCACACGCGATCAGATGTGTGTCACAGGTGTACTCGGAGGCGACACCGTCAGCATCATAGTCAACCACTGGCCATCCCGCCTGGGCGGACAGGAACGTTCGAGTTATCTGCGCGAGGCCGCAGCCGATCTGTCCAAGCACATAGCCGACTCCCTCTGGGCCATCCGTCCGGGTCAGGGTGTGATAATCATGGGTGACCTCAACGATGACCCCATGGACCGCTCATGTGCCGTCAACCTCGGTGCGAAAAAAGATGAGAAAGGTGTCACTGCCCACGGATTCTACAATCCCTGGTGGAAAATGCTCGACAAAGGCATAGGCACCCTCGCCTACAAAAGCCAGTGGAATCTCTTCGATCAGATCATCATCTCCGGAACTCTGCTCGAGGGCAACGCCTCTCGTCCGGAAGCACTGCGCTACTGGAAATGCCAGGTGAACAACTTCGACTTCCTCATTGACCGCGAAGGCCAACGCCAGGGATACCCCCACCGCACATTCGCGGCAGGCCAGTGGCTCAACGGTTACTCCGACCACTTCCCCACCGAGATATTCCTCATCAAGGAGCGCTGACACCCCACCCTCCTATCCACTATAAAAAATGGCAGCAGAGAAAAAAACAGACGAGAAGAACTACGTCATCACAGTTGGCCGTCAGTTTGGCAGCGGCGGACGCGAACTTGGCAAAGCCCTGGCAAACGAGCTCGGCATAAACTACTACGACAAGGAACTCCTGGCTGAAGCCGCGCGGCAAGCCGGCGTGGACCCCGAGTATTTCGAGAGCCGCGACGAGCGTTTCCCCTCATTCATGCACGGACTCTTCTCGTTCTCCATGGGAGTCACACCTATGTGTTACTACACCGGGACCGGAGCTATCACTGACGACGGTCTGTACAAAGCCATCAGCAATTTCCTTCTTGAAAAAGCCGATAGTGAATCGTTTGTGGTGGTAGGACGCAGCGCCGACTATATCCTCCGCGACCATCCCCGCGTCACCAACATCTTCGTTCACGCTCCGATGGAGGAATGCGTGCGCCGCATCACCTCGAGGGCCGATGCTCTAACTGCCGAAAAAGCCGAAGCTCTGGCCCGACGCACCAACAAATGGCGCGCGGACTACTACAACTTTTTCACCGACAAGGAATGGGGTCACGCCACAAGCTACGATCTCACCATCGACAGCTCCCTGCTCACGATGGCCGACAATGTTGCCATCGTAAAGGAATTCCTACGCCGCCGCGGATACATCGACTGACACAGATCAGCCACCTATTTATATTATTGTACCGAATCAATTACCACCAACCAATAATCTATGAGACTAAAACTGTTTTTACTATTGCTCCTGACGGCCACTATACCGTCGCTGGCACAGAAAACAGGCATCACCGGCAAGGTAGTAAACACCGACACCGGAGCCCCTGTAGCCGGAGCTACCGTCATCCTTGAGACCCAGGGTCTCAGCGTAGACACTGACCCGACGGGAAGTTTCAGCATCACAAACGCTACCCCTGGCGCCGATGCGCTCGTCATCGTGGCCTACGGATACAACGACTACAATGCCGTGGTCGACCTCGCATCCGGCATCGTGGAAAACCTCGGCATCATCAAGTTGACAGATTCCGACCTGATGACCACCTACTACGAAGATCAGAACGACATGCTCTTCGACCAGGCCGTACTTGAGGACGAGGAGGGCAATGCCCAGACCATAGCCGCACTCACCGGCGCGAGCGACGACATCTACTATAACGCCGCAAGCTATGACTTCCAGCCCATGCGCTTCCGTGTGAGAGGTTATGACTCGAAGTATACACAGACATATATCAACGGCATCTCTTTCAACGACCTTGCCCGCGGCCGCTTCAACTACTCCACCCTCGGAGGTATGAACCGCGCCTTCCGCGACAAGACATCCGCCCTCGGCTCCGGAGCAGCAGCCTTCGGATTCGGCGATATCGGCGGTGCCACCGACATCAACACCACCGCATCCCACTACGCCCCCGGCTTCAACGGATCGTTGGCCTACACCAACAGCAACTATATGCTCCGCGGAATGGTCAACTATGCCACCGGTCTCAGCAAGAGCGGATGGGCATTCTCGATGTCGGCCGTGGCCCGCTGGGCCAACGAGGGTGTGATCGAAGGCACATTCTACAACTCCTTCGGTCTCTTCGCCTCACTCGAGAAAGTGTTCAACTCCAAACACTCCCTCAACCTCACCGCCTGGGGCGCCCCCACACAGCGTGCTTCCAACTCGGCCACATTCCTCGAGGCCTATGAACTCGCCGACAACAACCTCTACAACCCCAACTGGGGATGGCAGGATGGCAAAAAACGTGCATCGCGCATCGTCGAGACCTTCGACCCCACCGTTGTGCTCAACTGGGAGTGGAAACCCTCGCGCAACACATCGCTCAACACCGGTGTGGCATTCCGTTCCATCCACTACTCCACATCGAGCATCAACTGGTACGACGGTCCCGATCCCCGTCCCGACTACTACCGTTACTTCCCCAGCTTCTACAAGGATGATGAAGTAGCCTACGAACTCTATACCGACCTCTGGAAGCACGACGAGGACTTCCGCCAGATCAAGTGGGACCAGCTCTACCAGGCCAACTACATGAACAAGATCTATGGCCGCGGCGGCAACCCCGACAACCATGCCTCGAGCTACATACTCGACGACCGTCACAGCAACCAGACCAACTGGGTGTTCAACTCGCTGCTCAACCACCGTCTCAACGACAACATGACCCTCCAGGCCGGTGTGAGCGTCAACCATACCAGCGCCCACTACTTCAAGACCGTCCGCGACCTTCTCGGCGGCGAATACTGGATCGACGTCAACAAGTTCTCCGAACGCGATTTCCCCTCCAACCCCGACATCCTTCAGAGCGACCTTCGCAACCCCAACCGCAAGGTGGGCAAGGGCGACACATTCGACTATGACTACTACATCAACGCCCTTCAGGCCACAGCATGGATCCAGAACATGATCACACTCCCCCAGTGGGACATCAACTACGGTCTCAAGATCGGCTACACCCAGTTCCAGCGCGACGGTAAGATGCAGGCCGGTCTCGACCCCGAGCATTCACTTGGCAAGGGTTCGACCCACCGCTTCGACACCGGCGCACTCAAAGCCGGCGCCACCTACAAGATCGATGGCCGCAACTACATCTCCGCCCATGCTTCATACAGCACACAGGCTCCTCTGTTTGAGTACTCCTACATCTCGCCCCGTTACCGCGAGAAAGCCATCGATGGACTGCAGAACGAACGCATCGCATCGTTTGACCTCTCCTACATATGGAACTACCGCCGTTTCCGCGGCTCCATCACCGGATTCTGGACCGACATGATGGACCAGACAGAGCGCTCCTCGTTCTACGACGAGCAGTACTCCACATTCATGAACTACGTGCTCCAGGGCGTGCACACCCGCTACAAAGGTATCGAACTCGGTGCCGCCTACAAGATCACACCATCAATCACCCTCAGCCTCGCCGGTACGGTGGCACGCTACCAGTACTGCAACAATCCCATGGGCACACGTTCATATGAGAACGGTCTGCGTGAGGATATGACACAGCAGGTGTTCCTCAAGAACTACTATCTGGGCGGCACTCCCCAGCTTGCCGGCAATATCGGCATCGACTGGGCTGCTCCCGGCTCATGGTTCTTCAACGTCAACGCCTCATGGATGGGCGACGCCTACGTAAACCTCTCGCCCATACGCCACGAGGCACTCCCCGACCTCTGGGAGAAATACCCCGACGAGGGCGACCTCACGGCAGCAATGGAGTCGCTTGCCAACCAGGACAAACTCAAAGACGCATTCGTGCTCAACGCCTCCATAGGCAAGGTTGTCTACATCAACCGCAAGGTCTCGATGAACTTCAACCTCAATGTCGACAACATCCTCAACAACCGCAACATCCAGACCTACGGTTACCAGCAGGGTCGTTTCGACTACACCAACTATGACGCCCAGAAATACCCCAACAAATACTTCTACGCACAGGGCATCAAGGTATACTTCAATGTAGGCGTGCGCTTCTGAGCCGCTCCATCATCCAGCAAATGATCAAACATACTCAAAGAATACATCCACGTATGAAACTCTATAAATCACTTTTCGCCATGCTCGCGGTGGCCTCCGCCGCAGCTGTGACGGGCTGCGATGACGACTTCGAGACCCCTCCGGTGATCATCCCCGAGGCTACCTACGAGGTCAACACAGCCATCGCCGACTTCAAGACCGAATACTGGCAGTATGCCACGGGCGATGCATTCGCTCCGGTTCCTGTCAACATGGAGGGAGACAGCATCATAATAGGCGGCACAATCGTATCGTCCGACGATACCGGCAACATGTTCAAGCAGATAGTCGTGCAGGACGAGAGCGGCGCCGTGCTCATCGGCGTGAACGCCTCCGGCCTCAATGAAGGCCGCTACAAGCTGGGCGAGGAGGTGCGTGTCAATGTCACCGGCCTCTATGTAGGCAATTACAACCAGCTCTTCCAGGTGGGCACACCATACGAAGGCAAGATCGGCCGTGTGGACGAGGATCTCTTCAATCTCCACGCACAGGTCAACGGACTCCCTTCCCCCGAGGCTTTGGCCAACCTCACCACCACTCTCACCATCGGTGAGATAGCCCCGCTCAAAAATGACAAGAACGCCCTGATCAAATACCAGAGCACACGCGTAACATTCAACGACGTCACATTTGAAGGCGGCGGCTCTCTCGCATGGAGTGAAAACCCCGGCGGACAGTACTACACCACCCGCTACATCAAGGACACCGAGGGCAACCGCATGGCCGTCAACACTTCCAACCGCTGCACATTCGCATCCGACATCCTCCCCAAGGGCACCGGATCCGTCACAGCCATCCTCAGCTACTTCAAGGGTGACTGGCAGCTCGTGGTGTGCGACCCCGCCACCGACTGCGTAGGCTACGAATTCGTACAGCCCTCCCCCGCCATCTTCAAGGAGACATTCTCGGCCGGCATAGGCAAGTTCACTATCGAAAATGTGGTGAAACCCAACGAGCTTGAGGCTGTGTGGAAGTTCGACTCACGCTATGGCATGGTAGCCACCGGATATGACAGCGAATCACGCACCAACTTCGACACCGACAGCTACCTCGTATCGCCCGTCATCGACCTCACCGACCAGACCGAGGCATGGCTCATCTTTGACCACGCCATCAACTTCTTCGCAAGCGTCGATGTAGCCAAGAAGCAGGCCACACTCCTCGTGAAGGAGGACGGAGCCGACTCATGGACACAGCTCACCATACCCCGCTACGGCACCAATCTGGACTACAACTTCGTATCCTCCGGCAATATCGACCTCAAGGCCTACGCCGGCAAGAAGATCCGCCTGGCGTTCCGCTATCAGTCCACCGCCGCCAAGGCCGGTACATGGGAGGTCAAGAACGTGACCGTACAGCCCAACCCTGCGGATGACGAGGTTGTTCCCGACGAGCCCGTAGGCCCGACCGACGGCACCGTATTCTCCGAGACCTTCGCTGCAAGCCAGGGTGCATTCACCGTCGAGAACGTAGTCATGGACGGTCTGGAATACGTATGGAAATTCTCCGAGACCTACGGCATGGTGGCATCGGCCTTCACCGATAAGGCCCACGCTTCCGACTCCTATCTCATCTCACCCGAGATCGATCTCAGCGGAGTCACCGCCGGCAAACTCTCGTTTGACCACGCCGTAAACAAATTCGAGAACCTCGACGCTGTCAAGCAGCAGTGCACACTCAACATCCGCGAGGCAGGCACCAAGACCTGGACCGTACTCACCATACCCGCGTTCGGCACCAACACCAACTGGACCTTCGTCCCCTCGGGCGACGTCGACCTTTCGGCCTATGCCGGCAAGAAGATTCAGATTGCCTTCCGCTACACCTCCACCGCCGAGAAAGCTGGATCATGGGAAATCAAGAATGTGCTTGTCAAAAAATAATATCAACGCATCATCCCGCATATAACGACGACATATGAGAAATCTCAAGACATACATGAGCCTGCTCTTCATGGGAGCACTCGCGCTCACCTCCTGCCAGGACGATTTTGACGATCCCGCGCAGGTAGATCCGACGTCGACATGGCTCACCGACACCGACCGCTACGAGATCAAGACCATCAACGAGATCAAGACCACCTACTGGCAGGCCGGCGACAACTATTACACCACCATCGGCGAGGGCACCGACGGCAAGCACCTCCTTGTCAAGGGCCACATCATCTCCTCCGACGCCTCCGGCAATATCTACAAGTCACTCGTCATCCAGGACGCCACCGGCGCTCTCGCCATGAGCGTCAACGCCAACTCGATGAACGTCAAGTATCGCCGCGGTCAGGAGATGGTCATCGACCTCACAGGTATGACCATAGGTAAATACTCCGGTCTCGAGCAGCTCGGATTCCCTGAGGAGTCGGCCCAGTACGGCCAGCAGACCACCTTCATGCCCTATGAGTTCTTCCAGGAGCACATCCAGCTCAACGGCATGCCTGAGCTTGCCAAGGTGGATACCCTCGTGGTGAAGGGTGCTGAGATCACCGGTGGTGGCGACGCCAACCTCATCAAGTGGCAGAGCCAGCTCGTGCGCTTCAACAACTGCCACTTCGAGGAAGCAGGCAAGGAACCCTTCGGCATAGAGAAGGAGAACACCAACCGCGTGCTCATTACCGAGGACAACACCAAGATCAACGTCCGCACCAGCGGCTACTCCAACTTCTACACCGACATCCTTCCCAAGGGCAACGGTGACGTTGTCGGCATCCTCGGCTACTACGCCGGATCGAGCGATACAGGCAACAACTGGCAGCTCACCCTCATCGACCGCAACGGATGCATGAATTTCGGTAATCCCACCGTAGGCCCGGGTGCCGAGAACAATCCCTACACTGTCGACGAGGCCATCTCCGTAATGGCCGGCAACGGCACAGCCACACAGGTATGGACCACCGGTTATATCGTTGGTGCGGTAGCACCCTTCGTCACCGAGGTCACCAAGAACGAGGATATCCAGTTCACAGCCACCCCCGAGCTTGACAACACCCTTGTCATCGCCTCGACTCCCGACTGCAAGGACTGGAGCAAGTGCATGGTCATCTCTCTCCCGCAGGGATCCAAACTCCGCGAGTATGGCAACCTTGTGGACCACAAGGAGAACTATGGCAAGCAGATATGGCTCATAGGCAACTTCGCCAAAGTACTCGGAACATACGGCATCACCGGCAACAACGGTACGCCATCCGAATTCCGCATCGACGGTGTCGAGATTCCGGGTGACGAGCCCACACCTCCCGCAGGTGATGGTGACGGCACCGAGGCCAACCCCTATTCTGTAAGTCAGATCATAGCCAAGGGCACCGACTTCACACAGACCGGTGTATACATCAAGGGCTATATCGTGGGCGCTGTCAACGACAAGAGCTGGACTGCCGCCTCCACCGAGTGGGCTGCACCCTTCACCCTCAACACCAACATCCTCATTGCCGACTCTCCCACCGAGAATGACTGGACAAAGTGTGTGCCCGTGCAGCTCCCCTCAGGTTCCGTCCGTGACGGCCTCAACCTCGTAGCCAATCCCGGCAACCTCGGCAAGCAGGCCACCTTGCTTGGAAATGTCGAGAAGTATTTCGGCAAACCCGGTTTCAAGGGTGTGACATCCTTCACCCTCGACGGCCAGGGCACTGACCCCAATCCACCGACACCTCCCGTAACAGGTGGTGACGGTACCGAGACAAGCCCCTTCAGCGTGGCCGACATCATTGCTAAGGGCACAAGCTTCACACAGACCGGAGCATATGTGAAAGGCTACATCGTTGGTGCTATCGGCGACAAGAGCTGGACTGCTGAGTCGTCCGAGTGGGCTGCTCCCTTCACTCTCAAGACCAATGTCATGATAGCCGACTCGCCCACCGAGAAAGACTGGACAAAATGCGTGCCCGTACAGCTCCCCGCCGGTACAGTACGTGACGAGCTCAACCTCGTGGACCATCCCGAGAATCTCGGCAAGCAGGTCACTCTGGGCGGAAACGTGGAGAAGTACTTCGGCAAACCCGGCTTCAAGGGCGTGACATCCTATACTCTCGACGGACAAGGCACGGGCGGTGACACCCCCGAGCCCCCCACCCCACCCGTATCCGGCGGTGACGGCACTGAGGCAAGCCCCTACTCCCCGACAGAGATTATCACTCTCGGCACCTCCTACACTCAGACCGGTGCCTATGTGACTGGCTATATCGTAGGTGCCATCGGCGACAAGAGCTGGAGCGCAGAGTCGTCCGAATGGGCTGCTCCCTTCACCCTCAAAACCAACCTCATGATCGCCGCTTCAGCCGACGAGAAGGATTGGACCAAGTGCGTACCCGTGCAGCTCCCCGCCGGCACAGTACGTGACGAACTCAACCTCGTGGATCATCCCGAGAATCTCGGCAAGAAGGTCACTCTGACCGGCAATGTCGAGAAGTACTTCGGCAAACCCGGTTTCAAGGGTGTGACATCCTACAAATTCTGAAACACCCCACTCCATCCACTGCCCCACGTCATAATTGACTGAGCTGTGTCATAATTGATAGAAAGATACATAAGGACAAAGAAGGGACAAAAGGGACAGAAAGTAATTATTTATCATACAGATAATTAATATTTCTGTCCCTTTTGTCCCTTCTTTGTCCTTATGTATCCTTCTATATTTTGACACACCACCATATAGCACACACATCTATCCACTCTTGCCGTCAATGCCCACCGGAAATTCATTTTAATACATTACAACCATATTTTAACTTACGTTTGAGGATTTTTTTGTACCTTTGGGCCGTAATATGCACACATCACATTTAATACGCCGAAACAACGTGAAAGCCAAAAACATACTCCTCCCCGCACTCTTCGCACTCATTGGCGCTGTCTATGCCGTGGCCGGTGTCGACAACGTAGCCGAGGAAGTGGCCTGGGTGGTGGGCGACCAGCCCATATGGAAGTCAGAGATAGAGGAACAGTACCAGAGCATGCTCTATGAGAAGATCCCTGTGAGCGGCGATCCCTACTGCGTCATCCCCGAGCAGATAGCCATCGAGAAGCTCTATCTCCATCAGGCCGACATGGACACCGTGGAGGTGACAGAGAGCATGGTGCAGCAGCAGGTGGAGGCACAGATCAACTACTACATCAGCTCGCTCGGCACCAAGGAGAAAGTGGAGCAGATATTCAACAAATCACTCCCCGCCCTGCGCGAATCGCTCCACGACATGTGGGCAAACAAATCAAGAGTGCAGCAGGTGCAGCGCAACCTCACCAAGGACATCACATCGACACCCGCCGATGTGCGCCGCTACTTCGACAAACTTCCTGCCGACAGTATCCCCTACGTACCCACCCAGGTAGAAGTGCAGATCCTTACAGCCGCCCCCGCCATACCCCGCGAGGAGATCGACAACGTCAAGGCACGCCTGCGCGACTATGCCGACCGTGTCAACAAGGGTGAGAGCGAATTCTCCACTCTCGCCATCCTCTACTCCGAGGACCCCGGCTCTGCATCCCGTGGCGGTGAGCTCGGATTCATGGGCCGTGGACAGCTCGTGCCCGAGTACGCAGCCGTGGCCTTCAACCTAAACGACACCAAGAAAGTATCCAAGATAGTGGAAAGTGAATTCGGCTACCATATAATCCAGCTCATCGAGAAGCGTGGCGACCGTGTGAACACCCGCCACATACTTCTGCGTCCGCGTGTGGCCGACAAAGACCTCACCGATGCCGTCAACCGTCTCGACTCGCTCCGCACCGACATCGTTGACAACAAGAAATTTACATTTGAGGAAGCTGTGGGCTACCTCTCGCACGACAAAGACACCCGCAACAACCGCGGTGTTATGGTCAACGCCGAAAACGGCACCTCACGCTTCGGCATGGGCGATCTGCCCCAGGAAGTGGCCAAGGAGGTAAACAAACTCCAGCCCGGAGAGATCTCACAGGCATTCATAATGAAGGATCCCAAGACCAACCAAGACATCGTGGCTCTGGTCAAGCTCACCTCGCGCATCGAAGGCCACAAGGCCAACCTCTCCGATGACTATCAGGCCATCAAGAACATGTATGAGCACGCACGTCAGACCGAGGTGCTCGACGAATGGCTTGCCAAGAAAATCAAGGAGACATACGTGCGCATCGAGGACGGATGGCGCGACTGCGAGTTCAAGCACACCGGCTGGATAAAGCAGAACAACTGATCAGGTGACAGGTAATGCGTTCGCCATTCATCGCACTCGCCGCCATAGCCGCACTGTCGCTCCCGGCCATGCTGGCCCAGGCGCCCAAGGATAATCCGGCCAAAGTTCCCGCGCAAGCCAAGGTGAAAGCCGCAGCTCCCGCGCGCAAACCGGTGATCCGTCCCACCATCCCGACAGCCGACCGCCATCAGCCCGACAAGGTGTTCATAGAATACGCCGAGCGCCTCGACAAGCTTTCAGGTTCGGAGACACAGATACTCGTGGGCAACGTCCAGTTCCGCAAGGGTGACATGTTCATGTACTGCGACAGCGCACGATTCAACGAATCGACCTCCTCGCTCGATGCCTTCGATAACGTCCGCATGGAACAGGGCGACACCCTCTTCGTCTACGGCGATGAACTATACTACAACGGCGAGACCGAACTCGCCGAGTTGCGTGCATATCCCGGCAAGAATGTCCGGCTCATCAACCGCGATGTGACGCTCACCACACCGGTATTCTTCTACGATATAGCACAGGATGTAGGCTACTACATGACCGGAGGCACCCTTGACGACAAACAGAACACGCTCAAATCACTGCAGGGCTACTACTATCCCTCCACCAAGGACGCCTTCTTCTACCTCAACGTCGACCTTACCGGCCCGCGCCCTAACGACACACTGAGGATGTATACCGACTCGCTCACCTACAATACGGCCACCAACATTGCCCAGCTCATGTGTCAGACACTCATCGTCAACAAGGATGGTGAGATAACGTCCAATTCCGGATTCTACGACACCCGTACCGGCATAGCCGACCTGTATGAGCGGTCGATGGTACATACCAGACGGGGCAATACCCTGACCGGCGACACCCTCTTCTACGACCGCGACAGCGGATTTGGCGAAGCCTTCGGCAATATGGTGCTCACCGACTCAGCCAACAACTCAGCCCTGATAGGCGACTACGGTTTCTACGACGAGATGCGCGACAGCGCCTTCGTCACCGGCAATGCTCTGGCCATGGAGTACTCAGAGAAAGACACACTCTATCTCCACGGCGACACCATCACCGCCATGAGATACTCCGACTCCACAAGGGTCACCAACGCATTCCACCGTGTGCGCTTCTTCCGCAACGACATACAAGGATTGTGCGACTCCATGAGCATCGTGGAGCGCGATTCTATACTGTACATGTACTACAGTCCCATCGTGTGGAACGGTGACAAACAGATAGCAGGCAATATCATCTATCTCCACTTCAACGACTCCACCACCGACTGGGCCCGACTCCCGGAGGCCGGATTGATGTCGCAACACATCGGTGAGGACTGCTACAACCAGCTCTCCGGAAGCGACATGACAGCATGGTTTGCCGACACCACCATAAGCCGTCTATACGTGGAGGGCAATGTCCAGGTCATCATGTTCCCGATGGAGAATGACTCCACCTACAATAAGTTCAACTTCTCCGAAAGCTCGTATCTTGATGCCTATTTCGCCGATGGCGACATAGACCGCATACACATGTGGCCCGAGACCACCGGCAAGATGACACCTCTGTATCTGGCCAAGCGCGACTCCTATTTTTTGGCTAAATTCAGATGGTACGGACCGCTGCGCCCCATGTCGCCCGACGAGGTGTTCGACTATCCACCCGAGATGGACGACCTGAAGAAACAGAACGTATTCGGCAAGATATCACCCGGAGCACTCACCGCGCGCGGCCTTATGACCGGCAAGCCCAAACCGCCGGCACCGGTGGCACCCCCTCCTCCTCCCGGACAGGAAGCCGAACCTGAGACGGATGCCGACGGAATCATACCTGACGAACAGAACGGCACCGAACCGCAGGAAACCGACGGAGAAGATACCGGCGACGCCGTGAATGAGATTGAAGAAACAAAGGACCCCGCTGAGTCCGTGGAAGACACGGAGCAGCAGGAACAACAGCAACCGGAATTGGAAGAGAAACAGGAAGAGGAGGCTGAGAAATGAGTGATATCATACGTCTGCTCCCCGACTCCGTGGCCAACCAGATAGCCGCCGGTGAGGTAATACAGCGCCCCGCCTCAGTCATCAAGGAGCTTGTGGAAAATTCCATTGACGCCGGAGCCACGTCAGTGACAATCATACTGAAGGATGCGGGACGCACACTCATACAGGTGATCGACAATGGATCCGGTATGAGCGAGACCGACGCACGCCTCGCCTTCGAGCGCCATGCCACATCCAAGATAGCCAGTGCCGAGGATCTGTTCACACTCCACACCATGGGATTCCGTGGCGAGGCGCTCGCCTCTATCGCAGCCATAGCACAGGTGGATCTGCGCACCATGCTCAAGGACGCGCCACTGGGCACACGTCTCGTCATCAACGGCTCCAAAGTGGAGAGCCAGACGCCCGAGGCATGCGTCCCTGGAAGCAATCTCATGGTGAAGAATCTGTTCTTCAACGTCCCTGCCCGACGCAAGTTTCTCAAAAAAGACACCGTCGAGATGAGCGCCATCATGAGGGAGTTCGAACGGCTCGCACTGGTCAATATCGGCGTGGACTTCACGCTGATCAGCAATGACGTCACGCTCCACTCCCTGCGCCGCGGTCCGCTGAAACAGCGCATATGCGAGCTCTTCGGTAAGAATCTCGACAAGCAGCTCATACCTGTGGAGACCGACACATCGATAGTGAGTCTCAACGGCTTCATAGGCCTGCCGGCCAACGCCCGCAAGCGCAATCCGCTCCAGTACTTCATGGTCAACGGTCGCAACATGCGCCATCCCTACTTCCACAAGGCCGTGATGCAGTGCTACGAGCATCTCATCCCTGCCGACGAACAGCCAAACTATTTCATAAACCTGCACGTCGACCCGGAGACCATAGATGTCAACATCCATCCTACCAAGAATGAGATAAAGTTTGAGAACGAGCAGGCCATATGGCAGATACTCTCGGCAGCCATACGCGACTCGCTCGGACGCTTCAACGCCGGCCCGGCCATAGACTTCGATGTCGAGGACGCACCGGAAATACCAGTGTTCAGCCCCGATGCCACGGCCACCCACGAACTCATAATCGACGATGCCTACAACCCCTTCGCCCGTACAGCGCCCGACCCCATAGACTGGACAGGCACCCCACCACCGTCAAGAAGGAGTTCCTCAGAGTCGCGCCACTCATTCGCCACACGTCCCGCCGCTCTCAACGACTGGGAAAAACTCTACGATGACTTCATGCGCAAGCGCGACGAAGGGCTGTCCACAGCGGCTACCGATCACCGTACCACACGCATCACCGTAGAAGCTCCGCTGATAGATGCCGCACCCGAGACAGTCCACGCCGACGGGCCACAGCCGGTGCTCCAGCTCAACAACACCTACATCATCACCCCGGCCCGGGATGGCCTGATGGTCATTGACCAGCACCGCGCCCACCTGAGAGTGCTCTACGACAGCTACCTACAGCAAGCCGACCGGCATGAATTCGTGGCACAGGCCACAATGTTTCCCGACCTCGTGGAACTCTCCGCCGCGCAAAACGCGGTGCTCAACGATATTGCCCCACGTCTGCGTGAACTCGGATTCATTCTCACATATCGCGGAGAGACTACCTGGAGCATCGACGGCATACCCTCCATTGTCAAGGACTCATCGCCACGCGATCTTCTGCTGGGCATGATCGAGACCGTCACAGAGACAGGCGAGGAACTCGAGTCCACCCTGCGCGACCGCGTGGCACTCACCCTCGCCAAAGGGAGCGCCATAAGCCGCGGACGCACCATGACCATCGCCGAGATGGACCGTCTGGTCAGCGACTTGTTCCGTCTCCACTCCCCCGCCCTCACCCCCGAAGGCAAAACAGTTTTCACGATCCTTCCGCTGGATCACTTGGCACACATGCTGGGATGAAAAAAATAATATCAATACTGTTCTCCATACTCGCGGCCGTCATCGCGGCCACAGCCACCACACCACGCGTACAGCTGCTCATCTGCCAGCCCGGCAGCGAGATCTACGAGCTCGAAGGCCATGCCGGCCTGCGTATCGAACACCCGCTCTACGGTGACTTCGTGGTAAACTGGGGCGTGTTCGACTTCGACTCGCCAGGCTTCGTGTGGCGTTTTGTGAAAGGCGAGACCGACTATCTGGCCGCCGCCTACCCTACACCACTCTTCGTGGAGTCATACGCACGCCAGGGACGACCGGTCAATTATCTGACCCTCAATCTCGACTCCGTCCAGACCGAACGTCTCATCACACTTGTTGCCGAGAATCTCAGGCCTGAGAACAGGGTGTACCGCTACAACTACGTGCTCGACAACTGCGCCACCCGCCCGCTCGACATCATAGAAAAAGCTGTAGGAGGCGACATCACCCTATGCACTACCGGAACCGACAATCCTGACTGCACTACATTCCGCAACATCATGCGCCGGTACCACCGTAACTATCCGTGGTATCAGTTCGGCATAGATATAGCCCTCGGCAGCGGTATAGACCGACCCCTCTCACCCTTCGAGCCACGCTTCGCTCCGGCACTTGCCCTCGGCATGACCGAAGGTGCAAAACTGCCATCCGGTGAACCATTGGTGGCGGAAAGCGGTTATCTATTCGGAAACGACAGCACACCCTCCGCTTCCGCCCCACCCACACCATGGGCGCTCACCCCTCTCTTCTGGGGATGGGTTATATTCGCGACTGCATCGTGCGTCAGCGTGTTGCAGCTCAGAGGCAGCCGTTTATGGGGCCGGGTCTTTGACACCGCATACTTCTGTGTGACGGGCCTATGCGGTCTTGTGCTTACATTCCTCATCTTCATCTCCGTCCACGAGGCCACATCGCCCAACTGGCTTTATCTCTGGCTCAATCCGCTCTGTTTCATCGGTGCCGCGGCTGTGTGGCTAAAACGTGGCAAAGTTTTGGAGATTAGCTATCAAAGTGTTAACTTTGCACTCCTGATAATATTGGCTGTGATATTCCTCTCCGGAGTCCAGTCACCCAATCCTGCATTCTGGCCCTTGATAGCCGCGTCGGCACTCAGAGCCATCACAAACATTCTCACAAGATGCTCAAAATCCAACCGTTGAACACACGTCTGGCATGTGCGCTCGTCGCCTCGATGGTGACGATTGGCGTCGCAGCCGCGACATCAGGCGTCAGGGAGCCATCCCCGCGCCCGACACTTGTTGTGGGCATCTTCGTGGAGGGACTCGATGCGGACTATGTGGAGCTGCTACGCTCCAACTTCGGTCCTGACGGTTTCAACAGATTCATATCCGATGGGGTCAGCATACCCCACGTCGACTACGGTCCTGGCATCGACGCCACAGCCGCCACAGCCATGTTGGTCAGCGGCGCATCTCCCGCAGTCAACGGCATCCCCGCCGCACGGGCATGGGACTCGAAGACACGGCGCGAATATCCCGTACTGCTTGATCCCAAGATCATCGGCGACTATTCCGAGCGCTCGCTCACACCCGCCCCGTTGCTCGTCTCCACACTTGCCGACGAGGTGCGCATTGCCGACGGCGGCCTCGGCGTGGTCCACTCCATAGCCCCCGATCCACAGGCTGCCATACTCATGGCCGGCCACGCCGCCAACAGCGCCTTCTGGATCAGCGACGTCACCGGCAAATGGACCACCTCCGGACACTACCGCGAGACACCTCAGCCCATATCACGCCGCAACGTAGGCCACACCCTGGCCGTGAGACTCGACACCATCGCATGGGAGCCGGCCCTGAAACTCGACCGCTACCCCGACCTGCCCGAGTATAAGAAGCTCTACCCCTTCCGCCATACATTCCCCTCGCGCGAGGCCGACAGATTCAAGATATTCAAGACCTCGGCCCCGGCCAACCGTGAGGTGGCCTCCACCGCGGCCGAATACATATCCACCCTCTCGCTCGGCACCCGTGGTGTCACCGACATGCTCTCGCTCGGCTTCAATGTCAGCCCATATCTTTACGGGCGCGATGCCGACAACCGTATAGAGACCATGGACGCCTACGTGAGGCTCGACGGAGAGATCGCCAACATAGTCCGCGCCGTAGAGAAAGGTCCGGGCATGGACCGCACCCTATTCTTCATAGCCGGCACCCCTGCACCTTCAGGTGGCAAGCGCGACGAGGAGCGATGGAACATCCCCTCCGGTCAGTTCTCTCCCCGCAAGGCCGTATCGCTCCTCAACATGTACCTCATGGCCCTCCATGGCAACGGCGAGTGGGTGAACGGCTACCACAACGGCTACTTCTTCCTCAACCGTCCGCTCATCAAGGAGCGCGGTCTCAGCGAGGCCGACATGCGCCGCGAGGGGGCCGACTTCCTCTCCCGCATGAGCGGAGTGAGCGACGTCTACACAATCGACGACATTCTCGCGCGCCGAGCCGGGGACACCCCCTCGGCCCTGCGCCGCAACATATCGGCCACCCATGCCGGCGACCTCCTCGTGATGGTCAATCCCGGGTGGGAGATCTCCGACAGTGATGATGACAGCGCCACGCTGTCCGACAGCCAGCCACAGCTGCCCGTGGTACGCTGGCAAGCATCGACATCCCCTGTCTACATCCTCGCGCCCACCATTCAGGCAAGCGAGATAACAGGCACAGTCGACGCCCGCACCATAGCGCCTACAGTGGCGAGGATATTGCGCATACGGTCGCCCAACGCCGCCGCCCTTCCCCCGCTCTCTCTCCCCGCCAGATAATCACGATTCATACACAGACCTCTCCCACAACAATACATACATATATATGTCATTCCAAACATTTCTCACCAAGCTCTTCGGCAACAAGTCCACACGCGACCTCAAGGAGATCGAGCCGATAGTAAAGCAGATCGAGGCTCTCGGCCCCGAGGTGAAACAACTCAGCATAGATCAGCTCCGCGAACGCATCCAAGCCGTGCGCGACGACATCAAGGAAGCCACACGCACTCCCCGCGAGGAGAACGAGCGCCTGCGCACCGAAGTGGAGGAACTCCCCTTCGACAAGCGTCAGCCCGTATGGGACAAGATCGACCAGAACGAGAAACTCATGCTCGACACCATCGAGGACAAGCTCAACGCCCATCTCCCCGAGGTATTCGCAGTACTCCGCGAGACGGCTGCACGATTCGCCGCCAACGAGACCATCACCGTCAAGGCCACACAGATGGACCGCGATCTCGCCGCCAAGGGACACGACTTCGTGACCATCGACGGCGACAACGCCATATGGAAAAACCACTGGCTGGCCGGCGGCAACGAGATAAAGTGGGACATGATCCACTACCGCGTGCAGCTCATAGGCGGTATCGTGCTCCATCAGGGCAAGATCGCCGAGATGGCCACAGGTGAGGGTAAGACCCTTGTGGCAACGCTCCCCGTGTTCCTCCGCTCACTTTCCGGCCGCGGCGTACATGTCGTGACCGTCAACGACTACCTCTCCAAGCGTGACTCCGAGTGGATGGGACCGCTCTACATGTTCCACGGATCCACTGTGGACTGCATCGACAAGCATCAGCCCAACACCGCCGCCCGCCGCGCAGCCTACGAGTGCGACATCACATTCGGTACCAACAATGAGTTCGGCTTCGACTACCTGCGCGACAACATGGCCATGAGTCCCGCCGACATGGTGCAGCGCAAGCACTACTACGCCATCGTCGACGAGGTCGACTCCGTGCTCATCGACGATGCCCGTACCCCCCTCATCATCTCCGGCCCCGTACCAAAGGGTGATGACCAGCTTTTCGATGAATACCGCCCCAACGTTGAGAAGGTGTTCGAGGCGCAGCGCCGTCTCGTCACCAAGATCCTCGCCGAGGCCAAGACAAAAATAGCATCCGACGACAAGGAAACACGCAAGGAGGGTGCCCTCCTGCTCTACCGCGCATTCAAAGGTCTGCCCAAGAACGGCGCACTCATCAAGTTCCTCTCGCAGGACGGCATGAAGAACCTCATGCTCGAGACCGAGGCATACTATCTCCAGGACAACCAGCGCGAGATGCCCACGGTGACCGATCCACTCTACTTCGTCATCGACGAGAAGAACCGATCCGTCGAGCTTACCGACAAGGGTATCGACGAGCTCACCGGCAAGAGCGATGACCCGCAGTTCTTCGTGCTCCCCGACATCGCCGCACAGCTCTCCGAGGCCGAGACAATTGCCGACACCTCCGAGCGTGCGCGCCGCAAGGACGAGCTCATGCAGGACTATGCCGTCAAGGCCGAGCGCGTCCACACCGTCACTCAGCTCCTCAAGGCCTACGCTCTCTTCGAGAAGGATGTGGAGTATGTGATCGACGAAGGCAAGATCAAAATCGTCGACGAGCAGACCGGACGTATCATGGAGGGACGCCGCTACAGCGACGGTCTCCACCAGGCCATCGAGGCCAAGGAGCGAGTGAAGGTAGAGGCCGCCACACAGACATTCGCCACCATCACGCTGCAGAACTACTTCCGCATGTACCACAAGCTCGCAGGTATGACTGGTACCGCCGAGACTGAGGCCGGCGAGCTCTGGGACATCTACAAGCTCGATGTGGTCACCATCCCCACCAACCGTCCCGTGGCCCGAATCGACATGGAGGACCGCGTATACAAAACGAAAAAGGAGAAATACGCCGCCGTCATAGACGAGATCCAGGAGCTGATCAAGGCCGGACGCCCCGTGCTGGTCGGCACCACTTCGGTGGAGATCTCCGAGCTCCTCAGCCGCATGCTCACCATGCGCCACATACGCCACAACGTGCTCAACGCCAAACTCCACCAGAAGGAGGCCGAGATCGTGGCCCACGCCGGCGAGCAGGGCATGGTCACCATAGCCACCAACATGGCCGGCCGTGGTACCGACATCAAGCTCACCCCGGAGGTCAAGGCTGCAGGCGGTCTCGCGATCATAGGCACCGAGCGCCATGAGAGCCGCCGTGTGGACCGCCAGCTCCGCGGCCGTTCAGGACGTCAGGGCGACCCGGGTTCATCCGTGTTCTACGTATCGTTCGAGGATCAGCTCATGCGCCTCTTCGCCACCGACCGCGTCATGAAGATGCTCGATACCCTCGGACTCCAGGAGGGTGAGCGCATTGAGAGCCGCATGGTCACCAATGCCATCGGCAACGCGCAGAAACGTGTCGAGGAAAACAACTTCGGCATCCGCAAGCGTCTGCTCGAGTATGACGATGTCATGAACAAGCAGCGTACCTACATCTACAACCGCCGTCACCACGCCCTCCTCGGCGAGCGTATAGGCATAGACATCGCCAACATGATGTGGGACATCGTGGAGAACTTTGTCAACAACACCTACCCCGCCGCATACCAGGATCTCGCCCTCGACCTCTTCAAGACCCTCACCATCGAGGTTCCCTTCACCGAGGAAGAGTACCGCAACATGAGCAAGGAAGAGGCCATCGAGCGCGTGCACACAGCCGCATCCGAGGCCTTCGACCGCAAACGCGACCGCATCATCGAGGTGGCCCTCCCCGTCATCAACGACTGCGTGGAGAACCGTGGCTTCAAGGGACGCATCGCAGTGCCCATGACCGACGGCAAGCGCTTCTTCAACCTTGTGGTTGACATTGACGAAGCCTACCGCACCGGCTGCAAATCCATTGTCAAGGAGTGGCACAAAGCCGTGCTCCTCGTCACCATCGACGAACTCTGGAAAGAGCATCTGCGCGAGCTTGACCAGCTGCGCCAGAGCGTGCAGAACGCATCCTACGAGCAGAAGGATCCTCTGGTGATCTACAAAGTGGAGTCCTTCCACCTCTTCGAGGCCATGCTCGCCCAGCTCAACAACAAGGCCATGTCCACCCTCATGCGCGGACAGATCTATGTGCAGCAGGCTCCCCCCATGCCTTCGCAGCCCGCAGCTCCCGCACAGGACCCCGGCACTGCCAATGAAGCACCCGAGGCCGAGCAGCCCGCAGCTCCCGCACCGGCTCCCAAACCGCAGCCCGAAGTGCGCCGCGCAGCCCCCGAGCGTCCCGCCGACTATTCCCGCTACCAGACATCGCGCGAGAATCTTCCCGGCGAGAACGCCAACCGCGCCGCATCGGCCGGAGCATCGGCCCACCAGCCCGTGCAGCCCGCCAAGGCAGGTCCGCGCATCAACCGCAACGATCCCTGCCCCTGCGGCTCAGGCAAGAAATACAAGAACTGCCACGGCAAAGGTCTCTGATCCGAGCCACGACTGACAGCGTTGTCATGATGACACGCTGAAGGATACAGACATAAAAAAGTTTCCGGAGGAAACCTCGATCGGATTGCCGATCTTGGTTTCCTCCGGAAACTTTTTGAGGGATAGTTTTAATCTCAGAGAGCGAGTTTGAACACCTCTTCCCCTACGGTGATGAGACGCACGCCGCGGCCCACGCCGATACGCACGGTGGCATCCTCTGTGGCACGCGATACAGCCACTGTATGTCCAGCGGGATCAAACACACGTATCTCCGCGCCATCCGAGGCACCGGTCACATAGACTGTGCCATCATGACCATATACGCGGACATCCGATCTTACGGCATCCTCCACCGATGTGGTATAGTCACCCACACGCACACCTATCATAGCCTTCGAATCACCCTTCACGGCTGTAAGCACGGCTGTACCGTCGCCATGTCCGGTCACAGTGCCGTCAGATTCAACTGACGCGATCTCGGGATCGGAGGAGCTCCAGGCAATGTCATCACCGGCACGGTCGGCAAACTCAACAAAGAGCGGGAGCGAATCACCAACCTTGAGATGGGCATGGAACATATGGTCGGCCAAAACGGCATCGGCGGGAAGCACCTCCACTTTAGTCCGGCCTACTGTGCCGACATAATTAGAGAACCAGTCAATGGCCGATGATCCTTCCTTAATTCCGACAATATGGAAGACCATATTACCATCGTCAGTGGCTGTATAATTATAAGCCGTGCACACCTCACCATCAGACATATCCACATTGCCCCATATGCTTCCAGAGGCATTGGAGGGGTTCTTTGATACGATACACTCCACGAACTCACCCTTGCGTATGGTCAGAAGGGCGGGGACATCGACCGACTCCGGAATGATCAGATTTACAGGAACTTTGAACTCATATATGGTGATTTCCTCGCCGTTACGCATCATCACTATCGAGATCGTGTTCTCGACATCCCTTTCATACGTATACATATCTATGACAAGACGATACACACCTGTTTCGATTTCCTCGTATGTCATATTATTCGACCATCCGCTCGTACTGCGTATCTCCGGCCAGTTGAAAAGATCCACACCTTTCACTGTGAAGGAGAATCTCGTTGTCGATTCCGACACCTGAACCGTAGGATTTGACTCATCGGGGATCACCTCGATTTTGTCCGGGTCAAAACCCTCGGCAAAGATAGACAGCTGGGGGGCGCCACCATAGGTGTTGAGGCGGAAACGGTAAGTCTTTCCTGTAAATTGCTGCGGAATATACCATGTCGGTGATGTGCCGCTCCAATCAGTCTCCTCGGTCTGCAATACAGTGTATTTCCCATCAAGGCCGGAAACAGCTGTATTGACACATCCCTCCGGATAAATACCGTAAATGCCGGGGAGATCACTCGAATCAATACCGAACTCAAACGCGTTTTCCGATGCGGGTATGCTTATCATACCCTCATACGTGCGTATCACGCTATTGCCCGAGAGCAAGTTGATGTCCATATTCTCCATTCTCACACCATCCCCGCTGTAGAGCGAATAGCTATCGGCATAGCGTGGATGTACCATGAATTCCTTGGAGATACTGTAGCCGGAGGGGGTTGTGACAGTCACAGTGACCGGACCGGGTTCAATATCGTCGCCGGTACAGCTCTCTATTAATTCGTCGGAATGAAGGAGTCCACGGTTAGACGGCTCAAAATCAAACCTCAGATCCTGAGAGACGAATGCACCGGTGTATTTCACCAAATCCCATATAACCAATGACGATCCCTGCCTGATATATCCCTGAAAATCCTCATTCCATTCCAGATCAGCCGGAAGACCATGCTCATCAGTATATATATCAAGCATACCACCGCCCATATTCATACTCAGTCGGAAATTGAAAGTAGCGCCGCGATACTCTGCCGGGATCTCCCATTGACCGTATCCATCCGTCACATTACCTCTGAAATAACCTTCGGCCAGATCAACCACCGTAGTATAATCATACGGGCATACCCTATATTCCTGAGCATATTCACCGGTACCCTTGAACATGAAGTTGAACGTACCCTCACCTTCGGGTATCGTGATCCTGCCCGCATAGCTATAAGGCACATCATCCTCCTTTGCCAGGATCAATCCAGGATAGGGATTGTTACTGCTCCAGTCATACATGCAATATCCGGCAGGATACATCGGAATAAATGTCATCTCAGTCGACACCGTGACCCCACTCTTCTTATTATAGGCTGTGACAGGGACTTTGGTAGTCTCATCAACATCGACCCTGAAACCGTCTCCTTCCACAGTCACCCAGTCAGGGAACGTGATCTCGATGTCATCCTTATCAAAGAAGTTGGTATCGTAAAGAATACCACCATACATGTAATAATAACTCTGACTGGATTTGTACACAAGATTGCTACCCCACTCAAACAGGAGTGTGGTCAGATCCATGTTGGCAAGCTGAAACTTAACCGTTCCGGCGCTAAAATCAGGAATGATCTTTATCGGATTGTCAGGAGTACAGCCGAGTATCCTCGCCGTTCTGTCGGCACTGAACAGCATGTTTCCACCTCCGGTCTGAGCCTCGCAGTTGAAAGCACCCTGGATTGCAAAATTGACCATCGAGCCATCGTTGCACTGCGCCACAAGTGAATAGGTGATATCACCCTCAGCCTCCACATTGTCAAGCGGTATCGCATTTGGAGCGGTTTCCGCTCCGGCCACATCCGGACTTGTAAAATAGACATTCTCGACCGCCAGGAGCTTGACCGATGCGGTCATATTGTCGATATCGATTGTTACCGCATAGATACCCGAGGCGTCGAAGGGCATAATATATACACTCTTTCTACCCTTCTCACATGTAAACTCGAGGGGGGCATCACCATGATGCATCTCGTACTGACTCTCATCAGATATGACATTGATGCAGTTATTGTTTCTATCACTCCAAGAAGTGTAAAAACGTAGAGGCATCTTATACGCTTCCCTCGCAGCGACATATCCGCTATACATGTGGCCAGTATCCCCGACCCTGTAAAGGACATATCTGTTCGAATTGGCGAAGAACACTTGATTCTCGTCGTCGAAAACGAAATCTTCGGCGGCGGCCGATGCTGTGGGCACGCACATGGCTACAAGCATCGCAAACAATAGTAGTGGTTTGAATAGCATAGTTTTACTATGTGACCTGAAGGGCTCTCAATACAGATCGTATAGGTTAAAGTTTGTGATAAATGACGTGAAGAACCCGTTTCCATGATATTATCCTGGCGACACGCACTTGTGTGAATTGGTTGATACAAAAGTAGATATAAAAAATCACCCCCCCCAATTTCGTTAACACATATTAACATAATAGGTACACATTTATTAAAATAGAAACGGTTTTATTGCAGATATGACATAAAATCAAACCGGACTACCCCAAAACATAGTATCACAACATGGGCATGAATTGACACCGGTTATTACAGCATATGTTAAAACACATCCACTCATAAATACAATATTTTACATAATTTCACACTGTCAACAAAGTGTGAAATTTGGTTTTGGTTTTTTAGTTCTTTTTCACATCATGTGATAAAAACCTGATCATAAACAATATACAAATTTAATTATAACATTTTCAAGCCTATATAACATAGGTGAGTCCCGGCGGCCTTTTTTAATTTGCTCAAAATGACTAAATTTGAACCGATACTAATCAAAATGCTAAATATCGTTAAAACGATGGAACAGACTCTTGTGATCTTCAAGCCTTCGGCTATCCAGCGCTCACTCGTCGGAGAGGTTCTCAGCCGCTTCGAGCGTAAAGGGCTCATGATAGCAGGCATGAAAATGATGACACTCTCCCCCGAGATTCTGCGCGAGCATTACGCCCACCTTGTCAATCTCCCCTTTTTCCCCAACGTCGAAGCCTCGATGACCGCCACACCCGTCATAGTGATGTGTCTGCGCGGAGTAGAGGCCATCAGTGTGGTACGCGCCATGACCGGAGCTACCAACGGACGTCAGGCTGCCCCGGGCACCATACGTGGAGACTTCTCGATGTCCAATCAGGAAAATATCATCCACGCCTCGGCCAGTCCCGAGGACGCCGCAGCCGAGCTGAAACGGTTCTTCGCACCGGGCGAGATTTTTGACTATACCCCCGCCGCCCTGAGCTTCACCTACGACACATCGAAGCTCAACTCCTGAATAGAAAATTCCAATCATCTCCTCCTCTCCGCCAATCATCAATCAACTCTCCGTAAGAACAACCAATCTTCCTACCTCAATCTCATCTCCTGCCAGAAAAAAACAGCAAAAAATGACTTTCAAGACAAAGATACTTCTCGCCTCAGCCCTCATCTCATTTATCGGACTCACATCACGCGCACAGCTGCGCCTCCCGGCATCACACTCAGCCGAGCACAACGCACTCATCGCAAACCAGAAACCCTCGATCAACCCCTTCAAGATCGAGAACAATGACGCTCTCTTCAATCAGGTGAAGGCCCGCGAGGCCGCCGACATCGCCACCGACGAAGAGATCTACTCCCGCTTCTGGGCTTCCGACCGCGTGAACCCCTACGGAAACGACATCACGATACCCGACCATAAGGATATCGACGTAAGCGAATACTTCGCGCCCGTCAACGGCCGCGTCACCTCGCCCTACGGCTACCGCCGCCGCTTCGGCCGCATGCACAAGGGCATAGACCTGAGCCTGCATGTGGGCGACACCGTGCGTGCCGCATTCTCCGGCAAAGTCAGGCTCACCAAATATGAGGCCCGCGGCTACGGATACTACGTTGTGATGCGCCACGACAATGGAATGGAGACCGTCTACGGCCATCTGTCACGCTTCCTCGTAAAGCCCGACCAGGTAGTCAAGGCCGGCGACCCCATAGCCCTCGGCGGCAACACCGGACGCTCCACAGGCCCGCACCTCCACTTCGAGACACGCTACCTCGGCATAGCCATCAACCCTGCGGCAATAATCGACTTTGACAACCGTGTGGTGCACAAGGACGTGTTTGCCTTCGACAAGAAGACCTACGGACAATCGCAGAAGTACGCGCCCGCCAAAAAGCGCGTCAGCAAGAAGGCCCGCACATATGCCAAGCGCAAATCATCAGCGCGCAAACGCACATCAAGAAAGAAATAATTTTTGCAATATGTTTCATTAAGCGACGGCGGCTCCTCTGTGAAGAGAAGCCGCCGAATATTTTCATGACTCACCACAACACAAAAATGTAAAGATAGGACAAAAGTGACAAGATTGTGGCATACACACGTCCCGGTAGATTTTCTATTTACATGGAATTTTGCTAATTTTGCATACCGTGAAGAGACTCGCCGGAATAATATTAGCACTGTTGCTCCTACCGACATTCGCCGCCATGGCAGCCGGGGAGTGTGAGGCGTGTGCCGGAAAAGGATCCACCTACTGGATCCGGCAGCTGATCAACAACAGATTCCGCATCAACGACACCACAGTGTGCTACCCCAGATTCCCGCGTTTCGCGCTCAAGGTGTACAACTGGGGTGACCGTACGTTCAACTCCTACGACACCGCCTACGTGGTAGGCACCGGCAAGAACTGGAAACTACAGGCCAAAAGCTACAACTGGATCGAGACATCCACCATGATATTTCCGCGGAACGCACAGATATCCATGCACTCCGATCTCTTCTCCGACGCCGGTTTCTCCCTCAGTTTCATGGCCGTGAGCGTGGGCTACATGTGGAACGTCAACTCGCTCTTCTCCGAGCCCACCATGCGGCGCACCTTCAACTTCGACTTCACCTGCTCGCGATTCTCCGTATCCTATCAGTCGGTCACATCCAACGGTGGAATGTACATAACCCGCTTCGGCGACTACCGCGAGGGCAAACATCTCAGACAGCGGTTCGATGACATATCCATCAACACCAAGAATGTCTACGCCTACTACTTCTTCCGTCACCAGAAGTACTCACATGCGGCATGCTACACCTATTCGAAATATCAGTTGAAGAGTGCCGGCTCTGCACTGATAGGGGCCAACTTCTCCGAGCAGCGCACACACATGGACTTCTCCTCGCTGCCCCCCCTTATGCTCATCCACAACCCGCTCGAAACCAACGTATACTCCACCCACTACAGAGTCTACTCCGCACTGGGCGGATATGCCTACAACTGGGTGCTCAAGCCTCGCCGCTGGTGCATCAACGCCACAGGCCTGTTCGGCATAGGCTACAGACAGATATTTGACAACCGCGAAGACACCGACACGCGCGAGATGCTGGCCAATGTGGTAAACATAAACCTGTCAGCCGTCTACAATCACCGCGCTCTATTCGCCGCCCTTACTTTCAGAGGTTTCGCCCATATCAACTATAATACTAACTTCACACACCTGAGCTCCATCCTCACCATCTCAGCCGCCGTAGGCATGAGGTTCTGACCGATCGGGAGAAGCTCAGACCCATACTTCCGACCATGAAGAAAACCATCATCACATTCCTTCTCGCAAGCGCGGCAGCAATAGGCTGCCCTGCACAGCAACAGACCCACAGACAGAAAGCCGAGGCACTGCTGCCACAGCTCACACTCGATGAGAAAATATCTCTAATGATGGATGCCTCCCCAGCCATCCCGCGCCTGGGCATACCGCAGTTCAACTGGTGGAGCGAGGCCCTCCACGGCGTGGCCCGCGCCGGCACTGCCACCGTGCTTCCGCAGACCATAGGCATGGCCGCGACATTTGACAACGAAGCCGTCGGCAACGCCTTCGAGATGGTATCCACCGAAGCCCGCGCCAAGTTCAACAGCTTCCGCGAGCGCGGCGACATAAAACGCTACGAAGGGCTCGCCTTCTGGACCCCCAACGTCAACATATTCCGCGATCCGCGCTGGGGCCGCGGACAGGAGACGTATGGCGAGGATCCATATCTGGCCGCAACGATGGGAGTCGAGGTCGTGAAAGGGCTCCAGGGTCCCGCCGACGGGAAGTATCTCAAAACCCTCGCAGGGGCTAAACACTTCGCCGTGCACAGCGGCCCGGAGTGGAACCGCCATGTGTTTGATGCCAAGGATATCGACCCGCGCGACCTGTGGGAGACATATCTGCCGGCATTCAAGGTGCTCGTAGACTCCAATGTGCAGCAGGTGATGTGCGCCTACAACCGCTACGAAGGCGAACCGTGCTGCTCCAGCAAGCGCCTCCTCCAGCAGATACTGCGCAAGGAGTGGGGATATGACAAGATCATCGTGTCCGACTGCTGGGCCATACGCGACTTCATATCCGACTGGGCCCACAACACCCACCCCTCCGGCGCACATGCAAGCGCCGATGCCGTCATCTCGGGCACCGACCTCGAGTGCGGACCCATCTACAAGAACCTGCGCAAAGCATATGACCAGGGGCTCATCACCGAAGCCACGATCGACTCCGCCGTCGTAAAACTCCTCGAAGCCCGATTCCTGATAGGAGAGATCGACAATGCTCCCGATGTGCCCTGGAACACCCTTACCGTAGCAAACGATGTGGACAACGCCGCCCACAAGGCCATAGCGCTCGACATGGCCCGCAAGTCAATGACACTGCTGAAAAACAATGGCATTCTGCCCCTCAAGCCGGGCCGTGACCGCATACTCGTGGCCGGACCCAACGCAGCCGACTCAGTGATGCAGTGGGGCAACTACAACGGATTCCCATCACACACGGTGACAATCCTCGACGGCATACGCTCCTACGTGCCCGATGCCGCCTACCTGCTCGGATGCGACCACGTGGTCAGCGCCAACACCGTGTCGCGCTTCGACTGTCTGGACGGTGGCCTGTCGGTATCATACTGGAACGACGCCAACCCCGGAGGCGAACCGGCAGCCCGCGCACATCACACCACACCGCTCAACCTTTCCACCGGAGGAGCCACCGTATTTGCCCCAGACGTGAACCTGACAAACTTTACCGGACTCTATACCGGCACATTCGTGGCCCCCGAGGATGGCGACTATATCATAAAACTCGAAGGCAGCAAAGATGCCGACGTAGTGTTCAAGCTCGACGGAAAGACAGCATTCGAGCGCCATCGCGGCGTGAGAAACAACCATGTGGTGTCCGAGATGTTCCACGCCCGCAAAGGGGAGCGTCATGACATATCACTGCTCTATGACCAGGGCGAGAATCTGGCCACTTTGAAATTCGACATCGTGGCACCTGTCAACGACGCTCTACCCACCGACACCGATGCCGATGTGGTGATATTCGTAGGCGGCATATCCCCGCAGCTCGAAGGAGAGGAGATGAAAGTGTCCTTCCCCGGCTTCCGTGGCGGCGACCGCGAGACAATCGAACTCCCCTCCGTGCAGCGCGAACTGATACGCCAGCTCAAGGAGAGCGGCAAGAAGATAGTATATGTCAACTGCTCAGGCTCGGCCATCGCCCTCACACCCGAGGACAGCATCTGCGACGCCATACTCCAGGCCTGGTATCCCGGTCAGGCAGGTGGCACCGCCGTGGCCGAGACCCTGTTCGGCGACAACAACCCGGCCGGACGTCTGCCCGTGACATTCTACCGCTCCGATGCCCAGCTCCCCGACTTCGAGGACTACAGCATGGACGGACGCACCTACCGCTATTTCAAGGGCACTCCCCTCTATCCCTTCGGTCACGGCCTGAGCTACACCACATTCACCTACGGCACTCCCGATGCATCATCGACCACCGTCAAGACCGACGGTGAGATGTGTATCACCATCCCCGTCACCAATACAGGCGGACGCGACGGCGACGAAGTGGTGCAGCTCTACCTCATCAATCCCGCCGATCCCGCAGGGCCCTCACGCACACTTCGCGCCTACCGCCGCGTCAACGTTCCTGCCGGAAAGACATCCGAAGTAACCTTCGATCTTCCCGCATCGACATTCGCCACCTACGACCACACCACCGGCCGCATGAATGTACGCCCCGGAAGCTACATACTCGCCATAGGCGGATCATCGGCCCACACTCCGGTGGAAATAGCCGTTGAAGTGACTGAACCTTAATCATATGTGAAACGTTTTTGAGAATATACGGACATACATATGCCCTGACATTCTCAAAAACGTTTCAAACTATGAAATCAAAATTCCATCTGATTCTGGCAGTAGCCGCCCTGCTGACCGGCATAGGCGAAAAAGCCGCCGCTTGCTCCCGCATCCTCTATGTCGGCGATGACAACCTGCGTATAGTGGGCCGCTCGCTCGACTGGAAAACACCCATACCCACCAATATCTACGTATATCCGCGCGGCATAGAGAAACATAGTCACTCCCTGCCCGGAGCCAAGGAATGGAAGGCCAGATATGGCTCGGTCTACGCCGTGAGTTATGACGGAGGCGTCACAGAAGGCATGAACGAGAAGGGTCTCGTGGTCAACGGTCTCTTCTGCAAAGGCACCGTCTACGAGAACGACTCCACATCGGGCAACGCACCGATGTCGCTGGCCATGTTCCCGGCATGGATCCTCGACCTTGCCGCCGACACCCCCGAGGCAGTCGATATGATACGCCGCCATGACTATACCATAGCGGGATCCACTTTCGACGGAGGCACTGTCACAGCCCTGCACTGGGGCATCACTGACGCCAAGGGACGATGCGCTGTCATCGAATTCGACCATGGCAAGATCAACATCTATGAAGGCACCGACATGCCGGCCATGACAAACGACCCTACATATCCCGCCATGACAGCCATAGGCGACTACTGGGAAAAGATAGGTGGCACACATATGCTCCCGGGCACAGTCTCCAGCCCCGACCGCTATGTGAGAGGTGTGTTCTTCGACAAACATGTGGAGAAAACCGCCGACGCCGCCCTCGGATTCTCGATAATACGTTCGATACTCGTCAACGTATCCGTGCCCTACACCTACACCGTGGGCGAAGGCAACGTTTCGTCGACCCAATGGAGGTCATTCTCCAACATACGTGACCTGAGATACTATTTCGACATAGTCACCAACCCCGGGGCATTCTACATTGACCTCAACGAATGCGACCTTACGGAAGGTTCGCCCGTTATGAAACTCGACACGTCTATCTCTACCGACTATGTGGGCAACGTCACCGGCAGACTGGTACGCACCGCACCCTTCACACCCATGTACTGATATAAACCCATTTTGGCAAATTGGAGAATATTTGTTACTTTTGTAACCAATATGAGGAAACTCCTTGCCATAACGCTCTTCCTGCTTGCAGCGATGACGGCCTCAGCCGCCACGCCGCACTGGGAGTCCGTAGCCGGCCATAACGGACAGACCGTCACCACTACCGCCGCCGATGCCCCCGACAGGAGCACCGACGGCGACTTGTCTGATGTAGCCGTCAAGGACGGTTGCATCTACGTGACATGTCTGCGCCCCACACATGTGAAGGTATTCACCATACTCGGCCAGCTCATCAGCCAGGACACCCTCCAGCCGGGCATACACCGTCTGCGCATCTCCGCGAGAGGCATATACATCCTCAAGACGGCCGACTCCACCAGGCGTGTCACCATCTGATATGCCCCAACACTCCCACCTATTCTCACAAGCAAAAAAGTTTCCCAGACCAAACCCACCAGCAGTTCCCCAATGCCGTTATGAAAGCTCGTCTCATCATCAACCCCATTTCGGGCACCCACAGCAAGGCTGGCCTTGCCGAAGCCGTCATAGACTCCCTCGGTCCTCTCGGCTGGGAAATAGAGACAACCTATACGCAATGCCGCGGGGATGCCACACGTCTGTCGCGCGAGGCCTCCAATGCCGGCTATGACGCCGTCTTCGCAGCCGGTGGCGACGGCACCGTCAACGAGACCGCCATTGCCCTGTGCGGATCGCAGACCGCTCTCGGCATACTTCCATGCGGATCAGGCAACGGACTGGCAAGACATCTCGGCATACCCATCGACCCGCGTGAGGGAATAAAAGTGATAGCCGCCGAGAAAGCCCGCCCCATAGACTATGCATCGGTCAACGGCCGGAAATTCTTCTGCACCTTCGGTGTGGGATTCGATGCCGCTGTAAGCGCGGCATTCGCCCAGAAGAAGACCCGAGGCAAATTCACCTACATACAGAGCACCTTCGAGACCTACGCCCACTACGAACCAGAGCTATATACCATCACAGCCGATGGCCGCTCATTCACCGAGAGGGCATTTCTCATAGCTGTATGCAACGCCTCGCAGTATGGCAACAACGCCTACATAGCACCGAGCGCATGTATAGACGACGGTCTGCTTGACGTCACCGTGATACACGCCGGCAACACCCTCTCCACCGCCCTCGTGGGATTCGACATGCTCACAGGCATGATCGAGCACAATGTACTCATACACCACTTCCGCACATCGGCCATCACCATCGACCGCGCCAACGGCGGCGGAGTGGCCCACATAGATGGCGAGCCGCTCGACATGCCGGCAAGACTTGACATAAGGTGCCACCCCTCGCTGCTGAGGGTATTCGCCCCGGCAGTGCAGCCTCCGGTAAAACCGTTCATCACCCCCGCCACATCAATGCTCTCTGACTTCCGCCTGGCAGTCAACAGAGTATTCCAACCCAAAAAATAAGGAACAATCCCATACATCGGGATAACTTTTTTCGCCATTGTCTGAACCATCGGCCCGCAGCCGGTGTTCTAATCATGAACGTCGAACTATTGTTTATGAAAGGGAACGCAAGATTGTTAATGGTGTTAGCAGCGTTATGTCCCTTGGGCCTCACAGCCCAGGGGATTGCTGATATTGTCAGCTCGCTGCGCTCGGCAGGATGCTATCGTGCCGGGGCAGACTTCAGTGTCACTCTGCCACAGAGCGACGCCGATGTAGTCTACAACATCGACCTCACCTCCATGGCTGCGCCGGCCGACACACTCGCCCCATGCCAGTATCTTATAGAATGGTCGCTGGACACCCCCTCCGGACCCACAAAAGGATTCTCATCCTACTTTGACGGGAACCACTACCGATATTCCAACAACCGCTTGCAGGAATATCACACAGGATGGGATGCCATGCCATTCAAGGGCACTGCACGCACCGGCGGTGTACAGCAGACGGCCCAATTTGCCGAACTGTTGCCACAGTTCATGGCCGACAAGCTTGAGTCCATGGCCGCCGACTCGCTCTACACCCTCACCCTCGGCCCCGCCCGCACATTCGACGGCCACACCACCCTCCCGCTCACCGCAGTGATGACACTCGGAGGGGAAACCGTGATGGAACAGGAGTATCTGTTCGACGCCACTACACTCATGCCGTTGAGGGTGTCCACAGAGAGTAACCCGGCCTCCATAGCCGAGCAGACCATGCTCGTCACTTACAAGCCACTTCCGGACGCCAAATGCGAACCCTTGAGCGAAGAATACCTCGTGGGACTCTACCCCGAGGAATTCTCACGGTTCAGAGAGAGCAACTTCCGCATAGAGAGCCTCAGCGGCACCCCCATGCCTACATTCGCACTCCCCACCTCTACCGGCGAGCGCTATGCCCACCACCGCGGCGAGGGGTTCCGTGCTCCTACGGTCATCGCCATCATGGATCCGGCCACCGGATTCAACAGCGACATCGTCAACGAACTGCGCGGAGCCATGGACCGTCTTGACACCGACGCCGATCTCATCTTCGCCTTCACCGGCACAAACGCCTCTGTGGCCGAGGAGGCAGCAGGCCCGTTGCGTCCAGGAGAGCACCTGCTCATCAACGCCCGCTCGCTCGCCCGCGACTGCGGAGCCGCATCGCTGCCCGTATTCATCGTGGCCGACAGCAGAGCGATAGTGAAAAATGTCATTCTCGGCGTGAACAAAAATCTCGGCGACGTTGTTATACAGTCGATCGCCCTCGGAGGCGAATGAACTTTATTCAAGCTAAAAAACAAAACCACATATGGAAACCGTATTTTTCAAAGGCCAGCCCTGCCATACATGCGGCACAGTACCCGGAGTAGGCGAGACCGCCCCCTGCTTTCATCTCTCAGGTCCGGATCTCTCGCAAGTGCTCTGCAGCGACTTCGCCGGCAAACGCGTTGTGCTCAACGTATTCCCCAGCCTTGACACCGAAGTGTGCGCACGCTCTGTAAGACGCTTCAATGAGGAAGCCGCCGCGCTCGACGACACCGTAGTAATCTGCGTATCGATGGACCTGCCTTTCGCCATGGGCCGCTTCTGCACCGTGGAGGGTATCAAGAACGTACTCTTCGGATCTGCATTCCGTTCGCCCCTGTTCGGTCAGAAGTACGGACTTCAGCTCGTAGATGGCCCCTTGGCTGGACTTCTCACACGCGCCGTGCTCGTTCTTGACGAGAACCGCCGCATCATATTCCGCGACGTAGTGGAGGAGATCACCAACGAACCGGCCTATGATGCCGCACTCAAGGTACTGAAAAAGTAAGCACATACACAACCAAACGTAAAAATACAAAGGAGAGGGCCATTACCCCTCAGGCTTTAAAATGGAGAAAACCGGACACGGGCATCAACCCCGGCGTCCGGTTTTCACATTTGGTACGTTAACCGTTCGTTCCCTATGGAGACATACCCGCATATGAGAATCCGCTGATTCCACTTTTTGACATACATCCAACCAACTCTTAACTAACTTTCACTAACGTGAGGGCGTGAAAACGGCTAAAAAGTAGTAATTTTGTCCTCCAAAAAAAATCAGATAGGACAATTGAACATACTGAATCTTCCGGGCTATGACGCCACAAGGCGTCCATCCCTCCTGCTGTCGGTAATACCCGTAGCCTCACTACTCGTTTTTTTCATGGCGCTTCTCGTGATGAATGGCGCCGACGCCATATCCGAATACAGTCATATGGGTCTGCTCGTGGCATCGTTGCTATCGCTCGGCCTCGCAGCCTCGGCACGTTGTCTCGGTCCGCGCGGCATGAAGCTCGGCCTCACGCGCAGCGCACGTCAGATCCTACCGGCCGTCCCAATGCTGCTCTTCATAGCCACGGTATCCACCACATGGATGCTGAGCGGTGTCGTACCCACGCTGATAGACTACGGTCTGTCAGTGCTGCATCCGCGTTTCTTCCTTGTGATCACATGTGTGGTATGTGCGGCAGTGTCAGTGCTCACCGGTAGCTCATGGTCAACCATCGCCACCATAGGTGTTGCATTCATGGGCATCGGCACAGTGCTCGGTTATTCTCCGGGATGGATAGCCGGAGCCATCATATCGGGAGCTTATTTCGGCGACAAGGTATCGCCGCTGAGCGACACCACGGTGGTGGCCTCCTCGGCCTGCGGAGTGGATCTCTTCAAACACATACGCTATCTCATGCTCACCTCGCTCCCGGCCATGGCCGTTGCCCTGACGGTATTCACCACCGAGGGCTTCCTGCGCAAGGTAGGCCCGGAAGTGAACACCTCCGAGATACTGGCACATCTCCACTCTACGTTCAATATCACACCATGGACGCTTGTCATACCCGTAGTGACCGGCATATTGATAGCTCTGAAGGTAAAGACCGTGCTAACCCTGGCCATAAGCTCGCTCATGGGCATAGCCGGAGTGTTCATACTCCAGCCCGGCATAGTGGCATGGCTCGGTGGCGGCTCCTCATTGGCTGAAAACGCTGCCATGACACTGCGCTTCCTGTGGGCGGAGACTCAGTTTGACACGGGATATGATCTGCTTGACTCGCTTATCTCCACCGGCGGCATTACCGGAATGCTCAACACCATCGCACTCGTGCTGTGCGCCATGCTGTTCGGCTCGGCCATGATAGGCACAGGGATGCTCTCCACCATAACCCACACCATCACCCGGAGGCTGCGTCGCCGCTTCTCAACTGTGGCCGCCACCGTGGGCAGCGGTCTGTTTCTCAACGCATGCACAGCCGACCAGTATCTTTCAATCATTATCGGCGGCAATATGTACCGCGACGTCTACCGCCGCTCCGGCATGGAACCGCGACTGTTGAGCCGTACCATCGAGGACTCCGTATCGGTGACATCCGTACTCATTCCATGGAATTCATGCGGAGTCACCCAGTCGGCCGTACTCGGAGTAAGCACACTTGCCTACCTGCCATTCTGCGTGTTCAACTACCTTTCGCCGCTCATGTCGCTGCTCATGGCCTACACGGGCTTCAAGATCAGGCAGACCGTTGTACGACGTCCGGTCACGGCCTGATGTCAGCGCGTGAACTTCTTGCCGTTCCAGATGTAGGTAAGCTCCGGATGGAGCGATGCCGAGATGTCATCGTAGACATCCTTGTCAAGAAAACGCGACAGGTTGTTTGTGAGCGTAAGCTTGCCGGTATCGGGATCATATACATATGATGCAAGCATGAAGGGCGTCTGCATGGTCACCTCGCTCACGTCTGCACCGGCCACGGTCCAGTCCTTCCAGTCCGGTTTAGAAAAATACTTCTTGCCATCGGCCGGTTTCCATCCGGTGGTATAGAACGATATCGACGAGTCAAGACCCGGAGCAGCTACAGTGGATATGACGGCAATGACCGAATCACTGCCCGCAGGGAGCACTATGACCTGTGCCGTGGACGAATCTGTCATCCTCACACTCAGCGCACCCGGACTCATGGCCGTGATGGTGGAACTCCCCTTCAGCGCATTGGCCGACGGGGTGGAAAGCCCGCTTTTAACATAGTCTACCATGTCGAGCCGCGTATTGCGGTCAAGCAGAGGAAATACCGATGCGGGCGCCGAGGTGAAGGCATCGGCAGCCGTAAGCTGCGCCGATGCCCCCGCCACGCATGAAAGCCCGAGTACGGTGAGGAGGAAATGTCTCATGTGATGAACTGTTTTTAGAGGTTGCCATTTCGGCAACCTCTTATATAAGGCGATATAATTATTGTCTCTTTTTGTTGTTCTTTCTCTTGTCGGCTATTTTTGAATAGTCGCGGTCCTTATCGGCTATCTCGCTGTGGAGGCGCTTGCCGAAGAAGTCAGCGCCGGTCAGCGCACCCACCACCTTGCGGGCGTCGCTCTTGCGCACATCAAACAGTGAATAGGACGGGAGCAGGTCTATACGGCCCACATCCACACGCTTGCCCTGTACAAGACGGTTGAGCATCTCGATGAGGTTTCCGGCAAAGAAGCCGTCACGCTTACCCACATTCACATAGATGCGCTCCATGCCCTTCGATGCCGTGCGGCGGTCCTTCTCGCTGTCGTCGGCCGGACGCTCGTGGCCCTCACCTTTCTTCTTACCCTTGCGTTCGGGTTTGGCATCGATGAAGTCAATCTTGGGAGCATCCTTGTAATAATCCAGCAGACGGTTGAATTCCAGCGATATGACACGCTTGAGAAGATCCTCCTCCGAGAGCCATTCCAGCTTGCGGGATATGCCGGGAAGGTAAGCGGCTATCTCATCCTCATTGACCTTGACACGCTCTATGCGGTCGGCAAGATTGTAGAGCTGCTTCTCGATGATATGTTCGGGCGTGGGCACTTCCTTGTGCTCGAACGTCTTGCCGATGATGCGCTCTATCTCGCGCAGACGGCCTTTCTCCCTCGAATGGATTATGGCGATGGACACACCCGACTTGCCGGCACGGCCTGTACGGCCCGAACGGTGGGTATAGACAGCCACATCCTCGGGCAGACCGTAGTTGATGACATGGGTGAGATCGCTCACATCCAGTCCACGCGCGGCCACATCGGTAGCCACAAGCATGGTGACGACACGGTCGCGGAATTTCTTCATCACGATATCCCTCTGCTGCTGCGAGAGATCGCCGTGGAGCGCCTCGGCATTGTAGCCATCGCGGATCAGGCTGTCGGCCACCTCCTGGGTGTCTCGACGCGTACGGCAGAATATGATGGCATAGATACCGGGGGAATTGTCGGCGATACGTTTGAGCGCGAGATATTTGTCGCGTGCGTTCACCATATAGTAGATATGTCTTACATTCTCGGCGCCTTCATTGCGGGAACCTACCACAATCTCCTCATAGTCCTTCATATAGCGCTTGGCTATCTTGAGTATATCGGCAGGCATGGTGGCTGAGAACAAGAGCATCTTGCGGTCGGACGGCACGTGCGACAGGATCTCCTCTATGGAGTCGAGGAAACCCATGTTGAGCATCTCGTCGGCCTCGTCGAGCACCACTGTGGTGATATCGTCGAGTTTCACCACTCCACGCTTTATCAGGTCAATGAGACGGCCCGGTGTGGCCACTATCACCTGCACACCTGACTTAAGAGCCCTTATCTGGCTCTCTATGCTCGAGCCACCGTAGACCGGTATCACCTTCACATCGGGTATATACTTGGAAAAGTCGGCGAGATCACTGCTGATCTGCAGACAAAGCTCGCGTGTCGGGGCGAGGATAAGCGCCTGCGGACGCTTACGCTCAGGATCCACACGCTGCAGCACGGGCAGACCGAATGCGGCGGTCTTGCCTGTGCCGGTCTGGGCCAGGGCCACTATATCGTGGGCATCCCCGAGCAGACGGGGGATCACACGTTCCTGAATAGGCATGGGGAATTCAAATCCCATATCTTCGACGGCCTTGCGCAGGGGTGCGTCAACGCCGAGTTCTTCAAATGTCATAATAGTTTCTTTTTTTTAAATAACCCTCTTTATGAGGGTTTTGTTTAGTGATCAGCGCAACCATAGCGAAGGATTGAGCTTTTGCTTTTCATCGCGGATCTCGAAGTGGAGTATAGAGTGCCCGTCGGCTGCGGCGAGTGATCCGAGATTCTGACCGGTCTTGACACTTTCACCTTTCCTTACCCCTACACTCCCGAGGCCCGCATAGATGGTGAGATATTTGCCATGGCGCAGCATCACGATCTTGCCGAATCCCGGTTGGTCGAATATGGCTGACACCGTGCCCGAGAATACCGCACGCACTCCCGATCCTGCCGATGTCTCGATATCGATACCGGCATTGTCTGTCTCCACATGCTTGAGAGTAGGATGCGGACGCCGCCCGAACTTGCGTACGATCTTGTAGCTGCCTGCCACGGGAAAAAGAAGTTTTCCCTTGTTCTGGGCAAAGGTTCCGGAGAGCGGTGTGGCCGGGGCGGGAGTGCGCGTGGCAGGTTGCTCCTTGGGGGCGGACGAAGCCGGCGATGTGGACTTGCGCCGTTGGGCCTCGGCCTGCTCCTTTTTGCGTCTGGCCTCCTCCTCGCGTGTTATACGCTCCTGCTCGGCGGCAATGAGACGGTCAAGCTCGCGGTCAAGAGCCGCGGCCTGTTTTTTCTGGCGAGCCAGCTCGGCGCGTAGCTGTGAGTCCTCCTTGCGCAGATCCCTGACTATACGGTTGGACTCCTCCTGCTGGCGTGCGAGAGTGGCCCGTTCCTGCTCCGCGCGGCGATATGCCTTGTCCTGGGCGTGACGCAACCCGGTGAGATGCTGCCTTCGCTCCGAGATGCGGTCTATCGTGGATGATATCTCCTGCGCCTTGTGGTCGCGCCATCGTGAGAAGCGACGCAGATACCTCACACGTGCCCATGCCTCCGAGAAACTCCCCGACGAGAATATGAACGACACGTTGTTGAGTCCGCGCACCGATGGCTGAAGGCGCTGCATGGCCTGCGCATAGGCACGGCGCAGACTCTCAAGATCCTTCTCGAGAATTGATATGGAGTCGGAAGTCACATTGATCTGCGAGCCTATGGAGTCGATATGGCTGCGCAGCCGACCTACATTGGCTTGCGTCACTTCTATGTCGGCATTGAGCGAGTTCAGGCGGCTGAGCTGACGGTTGAGCTCCTTGCTGGTGGTGTTGATACGGGTTGACGTTTCGGAGATCTTCAGCTGTGTGGCATCCTGTTCCTTCTTCACCTTCTCCATGGTGCGTGCGGGGGTTGATCCGCTTCCGGTGCGCCGTGTCCGCTTCTTGCGGCGCTGGGCATCAGCATCCATTCCGGTCAAAGTCATGACCAAAACAACGATGAGGATCCGCAGCAGGGACCTGTATATCGGACGTGAAGCTTTCAATTTCCGGACGATAAGAGTTTGAGCAGCGCCGAAGCCTTGACTTTCCTGCATCCGGAAGGTATGGTGAACTTACGGTTCTCCGCACGATCCCATTCAGTCTTGCCGGTATTTAGTGTGAGGCCAAGCTCCACTTTGCGCTTATTCATTGTGCCCTGCACTTCTATCTGTCCGGGCAGACCGCGCTCGGGAGTGGCTGAATCATAGGTATATTCAACCGAACCCGATGCACCTCCAGTATGGTTCACCGAGAGAGTACGGAGCAGATTGTCAGCCGTAACGGCTGTGAACGAGTAGGATATCCCCTTGCGTGGTGCAGGTGGAGTAACGGTATAATCCTCCGGACGGAAAGCCACAGTGCAACGGCCTATATCCAGATCACGGCTCCCGGCCATGAATATCTGGCCAAGAATCACCGACTGGAGATTGCCGACATTGACAGGAAACCCGCCGAGAAGATCGGACACGCTCTCCGACACATAAAGCTTGGAGGGCTGCTTGGCATATGCCTGTATGGAGTCATCGGATATCCTCGCGGCAGCTACCTCGAACCCGAAGAAACGGAGCGAGAGGAGTATCTCGCGGTCGCGTACCATGGAGAGCGTGCCGCTGAGTTTCATAGACACCGACGACTTGAGCGACACACTGACCGGTATCCTCACACTCTCCCAGTCCCCGGCCCGTGCATTAAGCCCCCGCACCATTTCAGGGACGGTATACGCTTCCTTTTCAAGTCCGCCTATGTCCACATGTCCAGAACCTTTGCGCGAGGATGAGCATGCCCCGAGCAGGGCCAGAGCCGCTATGAGGAGGATAATACTGAGTGATCGGTTCATTTTCGTTTTTGAATAGGTTTGTCTGTATGGCCGGGAAGAAGACGGCCTGATAAATGTGATGTCAAATTATTTGATTATGCATTTCTGCTTCACCTTCTCGCGCAGACGCTCATCATCGGGCTCGAGCTCCAGCGCCTGCTTCCAGAAGTCGAGGGCCTGGCGTGGCTCTCCATCCATGAAGTAGATATCCCCGGCATGATCGAGCACCTCGGCCGTCGGATCATCGCCGTCGAGCGTCAGCACACGGTCCATTATCTCGCGGGCCTTCTCATACTCCTTACGTTTGAACAAAACCCAGGCATATGTGTCGAGCGATGTGGCCGATGACGGATCCACCGCCACAACCTTCTCTATCATTTCAAGCGCTTTGTCGAGGTCCTTCCCCTCGCAAGCCATGAAGTATGCGCTGTTGTTCATAGCCAGATAATTGGTAGGATCATAGAGGACGGCTTTCTGATAATACACGAATGCGCTGTCAGCCATATGGTCGGCATACAGGGCATCGCCCATCAGACCATAGACGCGCGACAGATTGTCGGTGTCGTTCTCATCGAGCAGCTCCACCGAACGCTCATACTCCGACATAGCCTTGTCGTACTCCTCCTCCTGATAGAAAATGCTGCCGAGCATCATGTGCTGGGAGGGATTGTCCGGATAATAGTGCAATGAACGCTTTATGGCATCCTTGGCCTTGTCGAGCTCCTCTTCCTGAAGATAGAGCGAAGCAAGCATCTCCCATCCCTCAGGATCGGCCGGATCCAGACCAAGAGTCTGCTCCGTCTGCTCGGCGGCGCCGGCATAGTCCTTCACCGTGATGAGATAGCGTGCATAGAGATCATGTATGTCATGCTCGAGCGGATGCACCACCATGAGGGTGTCAAAGAGCGATCGGATGCGCGGCTGCTGGGTGGAGTCGGCATATATATCGGATATGTATCCACGCAAGATCATGAGTTTAGTGTCCACATCGAGATCGGGCTGACGCAGAGCCACGAAGACCTCACGGTCATAGGCCACCGAGTCGCCGCGCTCCTTGAAATACTGTGCGCGGGAGAATCGTGCATATCCGCTCGCAGGGTCAAGCTCTATGGCGCGGTTGAAGAAGTCAAGAGCCTCGTCCGAACGCCCCATCATGGAGTAAACCTCGCCCGAAAACACCTGGTAGTCTATATTGGCCGGCGCTGAGAGACGCAGACGGTCGGCCTCGCGTAACACCCCGGCGGTATCGTTCTCGTTGAGATACAATTCTATTTTTTTGCCCACGAGCGGCAGACCCGGCCCCTCCACTATCTCGATTGAGTCATAGAGGGCTATAGCTCGGTTGCGGTCGGAATTCGGGCCACCCTGGCCGAGCACATCGGCCAGATGGAGCGTCAGATCCGTCTTCTCGGGATAAAGCTCATGGAGAGTGTTCCATACACGGAGAGCCTCCTGACGGTTGAGCATACGGTCATTGAGCAGGCCGTAACGCAACCCTGCGGTGAAGTCCGACTGATTGGCGTCCCAGTAAGCCTTGGTCATGTTCATGGCTTCGGCCAGACACGTGGAGTCGGTGGCGGATAGCATGAGCATATAGAGAGCGAGTTCCTGCCCGATCTCAAGATCGGCAGGATTGAGCTCACGGGCACGTTTCAGCAGCTCGAACGCAGCATCAGGCTTGTCCTGCGACTTGGCACGTAGCGCCTCGAGGAAGAAATAGTCGGCCTTGGCCTTGTCCTCATCGGTATCCGCACGCCGCATCGCCGGCCGGGCCATCACGGCGGCAGCCACGAGAAGCATGAGTATCAGTATTACGGGGAGTCTCTTCATTATATGGACAAGATATTTGTGCTATTCAGTCCCGGTGTGACCGAAAGCACCCTCGCCGCGCTCGGTCTCGTCGAGGCGCTTGACGGGCTCCCATGTCACGTGGACATACTGCTTTATCACCATCTGGGCGATGCGCTCGCCGGGCGAGATGGTATAAGGTTCGTTGGACAGATTGATCACTATTATCCCGATATCGCCGCGATAGTCGGCATCGACAGTGCCGGGGGTATTGACCAGCGATATGCCATGCTTGAGCGCAAGGCCGGAACGCGGACGGATCTGGCACTCATAGCCTTGAGGCAGCTGTATGCGCAGACCGGTAGGGATAAGTGCCCGCTCGAGAGGGCCGAGCGTCACAGGCTCCTTGATAGCCGCACGCACATCCATTCCGGCGGCCGAGTGTGTCTCGTAGGCGGGGAGCTCAACGCCCGCATCGTTGACTATCTTGACTTTGATATGTTCCATAAACAGTGATGGTTGTAAAAACAGTGAGGTGTGTCCGCGATGGACAGGAATGCCGGAGACCGACGCGGGAGCGTCCTGTCATCTCCCTGCTAATAATTTAAACAAGTGGCCGCACTCATTGTTTGGCCATCCCCGTCCATTTGGGCAGCGAGAAGATGAATTCAAGTCCGCCGGTCGAACGGTTGTGCACCGATATGGTGCCTCCGAGGGTGGTGATGGTGCCCTTGACGATAGGCAGACCGAGACCGGTGCCACCCTGTTTTCGCGAGCGTCCGGTGTCAATGCGGTAGAACCGCTCGAACAGATGCGGGATATGCTCCTCGGGGACACCCACGCCATTGTCGTAGTAGGCGAACACGTAGAAACGTTCGCTCTCCGATATGAGCCTCAACCCTATCTTCGTTCCACCAGAATACATCTCGGAGTTGCGTATCAGACCGCATATCATGCCGTGGAGAAGGCCGGAATTGCCTGTCACGTAGCAGTCCATCGGGATATCGAACGAGAACTCCATGGAGCGCTTCTGGTTGTCGGCATGCATATCATATTCGATCTGGTATACAAGATCATACATATCCACCTTATTGACAGATATCTTGTCGGCCCCATTCTCCAGACGTGTCATCGTCGAGACGTCATTGAGGAGGTTGGTGAGACGCTCCACATTGCTGAGCATGCGCTCAAGGAAGCGCCGCAACGTGGCCGGATCCATGTCGGGATCGGCAAGGATCGACTCCAGATAGCCGCGTATGATACCCACGGGGGTCTTGATCTCGTGGTTGATATTGTTGGTCATCTCGCGTGTCACACGCGCCTTCTCCTCTATGGCATGGATGGCCACCTTGCGCTCCTTGTTGATGAGCTCCACGGCATTGGCCCTCTCGCGGTAGAGTGTCACGATCTCGCGCGATATGTCGCCGAGTTCGTTGCGTGGAAACTTATCTATGCCTGTGAACCGTCCGCCGGTAGCCGCGCGGTAGGCGAAATCCTTGAGCAGCTTCACGCTGCGGGTGAGCATGCGCGTGAAGTAATATGTCACCACGAGCGTCACTCCCATACAAGCGAGAATGACGAGCCACACGGTGCTGTCCACCTGTATGGCGTCGTCATATTCCGAGTCATAGGGCATGGCGCTTATCACCTTTACCTTGTTGTCGGTACTGAAACTTGAGCTGACCATGTAGACATGCCCTTCGTCATCGCGCACCACTCTGCGCGGCACGCCGTCCGAATCGAACGACTTTATGACATTCAGCTGTCCGTCATCGAAAGGCACCGGGATGCCGAACGAGTATTTCAGCATACCGTCGGCCTGATAGACGGATATGCGCACATTCTCGAATCGCGATCCCGAGAAATACGTGGCTATGAAGGCATTGAACGGGCGGAGGGTCTGGTCGTTGTCATACGCGCCCAGCACACGACGGTTTATCAGGTCGAGCTGCTGGGTGAGAAGTTCGGCACGGTAGTCGGCCTCACGCTTGTACTGATACCAGATTATGAAGCCGAACACTATGCAAAGACATAGCGCTATAGGCAGAAAGAGCCTCCAGTGATAACTAATCCCTCTCCTTGAAGCCATAACCGAAACCGAGACGCGTCTCTATATTGTTGCCATAGGCACCTATTTTCTTACGCAGACGGGTGATGTTGGTATCGATGGTGCGCGTGGTCACCACGACATCATCGGCCCACACACGGCGTATTATCTCCTCGCGGGAGTAAATGCGGTTACGGTGAGTGAGGAAAAACTGGAGTATCTCGAATTCGGTCTTTGTCAGGGGCACTTCCGAGCCATCTATGCGGCACACCTTCTCGTTGGGGTCAAGGCTGAGGCCACGGTATTCTATAGGCTTCTCGAGCTGATCCTGATCGCCGGCTGGAGCCTGTGTGGCCATGGCGCCGAGCGCCTTGCGTGCCAGCTCGGCGCGGCGCAGCACTGCGTTGACCCTCGCTATGAGCTCGCTCATCTTGAATGGCTTGGTGATATAGTCGTCAGCTCCTATGTTGAGCCCCATCACGGTATCGTCCTCACCGTTCAAAGCCGAGCAGAATATGATGGGGACATCCTCTATACCTGTGGTATTGCGCAGACGCTTGGCGAAATCAAATCCGCTCATCGCTTCCATCATTATGTCGACTATGAAAAGATCATACTTACGGAGATCCATCTCGAGGGCCTCCTCGGCACTGTAGGCCGTGTCAACCTCAAAACCCTCCTTGCGCAGGTTATAGCTGACTATCTCGCAGATTGACTCCTCGTCATCAATGGTCAGGATTCTTTTACTCATAGCAAATTATCTTTTGGACGCTAAATTACGACTTTTTTTTCAGTTGGACAGTTAACGAGTGTTAAATCGGCCTCTGGAGCGAACCATTTGCATATGGTGGCGTTGTAAAGTTGTAGTTACTATATTTGCACTGTGTTTTCATGGTATTAGATTTAAGGTTATAAACGACCGGCCCGTCGGGATGACGGGCCGGTCGTTTTTCTTCATCGTCGCCTCTGATACGGCGGACGCCGCGCGGATGGCTCGAACCGGCATATCTCACCGGCAAACAGTATCACTCCTGTATCCACATCCGTCATAAAATACATGAACGGTCTGTCCAACACAATCTTCCGGCGTTGGGCCAGCATTTCTTCCGATGGCGCATAGTCAATCATGGAGATTGTCGCGGCGGCAGCCTCCGCCCCGCTTTCGTCCACTCTCACCCTCGCTTTCTGATATATGCCTGATATCACCGGCCCTCCATCTGCCATACCGGCACTTATGTCGGCCGGAAGCACATTTTTCAGATCCAATCCATATTCCACATCCCACACAGGGATCATTACAGATGCAAATTCCTTAACATCAGATATCTCGTTCCACCGACTGAAGAAATCATGACCCATCTGACCGCATACATCCCTTACCGAATGTTTCTCATCAGGGAGCACAAAAGTCATCGTCAGTCTACCATTACCAAGTTCCATCCTGACCGCTGAGAAGGACTCGCAATCATAACACGCGAGATCCATATTGACCGCCGTCATCATCATGCAATTCCCCCGCGTGCCGTCTGAGTTATGAAATATCCTCTGGCGCGTCCTACTCTTATCGAATCCATGACACCATTCACCTCTGACATATGTGGCGTTGACAAGAGCCATTCCGGTTGAACTTTTCATTGGCTCCGTCAACAGGCACGGGATCATACCGTTGGTCTTTTCTGATGTCCAAGCGTTGATCTTCTCCATTGTCCTGACAGTGGAAAGGTCTTCATAAAAGACCGGGGCGCGATATACTTTCTTGCAGATCCGCACAAACCGCTTGTTCAGCTTGACTGACTTCTCACACCAGACAGAATTTTCAGTCGACAAAACGCACGCCGAATCCGATATGTTGAATTTGTCATGAAACTTACCCATCACATCATTCAACCGTGCCATGCCATAGCCATTGGCTCCGAGCAGCCCGAGTATGCTCTTCTGATCATTTTCACTTGCACCGTTAGCTACCATACCGAGGTCAAACGCCATACTGACAGGAGAGAAAACATAATTCTCGCCTCCCGTTCTCTTCTCCCCGTTCATATCATGAATTGCCTGCATGACGGTAAGTGACAACCCGTTAAGACTATCTACCAACTCCTCAGCCACCATATTCTTAGAGACATCTCCTTCCGGCGATCCATCTGTATGGCTGTTTATTTCAGCCGTCAGCGAACCAACCATCACCCAAAAAGCCAATGTAACTATTATTTTTCTCATCACCTCTTTTTGCAAATATATTTTAAATCCATCAAAAATCAAACAAATTCATCAAAAAAGGAAAGGACTTTAGCACAAAAAACCGGATCCCGCAAATCAATTGCAGAATCCGGTAATGAGAGTTAATCTCGTATGCTATTACTTCTTGAAGAAGCGGTTGTAGAGACCCTGGAAGCCCTGGCCGTGACGAGCCTCGTCCTTGGCCATTTCGTGTACGGTATCGTGGATGGCGTCGAGGTTGAGTTCCTTGGCGCGCTTGGCTATACGCATCTTGTCGGCGTTGGCACCTGCCTCGGCAGCCATACGGGCCTTGAGGTTCTGCTCGGTGTTCCATACGCACTCACCGAGGAGCTCAGCGAAACGTGAAGCGTGCTCGGCCTCCTCGAAAGCGTAGCGCTTGAAAGCCTCGGCCACTTCGGGATAGCCCTCGCGGTCAGCCTGACGCGACATGGCGAGATACATACCTACCTCGGCGCATTCGCCCTCGAAGTGGGCGCGGAGGTCGGCCTTCATCTGGTCGTCAGTGTCGGCGGCGATACCGATAACGTGCTCTGTTACGAACTCAAGTTCCTCCTGAGCGTCTTCCTTGAGCTCCTTGAATGCTGAACGGGGAGCCTTGCAGAGGGGGCACTTTTCGGGAGCCTCGTCACCTTCGTGTACGTAACCGCATACGGTGCAGATAAATTTCTTCTTCATAGTGATTGATGATTTTTGTTGGATGATTATTGGGTTGGATAATTACTGTTCGCGGCATTGCGGACACACACCCTTGAACGACAGGGCCACGCTCTCCACCTCATATCCCCCCGGGACGGTGGGAAAGGAGGCTCCGGCCAGCGGCATATCGGTGACACTGCCGCAACGCGTGCACACGAAGTGGGCATGCTCGGCTTCGGCATAGTCCCACCGCGCTCCCTCGGCCACGCCCATCTCCAGACAGCGTATGGCTCCGGAGGCGGCAAGAAGCTTGAGGGTGTTGTAGACTGTGGTGCGCGAGAGCGTGGGATGCTCGGCCTGCAGCGAGGTGTGGATCTCGTCGACAGTGGGGTGGATACGGTGTTCCATGAGATAACGCAGTATGACTATGCGCTGGGCCGACGGCTTGATGCCGTGGGCTGCGAGCGTGTCAAGTATGTCCTGTGTCGTATAATTCATGGAGCAAATTCAAAGTTGTAATTATTACAATTTTTATTTCATTGCAAAGTTATGCAAATATTCTTATATTTCCAAATTTATGAGTAACTTTGTGCTGAAAAAATCCAACATAACATAAATATAATCATGGCAAAGAAAGCATTGTTGATGATTCTTGACGGCTGGGGCCTTGGCAACCACACCAAGAGCGACGCCATCTCAAGCACCCCCACCCCTTATTGGGACTCACTCGTGAACACATATCCCCACAGCCAGCTTCAGGCATCGGGCGAGAACGTAGGTCTCCCCGACGGCCAGATGGGCAACTCGGAGGTGGGCCACCTCAACATCGGCGCAGGCCGTATCGTATATCAGGATCTCGTGAAGATCAACAAGGCATGTGCCGACGGCTCGATACTCCGCAACCCGGAGATCGTCAACGCCTTCTCATATGCCCGCGACCATGGCAAGGCCATCCACTTCATGGGCCTCACCAGCGACGGCGGCGTACACTCCTCGCTCGACCATCTTTTCGCTCTCTGCGACATAGCCAAGGAATATGGCCTCGAGAAGGTATACATCCACTGCTTCATGGACGGCCGCGACACCGATCCCCGCAGCGGCAAGGGCTTCATCGAGCAACTCGAGGCCCACTGCGCCAAGAGCGCCGGCAAAATAGCGTCCATCATAGGCCGCTACTATGCCATGGACCGCGACAAGCGCTGGGAGCGCGTAAAGGTGGCCTACGATCTCCTTGTAAAGGGAGAGGGCGAGCAGGCTTCCGACATGGCCGCAGCCGTACAGCAGAGCTACGACAACGATGTGACCGACGAGTTCATCAAACCGATCCACAACTCCACCGTGGACGGCACCATCAAGGAGGGTGACGCAGTGATCTTCTTCAACTACCGCAACGACCGTGCCAAGGAGCTCACCGTAGCCCTCACGCAGCACGACATCCCCGAGGCTGACATGAAGGTGATCCCCGGTCTGCAGTACTATTGCATGACCCCCTACGACGCATCGTTTACCGGCGTGCATATCCTCTTCCCCAAAGAGAACGTGGAGAATACTCTCGGCGAGTATCTCTCGTCGCTCTCCAAGAAGCAGCTCCACATAGCTGAGACCGAGAAGTATGCCCACGTGACATTCTTCTTCAACGGCGGACGCGAGGCCCCCTACGAAGGCGAGGAGCGCATCCTCGTGGCATCACCCAAGGTGGCCACCTACGACCTCAAGCCCGAGATGAGCGCCTACGAGGTGAAGGACAAACTCGTGGAGGCCATCAAGGAGGAGAAGTATGACTTCATCGTTGTGAACTATGCCAACGGCGACATGGTGGGCCACACAGGCGTATACGATGCCATCTGCAAGGCTGTCAAGGCTGTCGATGAGTGCGTGCGTGATACTGTAGAGGCTGCCAAGGCTGCCGGCTACGAGGTGATCATCATAGCTGACCACGGCAACGCCGACAACGCTATCAACCCCGACGGCACCCCCAACACTGCCCACTCGCTCAATCCCGTGCCCTGCATCTACGTGACCGAGAACAAGGACGCACACGTGGCCGACGGACGTCTGGCCGACGTAGCTCCCACCATCCTCAAGATCATGGGTCTCCCCCAGCCCGCCGAGATGACCGGCACCGCCCTCATCTGATCCCTATACCTCTATAAGTAAGGAAACAGAAGAAGGACAGAAGAAACAGATTGAATCAGTTCAATCGTTGTGTTTCTTCTGTCCTTCTTCTGTTTCTTTTGTTTCTTATATCCGAGAAATCAGGATCATTCTATATAGCCAAATGATTTGAGCTTGTTCTCGCGGTTGCGCCAGTTGGGTTCCACCTTCACGAAGAGTTCGAGGAACACACTCTTGCCGAAGAACTTCTCGATATCCTTTCTGGCATCAGTACCCACCTTCTTGATCTTCGATCCCTGGTGGCCTATGATGATACCCTTCTGCGAGTCACGCTCCACATAGATCACAGCCATGATGTGGATGGCCCCGGCTTTCTCCTCAAACTTCTCCACGATCACCTCCACCGAGTAGGGGATCTCCTTGTCATAGTTGAGCAGGATCTTCTCACGGATGATCTCAGTGACGAAGAATCGCGCCGGTTTGTCCGTGAGCGCATCCTTGCCGAAGAATGGGGGCGACACCGGGAGGAGTTCGACGATACGGGCCATGAGGTTGTCGATGTTGAAATGCTCCTTGGCCGAGATCGGGAATATTTCAGCGTTGGGCAGCCGTTTCTGCCACTGGTCGGTGAGATCAACGAGCTGCTGCTGATCCTTGACAAGGTCAATCTTGTTGATGACAAGGATGACGGGGATTTTCTCCTTGGCCACCTTCTCGAGGAAGTCGGCATTCTTGGCCGGATCCTCCACCACATCGGTGACATAGAGAAGTATGTCGGCATCCACAAGCGCACCCTCGCTGAAGTTGAGCATGCTTTCCTGAAGCTTATATTTAGGTGTGAGCACACCCGGGGTGTCGGAGAAAACTATCTGATAGTCCGGTGTATTGACTATACCGGTGATACGGTGACGTGTGGTCTGAGCCTTGGAGGTGATGATGCTGATGCGCTCGCCCACAAGGTCATTCATAAGGGTCGACTTTCCCACATTGGGGTTGCCGACAATATTGACGAATCCTGATTTATGTTCCATGTTTTAGGGTTTAATCTTTAAGGTTAAACAATAAACACTCCGTAAAAGATTTTCCGAACCCGCTAAAAAAGCACCCGGGGCACTCCGGAATGGGTGGCGTGGCAATTGATATCTCCACGCAAAAGGACAAATAAGAGACAGAAGTGACAGAAATTTTAATTATCAGAACGACAATTAATTATTCCCTGCCACTTCTGTCTCTTATTTGTCCTTTTGTATACTTGTATCAGGCGATCAGAGATCCCAGATCACATAGAGTGCACCCCATGTGAAACCGGCGCCAAAGGCGGTGAGCACGATCTTGTCGCCCTTCTTGAGACGGTCCTTGTATTCGTCAAGACAGAGGGGTATCGAAGCGGCGGATGTATTGCCGTACTTCTCGATGTTGACGAGCACCTTGTTCTCATCGATGCCCAGACGCGAGCCCACAGCCTCGATGATACGGAGATTGGCCTGATGGGGCACGAACCAGTCTATGTCGTCGATGGTCACACCGGCCTTGGCCATAACCTCCTTGGAGGATTCAAGCATATCGGTGACAGCGTTCTTGTAGACGTTGCGGCCATCCTGGATCACAAAGTGCTGGTGGGCGTCCACTGTCTCATGGCTTGCGGGGAGCACGGATCCGCCGGCAGGCATCCACAGATGCTCGAGGCCCTGACCGTCGATATGGAACACACCCTCGAGTATACCCACATTCTCCTCAGTAGGCTCGAGCATCATAGCAGCGGCACCGTCGCCGAAGAGCGGACATGTGGAGCGGTCAGTATAGTCAGTCATGGACGACATCTTTTCTGCGGCAACCACGATCACCTTCTTGCGGAGACCTGACTTGACGTAGGCGGCGCCATCCTCGAGAGCCACGAGGAAGCCGGCGCATGCGGCCTGGATGTCATAGGAATAGGCAGAGGTGAGTCCGCACTGATGGGCTATGATAGATCCGGTAGAGGGGAAACGGTAGTCGGGATTGGATGTGGCGCAGATGAGTAGATCCACCTCCTCGGGCTTTGTGCCGGTCGACTCCAGGAGTCGCTCCACGGCCTTGATGCCGAGATAGGACGAACCCTTGCCGGGCTCGCGGAGTATGTGGCGGGTCTTGATACCTACTCGTGTGGTGATCCACTCGTCGTTGGTATCAACCATCTTTGAGAGTGCCTCGTTGTCGAGGATATCGTCAGGGGCATAGGACGAGAGTCCTGTTATGCGGGCGTTTATCATTTTCTTCTGATGATTTGATGGGAGGATGATATGGATATATGAAAAAATTTCACACAGCACCCGGGCCGGAACCAACCGTCTTACAGCAGACTCTCCCCGATGAGAGGGTTACGGAAACCGGCCTTCGGCCTATGTTTCCGGTTCGAGCCTGCATGGATGGTCTCAGCCAAGACTGCGTGAAATTTTAGTGTGGCGCACCCGGGCCATCAAGCCGCGGGATCACGCCACGCGTAAATCACATGGGCCGTAGATCAGACAGCAGCTGTCTTTTCGATAGCGATGCGACCGCGGTAGTAACCACACTCACCGCATACGCAGTGATAGAGATGCCATGAGCCGCAGTTGGGGCAGAGGGCGATGGTGGGGACTACAGCCTTGTCGTGTGTGCGGCGCTTTGCTGTACGGGTCTTGGATTGTTTGCGTTTAGGATGTGCCATGACTTATTTAAACGTTTTGATTTGTTTTGTTACTATATCTTTTGTACGCGGCCGATCCTCTCTCTTGGATCAAGGTGCGGTGACGCGCTCTATGTTCAGTTTTCCTCAGCGTTGCCGGAGAGCTTCTTAAGTTCATCCCACCGCGGATCGGTCGGGACATCGGCCGGAGCCTCATCATCGGGAGCTGTGTCCATGGAGTCCATCTCGTCGATGAGGCGGTCAGCAAGCTCCGCATCGTCATCGTCTGCCTTGGTGGCCCGGTGCTTGCGCAGGAGAGCACTCATAGCCCTGTTGCACTTACCGAGCGGGTGGACATGCTTGATGGGTATGGCCAGCGAAGCCGTGTCGAAGATCATATAGGAGACGTTGAGCGTCGGGTCATTGTCGGGTATCACAAGCAGGTCATCGGTCTCCGCATAGTCATCGCCAAACTTGACGTTGATCTCGTAGGTGGCGTCGATAGGCTGGATAAGGTCGTCCAGGCAACGGTCGCAGATAAGCGTGACATTGCCCGTGACATGGAAAGCAAGATTGTAGATATCATGCTTATGTGTCACGACAAGCTTGACGTCGAGATCGGCGTCATGTATGTCGGTACTCTCCATATTCACAAAGAATTGCTTATCAAGATGATAATCAAATTCCTGTGTTCCTTCGGGGATCGCCTTGAGCTGGAGACGGAATGCTGAAAATTTTCCCACGACAATATTGGTTGAAAAAACTGTGCAAAGTTATACAATTTCTTTTGATTATCAAAATAATGTGGAACTGATTTTATATCAGCACGTAAAAAATTTACCTTATGAATCGCCATAACATATCCGCATTGATGACACTGCGGCCTGTGAAGACACGACAGGTATCGAGAATCGGCAGCAGGAAACAAAAGGCAGAACAAAGGACAGAAGTCGGCAACATCTCAATCATCAGCACGACAACTGATTATTTGCCAATTTCTGTCCTTTGTTCTGCCTTTTGCAGCGATACGTCAGCTACGACAGCATCGCAACCCGGCTATCATTTCACGAACTTGACGGTCTTGTTGCCGCTCACGGCAATGTAGAGACCGGAAGCAAGAGTGTCGGTCGAGAGCTCACCCTCGGCTGTCTTGACAAGCAGACCGGATGCGTTGTATACATCGATACGGCCCGAAGCCTTGATGAGGCCGGCGGATGCGTCGTAAACCATGTCGGCAGCGTCGGCGTCAATGCTGCCGATACCGGATCCCTTGGGCACGAATGTAGCGCCTACCTCTATCACACCTGCGCCATTGGCATCCTCGCCGTTCACGACATAACGCTGGGGCAGGATCACTGACTCATTGCGCCAGAGATTGAAGTGCAGACACTCGTAATCGTCACGTGCGTAAGCCAGAAGTATCACTTCCTGACCCTCGAGCGCAACAACTTCGGTGAGGCCCTCGCCATTGGGATTATTCTCGTCATAGATTCTTACGACACCGGCAAGGATATTGCCTTCGTCAGGATTCTCAACGAAACAGTTGTTACCGCGTACCACGTACGACTTCACGCTGCCTTCCTTGTAGACACCTTCGAAGAACGCACCGCTCTCCACATCAGCATCCGTCACGGTATAAGTCATCCCATAGTGCACATCGCTTTCAGGATATGTGCGCTTGATGTAGTCGAGCTCGTAGCCGGCCGAGGTCTCACATACGAATGTGATGGTCTCGCCCACGGCAGCAGTATAGTTGGTCACGAGTTTGTCGCCATCCTTAACATAGAGCTTGCCGATTACCGAGTGGTTCTCGCTGTTGAAGGTAGAGGATGTTCCGATAAGAGCCTTGTAGTATGTCTCGGCCATGATATCGGTCTTCTCGTTGATGGTGATCTTGAACTGCTTTTCGTTGTCGGGCACCGGTGCGACCTCCTTGCCGTTGGCGGTCACCGACTTGAAGAAAAGCATGGTGGAGAATGTGCGTACAATCACGGCGTTGCCGTTCTTCACCTCATATACCTTGCCGGGCTCGAGGTTCTGCACAAACTTGTCGGCCTCGTCATACTCCACAAACGATACACCGGTGGGATTGTCGGTCTCGACCGTCACGAGCGAGTAACCCTCGCGTGCCACGATCTCCTCCATAGCCACGGCAAGCGTGCATGCCGAGAATACGTCGAATGTATAGGTATCGGTCTCCTCATCGAAGATCACGTCGTTCTCACCGGCGGTGAGAGATGTGATGCGGTAGCCACGCTCGGCCTTGACAGTAATGATGCTCTCAGCCTCGACCATGAGGGTCTCGGTTCCGGTGGAGAGAAGTTCCTCCTCATCGTTCACGGTAAGCACGAGATGCGAAGCGAGATCGGCGGGAACCACAGCGAGAGTGACAGGGAGAGCCTTGGGGATCTCACGGGTCTTCACCTCGATGCAGCAACCTTCGGTGGCCTTGATGAGATAGGAGCCGTCGTTGGCAGCCTTGACAGCCTCACCGTTGAGGGTGACGGATGTGATGGCATTGCCTTCGGTAGCTGCGATCTTGAGGGAGTTCTTGATGTCGGCCAAGGGGAAGTTGTTCATGCCGTCAACGAGAGTGAGGGCAGCGCCATAGCCGTTGGTCTGCTTCACAGAGATACGCGATGCATTGTCAACGTCGATGTTCACACCTGCGGCCTTGATGCCATAGACGAACACCTGAAGGTCGTCCATATTCACCTGGAATGCCTGCGAGGGAGCCTCGGCCGGAGCGGCATTACCACCTATGATATATTTAAGCTGGTTGGCTCCCTTGGGGGTAGCGGTAACGATAGCGCCGAGAGGGAGTTTGACAGTAGCTTCTGTGCCGCTGAGAGCAAGCTCCTTGCCATCGCTCACGAATGTATATGAATCGAGATCTGCCTGTCCGGAAGGAGCGGTGAACTTAACATTCACCTCACGGCCTTTGGTTGTCACCACAAAAGCATCACCGTTGGCAAAGGCCAGACGGCATCCGGAGAAGGGACTCCAGTGCTGCTCCTCGCCATTTTTGGTCACGACTATGATCTCGGCTCCTGCAGCAGGCTCTATGTAGAGAGGCTGGAGCGACTCATCTGTCACGATAGTGTTCTTGCCTGTGTATACAGCAAGCTTCTTGTCGGCGGTAGGACCTACATAGAAATTCGCATTGTCGGCGAAGTCCATGTCGATTGTGATCTTGGCGCCGGTCACCTCAGTGTATACATAGATAGTATTGGAAGCCTCAGCCTTATATGTATAAGTACCGTCGGCATTCTTCACCACAGAGGCATTGTTAAGCGGCGACACACTCGTCAGGGCATATCCTGCGGCGGGAGCCACGGTGAACTCCGTGCCTTTGGCCACCTTGAACGGCACCGACCATGCGGCGGTCTCGCTGCCGTAGGTCACTACAGCCGAGCCGGCATCGCCCATATTGAAGAAGGACACCTCAACCTCGGAGGACGATGCGCCGCCCGAAGTCACGATGTCGAGCATCATGGCCTCGATGGCCACACGATACTTGCCATCGCCCGAGGGAGACAGCTTTTCACCGTTTTTAGTGACCTCAACAATCGTGGCGCCGTTGGCCGGCTCGATGGTCAGGGGATTGTCCGAGGCGGAGAGATCCGTGATGCGGTTAAATCCGTCCACAAGGTCTATCACCCTGCCATAACCCGACTGGGTGGCCACCTTGACATTGGCGGCATTGTCCACATTGATATTGACATTCTGGGCATGTACACCCAGGAAGCCCATGACAAACGCGAACAACGTCAGAAATAAAGATTTTCTCATAACGTGTTATTGTAGTAGATGAATGGAATTTTTCACTTCACGACCACCTTGGCCACACTGGCCTCGGTGCGCACGATGTATATACCGGGAGCGAGACCCTCAGTGCCCACACGCGCACCGGCGAGGGTGTAGACCTCGGCACCTTCGGGAGCGATGACGCAGCCATGGCCGCCACGGATATCCTCACCGGCGGCAACGATGTCATCTATACCGGACTGCGAGTCGAAATCGAAGGTTATTACACCGTTCTCATCCTCGCGGATATTGGTGAGCGTATGCTCCATATTCTTACCGTTGGAGTACCATTTAGCCGAGGGATGAGTGGCTACACTGAGCGATGTCACCTCCTTCTTGCCGGGGAACGGGTCGCCAGCCTCACTACCGGCATAGATATCCTCCTTGCCGGTGACGTCGGATGTGATCAGCGAGCCATCGGCCGGAAGGATACGTACATGCTCGTAGCCGGCATGGGCGGCTGCGTTGACGGTGTTGCGCTTCCAGTGCTTCTGCTCATAGTGCACGTAGCTCACCACGAGGCCATGACCGGGCAGACCGGCATCGAAGCCTACGGGCTGACGGTTCTCGAGAGTATAATACTCATTGGGGTTCTCGGGATTGACTATAAAGTATGCATCGCCCCCTGCCGAGAACGGATCGAGCTTCACACCCGTCTCGGGAGCCTCGAGCACCTTGGGCTCGATCCAGCCGAGTGTATATTTGTCCATGGCCGTATAGCCGGCAGGCTTCACGCCGTCGGCATTGTAGGGGCCGTAGCACATCAGGTCATAGTGGCCCATGCCGTAGCCGCCGGTCTGGCGTGCGTCATAGATGTCGGGGAGGCCGAGTATGTGGGAGAACTCGTGGCATATGGTGCCCATGCCGTCCCAATCCTCGCCTTCAGCACCCTTGAGCTCGCACGAGCATGCGGCCACGCTGAGGTTGAGACCGTCGAAATAGTCGTAGATGGAGTTGGACACATCCATCATGGCAGGCCAGATAGTCTCCACGGGGCCACCCTGGGCCTGACCGTGTCCGGCAAAGATGATGAAAACGAAATCGACAAAACCGTCGTTGTTGACATCATAACGGGTGAAGTCGGTCCCTGCCTTGTCGGCCTCCACACATGCATCGCGGAAGAGACTGATGAGATCTTCGGATACACCATAGTCCGCCCTATTCTTGGGGAGGGTGACAGGGCCTACCACGTCAAATACTGGCTGGAACTTGCCGCCCGACTGCTCCTTGAAGTAGTCATGGGCGCTGCCCATGGTCTCCTCGCCTGAATAACCGGGAGTATTGAGTTTGGTGTCGAAATATTCCTTAGTTGACTTCGGGAGGAGCTTCACATCCTGGAAGTCTGCAAGAATGATCAGACCGCGGACCTCACCGGTGGTGGGGAAGTCCACTTTGATCTTATCGGGAGCCACACGCGATGCGGCGGCAGCCTTGGCCTCACGTATAGCGTCATATCGGCGACCGATGGCGTCGATAACGTTCTCGCGCTCCGAGGTCGACATCACACTGCGTCCGGGTAGTACAGCGGATGCGGCGGGCTCACCGGCAGCATCCACCACAGCCCGGCGCAGATAGCCATCGGCATCACGCAGGAGAATCTCGCCTGCAGCTGTTTCGTAAAAATGGAAATGCTCGTCCCCCTTGAGTCCGGCCTCGACCACCGTGCCATCCGGCTGGGTGAATGTCATGATGCCGGGTTTGGCCGGAACTGCAAACGCGCTGTGCGCAACAGCCCAGAGAGCCAGTGCGGTCACTACACTTCTTAGTTTCATATCCTATTGAGTAAAAGAATGTTGATTGGTTTTCTATTATGTTGGTGTCTTTAAACCGCAAAATTGGCAAAAAGTTTGATCAAAAACAATAGCAATCCCCTAAAATGCTTTAAAATAGAAGCGAGTTAATCAAATTTAACACGTCCCTTTATTCCGCCATATCACCGGGATTGAGCAGGAACAACCGGCGTGTGGCACGCGACACCGCCGTATAGAGCCAGCGGTAGAAATCTATCTCGCGGCTTTCTGGCGGTATACCCCCGAGATCCACCACCACATTTGGCCACTGCGCCCCCTGTGCCTTGTGGCATGTGACGGCATAGGCATACTTGACCTGCAAGGCATTGAACCACGGATCCGAACGCAGACGGCGCAGGCGCTGATCCCACGAGTCGTCCGGACGGTTCCGCTCCGGATCCATCATGCATGCCTCGGCGAGCTGCTGCATACGCTCGCGCGATATCGAGGCGCTCTCATCGGTAAGAGTGTCGAGAAATATGCGGCACTCTATCTCCACACCGCGATCAGGGAGCAGGAGCGTGACGTTGGCGAATCTGAAACCGTGGCGCTCCTCCGTCGACCGTATGGCCGTGACCACACCCACATCGCCATTGGCTATGAAATCCAGGCCCTTCACCTTGGCACTCCACATGTAGTTGTTCTTGGCCACAAGGAGACGCTCTCCCTTGCACAGCTCCTCCTCAAGGTCGAGTATGCGTGTGCGTATGCCGAGATTGAATGCCGTGGCCCTGCGGTTGGAGCGTGTTATCACGATTGTATCGGCAGCCCCGTCAGCCCGGTAGCACTCCCCTATCACATCAACGACATCCTCACCGTCCACCACATGCACATCATCGGTACCCTCGGCCACAAGCCTTGGAGCCGGCAGCGGATCGGCCAGCATGGCACGGCGCAGCCACGTGGCGTTGCGGAGTATTCCCGACCGGCGGGCCTGACGAGCTGTATCCGTAAGGGTGGCACGGCTCACACGCAGCCCCATCTGCTTGAATGTGGCGGGCTGCATGGCCGGCGAATCAGTGGCGCCAACCGGCGGAAGCTGGGCTACATCCCCAAGGAGTATCAGGCGGTTGTTGTCGCCGGTGAACACATATTCCACCAGATCCTCGAGCAGATTGCCGGTCGTCTCGGCATCCGTCGTGCCGCCTATCATGGAAGCCTCATCAACTATGAACACGGCCGACGACAGATTGTTATGCTGCAAGAATGCGTTTCCGGCCGTAAGATCTCCCGTGGCTCCGCGGTAGATCTTACGATGGATAGTGAATGCCGGTACACCCGCCTGGGCCGAGAGCACCTTGGCCGCGCGGCCCGTAGGCGCCATGAGCACAACCGGACGTCCCACGGCCAGCAGACTCTTCACAAGCGCTCCGGTGAGCGAAGTCTTGCCCGTACCCGCATAGCCGTTGAGTATGAACACCGACCCCGTGGGGGTGGCCGATGAGCAGAATCGGGCCAGTGCGTCGATGAGCTGACGCTGCTGGTCATTGGGTGTATATGGAAGCGCCCCCCGGACGGTGGCGGCAAATTCATTTATTGTCATAATGCAAAGATAATCATATTTTCTCACTATATTTGCATAAAATTCCAATCACGCTTCACCATGAAAAATATTTTAAGAAATATAGCCCTTGCCGGAGTTCTCGGAACCTCGGCTCTGGGCATGTCGGCACAGATGCCTGATTCGCTATACGTGTTCTCCTATGCCGAGGACGGACGCACCGGCCTGCGGATGGCCGTAAGTCCCGACGGGCAGACATGGAGTCCGGTCGGGCCGGGTGCAGACCTCGTGAAGTCCGACTTCGGATCGTGGGGTAGCGCTCCGTCATCAAAGAAGATGTATGGCCCACAGCTGTATCACTCACCCGCAAAAGGCCGTTGGTACTGCATCTGGGCAGTGACACCCGATGGAGAGACATTCGCATGCGCCGAGAGCCCCGACCTCGTCAACTGGCGCCCGCAGACATTCTTCCGCAAGAGCGATCTCGGAAAATTCATCCCCTCCGACGCCCGCAGTGTCAGGACGGCCGATGTAACCCTCGGCGGCACTACTTTCAAAGGTCAGATCCAGATGGCCGACCGCGCCACCGTGAAGAACCTCCTCAATGCCATGGAGCTGCGTGCCGCACGTACCGCACTAAACAACGAACAGGCACGCGACGATGCCTCGCGATTCGCCAGCCTCGGCCCTCTGAAGGCCAATCTTGACATATCAGCCGACTCAAAACCCATCAGCAACACCCTCATAGGCATATTCTTCGAGGATATCAACTATGCCGCCGACGGCGGTCTGTATGCCGAACTGGTGCGCAACCGCGACTTCGAGTTCTCATCCACCGACCGCCGCGAGTGGACTCCCCTCACCGGCTGGGAATGGAGCGGCGGCGAGGTGACGGTAGCTACCTCCGACCCCATCCATCCCAACAACCCCAACTATGCCGTCGCAACCCCTGCTCCGGGCGAAACCCTGCGCCTCGCCAACAGCGGCTTTGACGGCATACCGGTAAAGAAGGGCGAAAAGTACGACTTCTCGCTGCGCGGACGCACCTCCGGAGGAAGCACACATGTGAAAGCCTCACTCGTAAGCCCCGATGGCTCCACGCTCGGAAGCACCACATTGAAGATAGGGAGCCGCGGATGGAAGGAGAGCAAGGGGGTGATCACCGCCAATGCCGCAGCCGACTCCGCCACACTTGTCCTCGAGCTTACCGGCAAGCCCACGACCCATCTCGACATGGTGTCACTCTTTCCATGCGCCACATTCAAGGGGCGCCGCAACGGCCTGAGAGCCGACCTCGCGCAGACGCTCGCCGATCTCCAACCCCGATTCGTGCGCTTCCCCGGTGGATGTGTGGCCCATGGCAACGGCGTGGACAACATCTACGATTGGAAAGGCTCCATCGGCCCGCTCGAGGCCCGCAAGCCACTGCGCAATCTCTGGGGATATCATCAGACACGCGGCCTGGGTTACCATGAGTACTTCCTCTTCTGCGAGGACATAGACGCCGAGCCGCTCCCTGTGCTCGCAGCCGGCGTACCGTGCCAGAACTCGTCAATAGCAGCCCACCACACTCACGATGACCTCACGCTCTACGGACAGCAGGACGGCATCCCCATGGAAGAGATGGACACTTACATACAGGACGTGCTCGACCTCATCGAGTATGCCAACGGCGATGCCCGCACCACTGAGTGGGGACGCCTACGCGCTCAGGCCGGACATCCCGAACCATTCAACCTTAAATACATCGGCATAGGCAACGAAGATCTCATATCCGAGGCTTTCAAGGTGAGGTTCAAGATGATAAACGATGCTGTAAAGAGCAGATATCCCGACATTCAGGTAGTGGGAACCGCCGGACCATTCTACGAGGGAGCCGACTACGACGAAGGTTGGGCGCTGGCCCGGGCCGAGGGCGTGGATATGGTGGACGAGCACTACTACGTGCAGCCCGGATGGATGATCAACAATCAGGATTTCTACGACAATTATGACCGCAAGGGCCCGAAAGTCTACCTCGGTGAATACGCGGCCCATGTCCCGGGACGATTGAGCAACATGGAGACTGCCCTTGCCGAGGCTCTCTACCTCACCTCTGTGGAGCGCAATGCCGATGTGGTGGCCATGACATCCTACGCTCCACTCCTCGCCAAAGACGGACGCACCCAGTGGCGCCCCGACCTGATCTACTTCAGCAACAACGACGTGCGTCCCACCACCGATTATTATGTGCAGAAGATGTATGGCAACAACAGCGGTGACCGCTACGTCGATTCACGACTGGACATCAACACTCGCGATGAAGCGGCACGACGCCGCGTGGGCGTATCTACAGTGACCGACTCCGCTACCGGCGACATGATAGTGAAACTTGTCAACATGCTCCCTGTGGAGGTTTCCACCACGCTCAACCTTCCGGAGACATACGGCAGCGCCACCCGCACTGTCCTGAGCGGCAAGCCGGAAAACACCGATACCAAACCCGTCACCGACCGTATTGACATTGCCTCGGCGACAACCACGGTAAACCTCCCGGCCTACTCGTTCGTACTGCTCCGCTTGCACAGATAACCGCCCCGCGCTGTGCTTTAATGGCGGAGATAGAAGGATACAAAAGGACGAAGAAGGGACAAAAGCGACAAGCATTAATTATCTGTGTAACAATTAATTACTTTATGTCACTTTTGTTCCTTCTTCGTCCTTTTGTATCCTTCTATCAATTATGACACAGACTCATCAATTAAGACACAGTCAGCAGATCAGTCCTCGAGATAATATACTATTGTGGAAACCACGCGTACCTTCTTGATGAACGGGGTGGAGGAGTCGGAGTCATCTATCGAGAACTGTCCCTGGGTGGCCGTCTTGATCTTGCCGAGACGCGAATCTGAATCGGCCGCGAACTGTGTTGCAGCGGCACGTGCATTCTTCGTGGCCTCGGCTATCATCTCAGGCTTGATGGAGTTGAGCCCGGTGAACTGATAGTTGATATACGAATTGGAGAAAGGCACACCCTGCTTGAGCAGCTCGGCCTGGCGGCGCAGAAGCTCGCGCACCTTGTCAACCTTGGTGGTGGTGACAGTGACGGTGCAATTGATGGAATAGTTGTAGGAAAACGCGTCCGAGCGGTAACGGTTTGAGGCCGCGTCATATGTGTCGGGCGGATTCACCGATATCTCATCGGTGGAGATACCGTTGGATGTCAGGAACTTGACGATGATATCATTATTGCGGCTCATCTGGTCATACACACCCTGCAGATCATTGCCGGCGAGGGAATATGTGATGGGCCATGTGACGAGATTGGCCTCTACCTCACGTTCGGCCAGACCCTTTACTGTAACTTCGCGGTCACGGAAAGCGATGTTGTCAATACCGGCCTTGAGCGTGAGGCCAACGATGACGAGTGCGAGCGCAATGAGCAGCGCCGGAATGAATTTTAGTTGTTTCATGACAGGTTTTTATGAAAATATTTGTTAAATGGTGATGTCCGGATATGGCTTTCACACGATCTGAGAAGGGATAGCCGATAAATTATAACGATATTTTTTGCCGGAATGTTTCATGTTTTGGTTTTTTTTCGTATTTTTGCAGTCAAAACCAACAGACGCAAGGGAATAGACCAGTTTTATAGTAGCTCCCTACCCCCTACATCTAACCGATACATAATCTTTTCCACTCTAATCCGTGACCTTGACAGCAAAGAGGATATTTGACTTCAGTGCATCGCTTGCAGGACTTCTTATCCTGTGGCCGGTGATGCTCGTCACAGGCATACTCATAGCCGTGAGAATGCCCGGTGCCCCTGTGCTGTTCAGACAGAGCCGAGTGGGCCAGCACGGACGTCTCTTCACGCTCGTCAAGTTCCGCACCATGGTGCCCTCCCACGGAGGCGACAGTGTCAGTGTGGCCGGACAGAGCCGAATCACACCGCTTGGCAGAGTGCTCAGGCGATGGAAGCTCGACGAGCTTCCCGAGTTGTGGAATGTGCTCAAGGGAGACATGAGCTTTGTGGGTCCGAGGCCCGACGTACCCGGCTATGCCGACCGTCTGGAAGGCTCCGACCGCCGTGTGCTTGAGCTGAAACCGGGCATAACATGCCCCGCCACACTCAAATACCGCAACGAGGAGGAGCTTCTGGCCGCTCAGGAGAATCCGCGCGACTACAACGACCGCGTCATATTCCCCGACAAGGTCAGGATGAACCTCGAATATCTTGCCACCCGCACCATGCGCGGTGACATCGCTATAATACTACAGACCATAATACCATGCCGCACGGGAGCCACCCATGCAGACCTATCCACTCAGGCTCCCGCACATACAGACCTTACTACAACTACAACCTATTAAAAAACGCATTGACTGTGAACTCAATTAATCAGAAACGGATTCTTCTCTGCCTCGCTCACATGAGCGGGAACGAGCTACGTTTCATCGACGAAGCCTTCGCCGATAATTGGGTCGTGCCCCTGGGCCCCAATGTCGATGCCTTCGAGCATGAACTCGAAGAATTTTTGACAAAGGGCCATCCGGAACTCTCGCAGCTGCGCGTAGCCGCCGTATCGGCCGGTACCGCAGCCATCCACCTCGGACTCATACTGCTGGGCGTGGAGAAAGGCGATGAGGTAATCTGCCAGAGCTTCACATTCTCGGCCTCGGCCAACCCTATCGTATATCAGGGTGCCACGCCGGTATTTGTCGACTCTGAGCCGGACACCTGGAACATGGACCCCGAATTACTCGACAAGGCTATCACCGACCGTATCGCCAAGACAGGGCGCAAGCCCCGTGCCATCATCCCCGTGCATCTCTACGGAATGCCCGCTCGCATGGACCGCATCAATGAAGTGGCCGCCAAGTGGGATATCCCGGTGCTCGAGGATGCTGCCGAAGCCCTCGGATCCACCCTCGCCGGACAGATGTGCGGCACGATGGGCCGAATGGGTGTCCTGAGCTTCAACGGCAATAAAATGATCACCACCTCCGGCGGCGGGGCCCTCATTTGCCCCGACGAGGAGACGCGCCGTCGCGCCGTCTTCTTCGCCACACAGGCACGTGAGCAATTCCCCTACTACCAGCACGAGCACATCGGCTACAACTACCGTCTGAGCAACATCTCGGCCGGTATAGGACGTGGTCAGATGACGATTCTGGACGAGCATATCGCCCACCATCGCTCGCTCGCCGCACTGTATGCCGAACTGCTCGCCGATGTCGACGGGATTGACTTTCACGGCAATCCCTCGCCGGAGTTCGACTCCAACTTCTGGCTGTCGACCATCACGGTCGACCCGCAGCTCACAGGCGGACTCACCGCCGACAGCCTGCGCCGCCACTTCGAGGAGATCAATGTGGAGACACGTCTGCTGTGGAAGCCGATGCACATGCAACCCGTCTTCTCGGGATGCCCGGCGTATACCAACGGTGTGAGCACCCACCTGTTCGAGCGCGGACTATGTCTGCCCTCCGGACCGTGGGTAAGTCATGAAAACGCACATATGATCGTGGAGGAGATGAAGTCATGTTTGAGAAGATAGCTTCCTGGTATTTTTCGAGAGCGGCCATCCCCTACTGGATTGTTTTCGCCGCCGACTGCCTGATGACATTCATCGGGGGTATCATAGCCTTTGCCGCATACTATTCACTGAGCTTCACCGTGGCCAACCTCGGCCCACTCTCGCTCTCGCTCCTCGCTTTCTCGCTCTGCTACATGGTGGGCTTCAAACTATTCCACACATATACCGGAGTGATAAGGCAGACCTCTGTCTCCGATCTGGCACGAGTGGGACTCGCTCTCACCACCGGTGCCTCCCTGATAATACTCATACGTATCCTCACCCCGATCGACGGCATACTGTTCCCCATAAAATTCAACATCATTCTCATCCAGGCCTTCACGGCCACCGTCCTCATGGGCGGAATGAGGATAGGCGTGAAACTGATCTACGATATTTATCTGCGCCACACAGGCATATCCGGCCCATACGGATGCTGCGACCGCGACCTTATACATATGGAGATGTCCGATCTGCTACACCGCGACCCCATCACAATCGACATGGACAAGATCGCCAACGCCCTCGGCGGCAAACGCATACTCGTGACTGGTGCCGCCGGCTCCATCGGATCCGAACTCACCCGCCTGCTGGCCGACCTCGGTCCGGCACACCTCGTGCTCGTGGACCAGGCCGAGACTCCGCTCCACACCGTCCGTATCGAGATGGAGCGCCTCTACCCCCACGTCAGATGCGAGACCATCGTCACAAGCATCTGCCACAGCCACCGCATGAGGGAGATATTCAGCCAGTTCAGACCTCAGACGGTATTCCACGCCGCGGCCTACAAGCATGTCCCCATGATGGAGGACAATCCCGTGGAGAGCGTGCTCAACAACGTGGACGGCACCAAGAAACTGGCCGATCTGGCCGTGGAATACGGCGTCGAGAAATTCATCATGATAAGCACCGATAAGGCCGTCAATCCCACCAACGTGATGGGATGCTCCAAACGCCTGTGCGAGATGTACTGCCAGAGCCTGTCGGGCGCAGAGGGCACCACACAGTTCATCACCACCCGCTTCGGCAATGTGCTCGGCAGCAACGGATCGGTGATACCCACATTCCGCGAGCAGATAAGGCGCGGAGGCCCCGTCATGGTCACACACCCCAAAGTGATACGCTACTTCATGCTCATCTCCGAGGCTTGCTCGCTCGTACTCGAGGCTGCCGTTATGGGTAAAGGCGGAGAGATATTCGCATTCGACATGGGCGCACCCGTCAAGATAGTGGATCTGGCCCGACGCATGATACAGCTGAGCGGACGCCTCAACATCGGCATCCGTTTCACAGGCCTCCGTCCCGGCGAGAAACTCTACGAAGAGGTGCTCAACGACCGCGAGGAAGTACTCCCCACACGCCACCGCAAGATCAACATCGCCAAAGTGATAGCCGGCGACTACCATATGACCGACCGCCTCATCAGGCGCCTCATCGACACCGCACGCGGATACGACACCGAGGCCACCGTCAGGATGATGAAGCAGATCGTACCCGAATACCGCTCCCCGGCCGACAGCCAGTATGCCTATCTGGACCACCGGCCCGCGAGCGTGGTGATACCCATGACATCAGCCTTCAGGGTCCACCCCGTGGCCATGAAGGAACGTGAAGGATAACCAACCCTCATAACCTATCGAAAAAAAACAATCATTAACACATCTCATACCACAAAACCTATCATGAAGCATATCAAGGGACTTCAGAGAGCCGCAATGAGAGTACTCCTTCCGCTCGTCGCACTGGCAGGAGGACTTGCAGGCGCATCAGCTCAGGAAAAAGGAGTTCTGTCTCCCGAAGAATTCGACGACAAATACGGCAACATGCCGGTGATATATCAGGATACATCAGTCTATGTAGCCCCCACCACCCATATCGTCACCAAAGAGAACCTCTCGCCCTACCAGGTGGTCACTAACAAGTTCGGCAAAAACTGGTTTGCATTCGCCACCGCCGGAGCACACTCATTCCAGGGCGACTTCTCCGACTGGGGCAAGTTTGGCGGCACGATCTCCTATGACTGGGGCATCGGTGTGGGCAAATGGTTCACACCCGGCATCGGTCTGAAGATAGAATTCATACGCGGCGACTCGCGCGGCTACACCCCCTACAAGGGCCACTACGGATATGGCGACCCCATGTTCCATGGCGATGAGCCATACTGGAAGATGAGAACCATGTGGTGGGATATCAGCGGATCTGTCATCCTCAACCTCTCCCGCCTCTTCCTCGGCTACGAAGGCTACAACTCCCCCCGCCTCATGAATCAGTTCATGCTCGCGGCAGGCATCGGCGGCGTCCATCACATGGGCTTCGGCGACGGATACGGATCCGACAACGAATGGAGCGGACACCTCGAGCTCCAATACTCGCGCTTCTTCACCAAATCAAAGCGTTGGAGTCTAGATCTCAAGCTCAGAGGCCTCTTCTACCAGACCAACTTTGACCTCAACTACGGCCAGATCGACTATGCCAACAGAAAATGGGACTGCAACGTAGGCGTGGACCTCGGCTTCACATTCTACCTCGATGGCAAACGCAACCGTGGCTGGAAGACCGCCGTCACCCACACCCACACACGCGACTACGCCGAGCGTCAGTACCGCGAGGTACGTGCACAGGCTCCCGCCGACCCCATGAAGTATTCCGAGATCACATTCTATGTGTTCTACCCCAACAACTACTCTGGCCGCAACGACTTCCCCCTCAACCCCTCGAGCGAGGTCAACACCATCGACTACCTCACCGGCGGTATCTACACCCAGAAGAAATATGCCGACAATGCATCGGCGGCATCAGCCATGCTCTCCAACTCAAGCCTGAAGAAAGTACCCACCGAGGACATCCCCACCGAACCGGCCGACCGCGACTTCGCCATAAGCTACATACCGCGCGGCTACGAAATGGGTGAAGGCCCCATATCCCTCTCCGACGATGTGGCCGACATGACCGCATTCCGCGAGAAAGCCGGCTACTACTACGCACCGATCTACGGCACCAAACATGACTGGCACTACCGTATCGACGACGCCACTCTCGACCAGAAGCTGCTCAGCGACAAGAACTATTACGAGACGGAATCCTATGGTCTCAATGCCACACAAGGTCTCCCCGTCATACGTGAGAACTTCAACTATCTCAACAACGAATACCTCGTGAGCCTCGCCGACATCTATGCGGCGCTCAACAGCTATAACGGCCATATCGCCAAACATGCCGACCGCGACACGGTGGCAAACCTCCGCAACATCCTCGACAACGGTGTCATCACCGCCATCCACGTGGAGGGTCTCGCCACCAGCCAGGACAACTACACCGGCCCCAACGCCGAGGAAGTAGGCTGGGAACGCAACCAGGCCCTGTCTGAGAACCGTGCCAACAGCGTGGTCAGCTGGCTCAAAAGATATCCCGCATTCAAGGATATCGACTCCAAGGTATATCGCGTGAGCTCGTTCAAGAACGCCCAGGCCGGTATCGGCAGAGTGGACGATCCGTCCACCCGAGGCCTTGACGCCAAGCTCAACCGATGCGTGAAGGTGCACATCCAGTTCATGATGCCGCCACGCTAAAATAAACAAGTACGTATTCCCTTGAAAAACACGGTGTACCGGTCCGAGAGAACTCGCATCCGGGCACCATTTTTTTTACAGCCCTATGCACATCACGCACCAATTTGTGAAAATATCAAAAGACACTTTGTGATATAAGGAAAAATAATTAACTTTGCACATTGAGACTGTGACATATCCACACACCCATGAAGGTAAAAATCCACCGCGAAGGCACTAACATCCTTATCGTCCTGCTGCTGATTATGCTCGTCATCAATCTGTCGGCATGGATGTTCATACGCCCTGTCGCGGTCCCGGCCACATTCACAGCCATATCCGTGATACTCTACCTCCTTGTGGTCAACTTCTTCCGCTCGCCGCGACGCACATTCAAGGGCGACAGGGAGAAAGTCATCGTCTCATCGGTGGACGGCACAGTCGTCGCCCTCGAAGAGGTCTTCGAGCCCGAAGTGCTCAAGCGCCGTGTAAGAATGCTCTCGGTGTTCATGTCCGTATTCAACGTTCACGCCAACTGGTTTCCCGTCGACGGCGAAGTGCTCATGGTTCGTCACCACAAGGGACGCTACCTTAGCGCATACCTGCCCAAAGCGAGCATCGAGAACGAGCGCAGCAGCGTCCTCATACGAGCCACCAACGGACAGGAGATCCTCATGAGGCAGATAGCCGGCGCCGTGGCCCGACGGATAGTGACATACGCCGAACCGCGCGAAAAAGCCAACATCGAGGATCACATGGGATTCATCAAATTCGGCTCGAGGGTCGACATATATCTCCCTCTCGATGCCAAGATATTTGTGAAAATCGGAGACAAGACCATCGGTGGCGTCACCGAAGTAGGACGACTGCGATAGATCTTTCCGGGCGCGGGAGACTTAATACAATTTCCACATATACACCACCGGCCCATACGCACACTGAATTGTCGTTATAATCATCTGACCAAATTGAAAAATATCAAGACATACATACCCAACACCATCACGAGCCTCAACCTCCTTTGCGGATGTATGGCCATTGTGATGGCATTCAACCCCGGCATGGCGATACACGGATTCACCACGCAGGAGATAGCCTTCATCCTCATCGGAGCGGCCGCAGCCTTCGACTTCTGCGACGGCCTCTCCGCCCGCTTGCTCAAGGCCTATTCGCCCATGGGCAAGGAGCTCGACTCGCTCAGCGACCTCGTGAGCTTCGGCCTGGCTCCGGCATTCCTGGTCATGCAGACCATGCTGGCACATACCGACTACCCGCTCATCCCACTCGTCAGCCTGCTCATAGCGCTCATGGGCGCGCTCAGGCTTGCCAAATTCAACGTGGACACACGCCAGACCACATCCTTCATAGGCCTCCCCATCCCCGCCAACGCCATCTTCTGGATCGGCACACTCGGATGGATCAACGTTCATGGCTATCCCGGCGACATCATCATGACCGTACTCATCATAGCCCTGTCTCTCCTTATGGTGAGTGAGCTCAAGATGTTCTCCCTGAAATTCGCCAACCTCTCCCCGCGCGACAACGTGAGGCGCTACGTGGTGCTCCTCGCAGCCATACTCTTCGTGATTACCGACGGGCTCGCAGGCCTCGCCTGGACCATAGTACTATATATTCTCATATCCCTGCTGGGCAAGAAGACAGATCCCCAGTCAGCATCCTGACAGATATGTTTACACTCATAGGGACAATACTTATTGTCTATGTGCTGTGGCTTGTGGTCAAGCCGCTGGCAGTAGCCTATATGCGACGTAAGTTCGCACAGAAGGTCAACGACGCTTTCCGACGTCAGTACGAACAGGCCATGGGCGGAATGTTCAACCGCGCCACCGGCCCCTCCGACGCCCCGCACCGTAGCACCACCCCTCGCAACCGGCGCAACGGAGGCAAGATATTCACCCGCGACGATGGCGAATATGTGGACTTCGAGGAGATCGAATGCAACACATCCTTCCGCACCGACTACACCGCGGACAGCAACACGCATACACCCCGCGAACCGCAGGTGAGCGACGCCGAATGGGAGGAGATATGAAACCCCTCACTCTCGACATACGCCACGAGGAGATGACCCTCTACATGCAGCCGCTGCGCGAAGGCGGCTCGCTCCCCGGTCTCGTCGAAGCCTCCGACGGTTTCCGATACGTGGCGAAATACCGTGGAGCCGGACATGGCACGAAAGCCCTCATAGCCGAATTCATAGGATCCGAGATAGCACGTGCCGCCGGTTTCAACGTGCCGGAGCTCGTACTGCTCGACCTTGACGCCGCCTTCGGCATAACCGAAGCCGACGAGGAGATCCAGGACCTGCTGCGTGGCAGCGAAGGTCTCAACCTTGGCCTCCACTTCCTGTCAGGAGCATTGACATGGGACGTGATGGCCAACCGCACCGACCCGCTCACAGCCTCCAGGCTCGTGTGGCTCGATGCCTTTCTCACAAACATCGACCGCACCCCCCGCAACACCAACATGCTCCTGTGGAACCGCGAACTGTGGCTCATAGACCACGGCGCATCGCTCTACTTCCACCACGCATGGAGCGACTGGCACAAAGCCGCCCTCTCACCATTCCCCTACGTGAAGGACCACGCCATGCTCGCCGGAGCCTCAAAGCTCCCCGAAGCCGATGCGATGATACGCTCGCTCATCACCCCCGGGGTGATCGACGCCGTGGTCGACGCCATACCTGCCGACTGGCTCGAGGCCTCCGGCACAGACGCCACCGTCCGGGAGCAGCGCGAGGTATACCGCTCGTTCCTCAACACCCGGTTGTCCAACTCGCAAATATTCGTCAGCCATGCCATTGAGTCCAGACAAAAACTTGTTTGAATACGCCGTGGTGAGATACCTGCCACGGGTGGAGCGCGAGGAGTTCATCAACATCGGCCTGGTGATGATGTGCAAGCGCCGCCGCTGGATCAGCGTGCGATTTGCCGTCGATCCAGTCCGCATAAGCGCCTTCGCCCCCGGCGCCGACATAGAGTCGCTGCACGAACAGACCGCCGCCTTCGAGCGCGTGGCCATCGGATGCCCCGGCCCCATAGGCTCTCTCGAGCCACACGAACGGTTCAGATGGCTCACCGCCGTGCGCAGCGCCTGCATCTCCACCTCCCGCCCACACCCGGGACTGACCGACAACCTTGACGAGACCTTCGGCTCACTGTTCAGCTCGCTCGTACTCCCCCTCTGACCCACCGCAGAAAAATGTGTCGACACATTGGCGCCACACCATAGCTTTTTTCAAGAAAAATGACTAATTTTGCGGTATTGAACACAAATACCCTCTAAACCATATGTCAACAACACTTGTCAACACCGACTTCCATTTTCCCGGTCAGACCGACGTTTACCACGGCAAAGTTCGCGACGTCTATTCCATAGGCGACTCCCTGCTTGTGATGGTAGCCACCGACCGCATATCGGCCTTCGACGTCATCCTCCCCAAAGGCATACCCTTCAAGGGACAGGCCCTCAACCAGATCGCCGCATCCATGCTCGACGCCACAGCCGACCTCGTCCCCAACTGGAAGATAGCCGTCCCCGACCCCATGGTCACCGTCGGCTACCGTTGCGAGGGCCTCAAGCTCGAGATGATCATCCGCGGCTACCTTGCCGGAAGCGCATGGCGCGAATACAAGGCCGGCATGAGAGAGCTCTGCGGAGTCAAGCTCCCCGAGGGAATGGTTGAGAACCAGCGCTTCCCCGAGCCCATCATCACCCCCACCACCAAAGCCGAAGCCGGTCACGACGAAAACATATCACGCGAAGAAGCGATAGCCCAGGGCATCGTCACCGCCGAGCAGTTCGACACCATGGCCGCCTACACCCGCGCCCTCTTCAAGAAAGGCTCCGAGATGGCTGCCGAGAAAGGCCTCATTCTCGTCGATACAAAATACGAGTTCGGTCTGCGTGACGGCAAGGTGATACTCATCGACGAGATCCACACCCCCGACTCCTCACGCTACTTCTATGCCGACGGCTACGAGGAGCGTCTTGCCAAGGGCGAACCCCAGCGTCAGCTCTCCAAAGAGTTCGTCAGGGAATGGCTCATGGCCAACGGCTTCATGGGCAAGGAGGGACAGCAGGTGCCCGAGATGACCGACGCCTTCTGCGAGGAAGTGTCCGAGCGCTACATCGAGCTCTACGAGCACATCACCGGCAAAAAATTCGAGAAAGCCCCCGAGGAGCATCTCGATGACCGCATTGCCAAAAACGTGCTCGACTGCCTGAACACACTCAATCTCTGAATGCAGGAAGTAGAGCAGATAAAACCCTACGGGCCCGACCACCGCGACAAGACGGAGCAGGTGAGGGAGATGTTCGACAGCATCGCCCCCGCCTACGACTTCATGAACCGCGCCATGACCCTCGGCATCGACAAGCTCTGGCGCCGCAAGGCCGTGGGATTACTGCGGTCTGCCACCCACGATGACATCCTCGACATCGCCACCGGCACCGGAGATCTGGCCATAGCCATGGCGCGACGGCTCGATCCGCTCACCGTGACAGGCGTTGACCTCTCGGCAGAGATGATCGAGATAGGCCGACGCAAGGTCAAGGAGAAAGGACTGAGCGAGATCGTCACCCTCGGGCTGGGCGACTGCCTGATGCTCCCGTTCCCCGACGAGTCGTTCGATGCCGTCACGTGCGCCTACGGAGTGCGCAACTTCGCCGATATCCCCGCCGGATATGCCGAGATGCACCGTGTGATGCGTCCCGGAGGCACGGTGATGATACTCGAGCTTTCCACACCGCGATCACCATTGGTCAAGCCCCTCTACGACCTCTACACCCGCACTCTCATCCCGATGGCGGGGCGTCTGGTGTCGAAGGACACACGCGCCTACAGCTACCTGCCCGAATCCATCGCCGCGGTCCCGCAGGGACAGGCCATGTGCCGCCTCATGGAGCAGGCCGGATTCACCGGCGCACGCGCCATACCCCTCACCTTCGGCACATGCACCATCTACACAGCGACAAAACCACATTAAAAACCCATATAATACATTTATAAAATCATGGAACCCAACAAGAACGAAATCAAGATAGAGCTTACCCCCGAGGTAGCCAAAGGCATCTACTCCAACCTCGCCGTCATCACCCACGGCCCCAACGAATTCTTCGTTGACTTCATCACCATGGCTCCCAACATGCCCCAGGCCAAAGTGCAGAGCCGCATCATCATGAGCCCCGAGAACGCCAAGAATCTCCTCGGCGCACTCATGGAGAACGTGAAGAAGTACGAGGCCACCTTCGGCGAGATCCGCCCCAAGCGTCCCCTCAACAACAACGGCGGCCAGGGTGAGATACCCAACCCCTTCATCATGGGAGGCAAAGCCTGATAACCAAGGGCTTATGAGAGCAAACAATCTCTGCGTATACAACACCCTCACGCGCACCAAGGAGCTGTTCAAGCCGCTTCATGAGGGGCGCGTGGGGATGTACGTGTGCGGCCCGACCGTATACGGCGACGGCCACCTCGGCCATGCCCGTCCGGCCATCACCTTCGACATCCTGTTCCGCTACCTGCGCTATCTCGGCTACAAGGTGCGCTACGTGCGCAACATCACCGACGTGGGCCATCTCGAGCACGATGCCGACGAGGGAGAGGACAAGATAGCGAAGAAAGCCCGGCTGGAGAGTCTCGAGCCTATGGAAGTGGTGCAGCACTATCTCACCCGCTACCACAAGGCTATGGAAGCCCTCAACGTGCTCCCGCCATCCATCGAGCCCCATGCCTCAGGCCACATCATCGAGCAGATCGAGTATGTGAAGAAGATCCTCGAGAGCGGCTACGCCTACGTGTCGGAAGGATCCGTCTACTTCGACGTGCACAAATACAATGCCGACCACCGTTACGGCAAGCTCTCCGGACGCAATGTGGAGGAGCTTCTCGCCACCACACGCGCACTCGACGGTCAGTCCGAGAAACACAACCCCGCCGACTTCGCGCTCTGGAAGAAAGCCGCACCCGAGCACATCATGCACTGGCCCTCACCCTGGAGCGAAGGCTTCCCCGGATGGCATCTCGAGTGCTCAACCATGGGCGAGAAATACCTTGGTGAGACTTTCGACATCCACGGCGGAGGCATGGACCTCATGTTCCCCCACCACGAGTGTGAGATAGCACAGTCCGTGGCCCACAACGGACATGAGACCGTCCACTACTGGATGCACAACAACATGATCACCATCAACGGCAAGAAGATGGGCAAGTCGCTGGGCAATTTCATCACTCTCGACGAGTTCTTCACCGGCTCGCACCCTCTGCTCGCCCAGGCCTACTCGCCGATGACCATCCGCTTCTTCATCCTCCAGGCCCACTACCGCGGCACGGTGGACTTCTCCAACGAAGCCCTCCAGGCCTCCGAAAAGGCCCTCGGACGCATGCTCGAGGGTTATCGCCGTCTGCAGGAGCTCAAACCGTCGGCCACATCCACCATTTCCACCGACGGCATCATGGAGAAATGCCTCGAGGCCATGGATGATGACCTCAACACCCCTGTTGTGATCGCCCATCTCTTTGATGCGCTGCGTCTGGTCAACTCCGTCAAGGACGGCAAGGCTACTGCCACGCAGGAGGACATCGACCGTCTCAAGGAAGTGTTCGACACTTTCCTGGTGGAGATCCTCGGCATCCGCACCGACCTTGTGGGCGATGGAAGCGGCGACAGCGCCGGCGCACTCAAACCCTTCGAGGACGCCATGGGGCTGCTGCTTGACATCCGTGCCAAGGCCAAGGCCGACAAGGACTGGGCCACATCCGACCTGATACGCGACCGTCTCGCCGCAGCCGGATTCACCGTCAAGGATACCAAGGACGGCGCCGAATGGTCGCTCAGCAAGTGACCATCCCCCCATCATCAGATCATATAGAAAGATACAGAAGGACAAAAAGGACAAAAGTGACATAAGATTAATTATCTGAATAACAATTAAATTCTCCTGTCATTTTTGTCCTTTTTGTCCTTCTGTATCTTTCTGTCAAAACGACCTCTTACCTCAAAATACTACTCATCACAACCCTCAGCTATGACACCTACCGAACCCGGCTACTTCCTCACCCTCATGAGACAGCTCTACGGCTCATGGGGCATCGACGACTCCATGCTCCCGCTGCTCTCCACCATCACTGTGGCCGCCGGAGCGCTACTGCTGTCATGGCTCCTCTACTGGCTGCTGAGCCGCTATGTGGTACCCTTGGTGGACAAGGTGGTGAGCTACACCGCTGCCGACTGGGACGACATCATCTTCAACCCCTCGCTACTGCGCGTTGTGGCCGAGCTGGCATGTGTGCTACTGCTTCAGGCCACGCTCCCCGGCTCTCTGACATGGTACCCGTTGGTTAGATCCATAGCCGTCGTGGCCGTCAACGTTCTGTTCGTCTGCACGATAGTCCACCTCATAAACCGCTTCATCATAGCCGCCTACGCGCTCCTCACCTTCAAATCCTCGGCACGCGCCCAATCCCTCCAGGGCATACGCCAGATGCTCCAGGTCATAGCCATAGCCATGGGTGTGATAGTCATCATAGCCATCCTGGCCAACCGCAACCCGCTCACCATCGTCACCGGACTCGGCGCCGCTGCCACGGTACTCATGTTAGTGTTCCGCGACTCCATAATGGGCGTAGTGGCCGGAGTGCAGCTCACACTCAACGATATGCTACGTCCGGGCGACTGGATCACCGTACCCTCGCGCAACATCAACGGCACCGTCATCTATGTAGGTCTCACCACCGTCAAGGTACAGAACTTCGACATGACCATCGTCACCGTGCCACCCTACTCGCTCACCAGCGAGTCGTTCCAGAACTGGCGCGGCATGACCGACTCCAAAGGACGCCGTGTCAACCGCGCCGTCACAATCGACATCAACTCAGTCCGCTTCATGGATCCGGCCGAGATGCAAACCTTCGCCTCCGAGCCGTGGGCCGGACGTGTGGACATGACCGTCCCGCAGGTCAACCTGACCCTCTTCCGTCACTATCTCGAACACTACATCTCCACACTCCCCGAGCTCAAGAGCGGCCCCGACATGATCCACATGGTGCGCGAGCTCGCTCCCACCACCACCGGCATACCGCTCGAATTCTACCTATTCACATCCCTCACCTCATGGAAGCCCTACGAGCACTTCCAGGCCGCCCTGACCGACCGCATCGTCGCCTCCGTCCACAGTTTCGGCCTGCGCATCTATCAGGCTCCATCAGGGCTCGACATCCTCTCGCTCGCACCCGCCCGATCCTGACCGTCACATCGTCAGACATTTTTTTAACACCCTTTTAGAGTCCATTTTTTGCCACGCGGGAGGTTTTCATTACCTTTGTGATTGGATTAATCCGCAAAGATCACCGCAATGAAAATCAAACTCCTGATAATTGGCCTGCTGGCGCTTGCCGGATTTGTCCCGGCGGCCAAGGCCGACACATACTTCCCCTACCCCATCGTCCCCGACTCGATCAAGACTCTCAACGGGCGATGCAACTATCTGGCCGACCATTTCTGGGACTTCTGCGACCTCCAGAAGGCCTTCTCCTCCAGAGCCAAGATGGCACAGGAATACAAGACATACCTGTCCATCATATCCAATGCCGACGCCGACAGGGCCATATCCGCCCTTTCCGCCTTCATGAAGAAGCTCGACAAGCAACCCAAGGATCAGCTCTACCTTGCCGGCGTGGCCGAAGGCTACATGTATGCCGACACCGCCGAGCAGTGGGTGGACCAGCTCTATCTCCCTGTCACCGAGGCAGTGGTGGCCAACAAGCGTGTGGACAAAGCCTCCAAGGCCCGCTTCGCACAGCAGGCAGAGATTCTGCGCAACTCCATGGCCGGGCAGAAGGTAGGTGCGGTGCCCTACGTCACACGCGAGGGTGAGAAACGCACCTTGCTCAGCGACTCCGCCTCTGTAGTGGTGGTGTTCTTCAACGACCCCGACTGCTCCGACTGCAACATGGCGCGCATACGCCTCCACGCCGACATCTCGACCTCCGAACTCATAGCCGAGGGCAAACTGAAAGTAGTGGCCATATCAGTCACCGATCCCGATGAGGAATGGCAGAAATTTGCCGCCGGCATGCCCGAGGAATGGACCGTCGGAGCATCCCCCGACGCCGACCTGATGATCGACCTGCGCTTCGGCACCCCCGACTTCTACGTCATAGGGCGCAAGCACGACATCCGCTTCAAGCATCTCAATATCGATCAGGTACTCGATGTGGCCCGGCAGCTGAAAAAAAGATAAACCCCTCCCCCCTAACTTAAAACAAGAGAAAGATGTCCTGGATATACTCACCGCTCACCAACTGGTTTCTGCGTCTCACGGGCTATACCTACACTAATCTGGCACGACTGTTCATGCGTCTCTTCGTGGGTGTGATGCTACTGCAGTTCGGAGTGCGACACCTTGTGAACTACAACGATCTTGCAGGCACATTCCCCACTGTGCTCAACCTCCCCTCCGAGACATCCCTCGTGCTCATGATCATCATCGAACTCGTATGCTCGCTGCTCATCATGACCGGATTCCTCACCCGTCTCGCCACCCTGCCCCCCATAGCAGCGATGTGCGCGGCCGAGTACTACATACTCCACGACATGGTGCCCAACCTCCCCATCTACGGTCTCGACAGCACCGACCCGGGCTATCTGCCCATCATGTTCATAGGCATATACATCTACATCCTCATAGCCGGCCCCGGCAAGATATCACTTGACTATTTCATATCCCTCTACATCATCAACCGTCGCGGACATGACGAAGAGGAGGAACTGGAGGAGGTATGAGTATCGCGGTCCTGATATCCGGAGGCGTCGACAGCGCCGTTGTCGTCGAGTTGCTGCGCAGGCAGGGGCACGATGACCTCCATCTGTTCTACATCCGCATAGGCATGGACAATGGCGAGGGCGACTGCTCGGCCGAGGAGGACATAGAGATGTGCTCGCTCATAGCCAAGAGATACGGCTTGCCCTTCGACGTCGTCTCGCTCCACGAGGAGTACTGGGAGAACGTAATGGAGTACGCCCTGCGCACCGTCAGGGAGGGACTCACGCCCAACCCCGACGTGATGTGCAACAAGATGATAAAATTCGGATTCTTCGAGGAGCGCTGGGGCCACAGCTTTGACCGCACGGCCACCGGCCACTATGCCACGACCATCGAGTCCGACGGCAAGATATGGCTCGGCACCGCCGCCGACAAGGTCAAGGACCAGACCGACTTCCTCTGCCGCATCACCTACAGCCAGCTCAGCCACCTCATGTTCCCCATCGGCTCGCTACCCAAGGCCGAGGTGCGCCGCATAGCGCTCGAGTCAGGCATGCCCAACGCTTTCCGCCGCGACAGCCAGGGCATATGTTTCCTCGGCAAGATCAACTACAACGACTTCATACGCCGCCATCTCGGCGAGCGCCCGGGCCCAATAGTCGAACTCGAGACCGGACGCAAGCTCGGCGAGCACCGCGGATTCTGGTTCCACACCATAGGCCAGCGCAAAGGTCTCGGACTCAGCGGAGGCCCATGGTATGTAGTCAAGAAAAACGTACACGACAACGTGGTCTACGTCTCCCGCGGCTACGACACCGAGATGCAGTACGGACGCACTCTCCATCTCGACGAGATGCACTGGCTCACCGAGGACCCCTGGCCGCAGACATGCGACGGCGTGGAAATAGCGTTCAAAAACCGTCACTCACCCGAATTCCTCCCCGGCACCCTCACTCGCGTGGCTCACGGTGAATATGTCATCCGGTCGGCCGAGAAAGTCCAGGGTATAGCACCGGGGCAATTCGCCGTCATCTACGATCCCGCAGCAAGGATATGCCTCGGCAGCGGCGTCATCACCGGAAGAAACGTAATGATATGACACTCTTATGAAAGAGCACGACAATACATCCTCCCCTCAGGCCAACTCCGGGCGCATACGCCTCCGGGTGCTGGGAATATCCTACAGCCAGCTGCAGAGCGGCGCCTATGCGCTCATCCTCGCCCAGGTCGGCGGACCATTCCGCATCCCGGTGGTCATCGGCGCGTCCGAGGCCCAGGCCATAGCCCTGAAGATGGAAGGCGTCATCCCCCCGAGGCCACTCACCCACGACCTCATCACCAGCATACAGCAGGCCTTCGGCATAGAACTGCGCGAGGTATTCATCTACCGCTTCGAGGACGGCATCTTCTACTCGGAGATCACAATGTCCGACGGTGAGCGCACCGTCGAGATCGACTCCCGGACATCCGACGCCATCGCCATCGCCATGCGCTGCGGCGCTCCCATCTACACCACTCCCGAGATTCTTGCCGAGACCGGCTTCGAGCTCGAGATCAAGGAGGAGGAACAAGGCGCCGAAGAAACCGCGGCCGACCCTCAGCCCGCTGCCAACAGCCACACACCGCGGCTTGAGAACTATGCCGTGGAGGAACTCGAGAAGACCCTCGCACGACTCATCGAGAGAGAGGAATACGAGGAAGCCGCACGCGTCTCCGAGATACTGCGCCGCAAGAAAGGGCAACAAGACTCACCCGATAAATAAACAAGAGGCTGTTTAACAACACAAACGTTACAGATACCATGGCTAAAATCAAACCTATCCAAGTAAGGCTCGCGGCTATGAACTTCCTTGAGTTCGCCGTGTGGGGAGCCTATCTCATCTCGCTGGGCAATTTCCTTGGCCGTGTGGGCCTTGCCACACACATCGGCATGTTCTATGCCGTCCAGGGCATCGTATCAATATTCATGCCCGCCATTGTGGGCATAGTCAGCGACCGCTGGATACAGGCCCAGAAGATGCTCAGTCTGTGCCACATACTTGCCGGTTCGTTCATGATCGCAGCCGCAATATACGCTCTCACCGCATCCACCGTGGAGTTCGGGCCGCTCTTCGCCCTCTACACCTGCTCGGTGGCATTCTTCATGCCCACCATAGGTCTGAGCAACTCCGTGGCCTTCAACGCTCTCAACCGCGCCAACCTCGACACCATCACCCACTTCCCCCCCATCCGCGTGTTCGGCACAGTGGGTTTCATCTGCTCCATGCTGTTTGTGAACTTCACACAATTCCAGACCAACCCCTACCAGCTCGTCACCTCCGGCGTGCTCAGCTTCTGCCTGGCCGCCTACGCGCTCACCATGCCGGCATGTCCCACCAACGCCGCACAGAGCTCATCCATCAGCGATGCCCTCGGCCTCAAGGCATTCCGCCTGTTCAAGGACAAGAAGATGGCCGTCTTCTTCATGTTCAGCATGCTGCTCGGCGTATCGCTCCAGATCACCAACAGTTACGGCAACATCTTCATCACCTCGTTCGCCGACCTGGCAGAATATGCCGACACATGGGGCGCACGCAACGCCAACGCCCTCATCTCGCTCTCGCAGATGAGCGAGACCCTCTGCATACTGCTCATACCATTCTGCCTCAAGCGCTTCGGTATCAAGGGCGTCATGCTCATGTCCATGTTCGCATGGGTGTTCCGCTTCGCCTTTTTCGGCCTTGGCGACACCGGCGGCGGCCTGTGGCTGCTCGTCATCTCATGCATCGTCTACGGCATCGCCTTCGACTTCTTCAACGTCTCCGGAGGTCTCTATGTGGACCAGCAGACCACCAAGGACATCCGCTCCTCCGCCCAGGGTCTGTTCATGATCATGACCAACGGCATCGGCGCCACTGTCGGCACTCTGGCCGCCCAGGAACTCGTGAACCACCTCGTGTTCTCACACTCCACACCCGAGGCTCAGAGCGAGGGTTGGACCGAGGCATGGCTCATATTCGCTGCCTACGCCCTCGTCGTGGCAGTGCTCTTCCTGCTGATATTCAAGGACACAAAGACCCCTACCGCCGCCGAGTCGCGCCGACTCATCGAGGAGACCGACTCTCAGGCCGGAGGAATGGTCGACGATAAAATCAAGGAATGATACAGTTCTTCGCACCCGACATCATCTCCACCCTACAGCTCCCTGAGAGCGATTCGCGCCACGCCGTGAGGGTGCTCCGCATGAACACCGGCGACACCCTTCAGGTCATCGACGGCCGCGGCACGGTATATACATGCCGTCTGGCCGACGCCCACCCCAAGCACGCCGCCGTAGAGATCATTTCATCCACTCCACAGCCATTGCCATGGTCACAGCGTCTGGCCGTGGCCGTAGCGCCCACCAAACACATGGACCGCATGGAGTGGCTCGTCGAGAAAATGACCGAAATGGGCGTCAACACCATAATCCCCGTGCTCACCGACCGCTCCGAGCGCCGCGAGATCAAGGTGGAACGTCTCGCCAAGATAGCCGTCTCGGCCATGAAACAATCCCTCAAGGCCACCCTCCCGGAGATCATGCCCCTGACACCGCTGGCCGACGTCACCGCCATGATGGATGGGGCACAGCGCTTCGTGGCTTACTGCGGTCCCGAATGCGAGCGTGCCGATCTGGCCCGCTCCTACACTCCCGGACGCGACACACTAATACTCATCGGACCCGAAGGCGACTTCACACCGGCCGAGATAGAGCGCACACTCCGCTCAGGCTTCACCGCCGTGACTCTCGGCGACAACCGCCTGCGCACCGAGACAGCGGCCCTCTACGCCCTTTCGGCATGCCACATACTCGACGCCGCCAACCCATCCCCGCGTCCCTGACACTTGCTTTATAACAACATCTTACTTATAACATCCACATCATGTTCACGTTTCAAGACTACGCGTCGCGCAGCCAATTCTTCCTCCTCGCAGGCCCCTGCGTCATCGAAGGTGAGAAAATGGCCATGGAAATCGCCGAATCATGTCTCGAGGCCACATCCCGCCTCGGTATACCATATGTATTCAAAGGATCATACCGCAAGGCCAACCGCTCGCGCATCGACTCCTTCACCGGCATAGGCGATCTCGAGGCCCTGCGCATACTCTCCAAGGTCAGGGAGACATTCGGCATCCCAGTCGTCACCGACATCCACACCAACGAGGAGGCACGCATGGCCGCCGACTTCGTCGACGTGCTCCAGATTCCCGCATTCCTCTGCCGCCAGACCGACCTCCTCATAGCCGCAGCCCGCACCGGACGCGCCGTGAACATCAAGAAAGGTCAATTCCTATCCCCCGAGGCAATGCACTTCGCGCTCGACAAGGTCAAGGACGCCGGCAACGACAACGTGGCCCTCACCGAACGCGGTGTCACATTCGGCTACACCGACCTGGTGGTGGACTACCGCGGCATCCCCGAGATGCAGGCATTCGGCGCCCCGGTCATACTCGACGTCACCCACTCGCTCCAGCAGCCCAACCAGCCCAAGGGAGTGACAGGCGGACGCCCCGACCTCATCGAGACCATAGCCCGCGCCGGAGTGGCCGTGGGTGTGGACGGTCTGTTCATGGAGACACACCCCGACCCCTCCGTGGCCAAGAGCGACGGTGCCAACATGCTACCGCTCCACAAACTTCCCGCGCTGCTCGAACACCTCGCGGCCATACGCGCCACCATCAACCAGTTCTGACAATGAAACTACGCCACATATTTACCGCCATGCTGCTGACCGGCTGTGCTGCCGGCTCCATGGCCCAGAGCTCCGCAGAAGCCAACTCGGAGATCATGATGAACGCCTACAACGCCCTGCTCGACGAGGATCCGCGCGATCCGGAGATCCTCTTCCGCCGTGCCGGCGAATACTACCGCCGCAACGACTACGTAAGAGCGCTCGACGATGTCAACAACGCCCTGCGTCTCCTCCCCGCCGAAGAAGCCGACACCCGGCTCCAGGCCCTCAACATGCGTTCGAGCATCTACATGATGATGCACAAGTATGACAACGCTCTCACCGACCTCAACGCCCTCCTCGAGACCAATCCCTCGAGCTATGCCCTGCTGTATCAGCGCGGCACGGCACTCTACGAGCTCGGCCGATACCGCGACGCACGCTCCGACTTCAACCAGATGCTGCGTCTCAACCCCCGCAGCCAGGAGGCCACACTCGGACTCGCCCGCGTGGCCGTGAAAGAAAACAATCTCGGTGTGGCCAACGAGCTCTGCGACCGGGCCGTGTCATACACCCCCAACTCCGGCGACATATATCTGCGCCGCGCCGCCGTGCGCTCACTTATGGGTAGCGACCAGGGCGCTGTCGACGACTATATCACAGCCATCTCCATCGACACCGAGAGCACTCCCCGCGCCATCGGCGAGCTCGTCACCCTCTCCCGCACCAACTATCCAGTGGTCATAGCCGGACTCACCAACGCCATTGCCAAGGCCCCGAAGAACGGCATGTTCTACTTCATCCGCGCCATGATAGCACAGGGTCACTGCAACTATCTCGCTGCCATCGCCGACTACGACAAGATCATCAACGAGAACCTCGACTCCTATCCCGGTCTCAACGCCGCCCTGGCCGAATGCTACTACTTCCTCGGCCGCTATGAGATAGCCCTCCTCAACGCCGACTACGCCATCAGCGCCACCGACGACAACGCCCCCTACTACGTCATCAAGTCCAACATCAAACGTGCCGTCAACGACTGCGACGCCGCCCTCGCCGCTGCCGAAAGCGCACTTGAGAAGGCTCCCGAATCCATCGACGCCCTCAAGGCAAAAGCCCTCGCGCAGATACCCCTCGGACAGACCGCCGATGCATCCGTGGCACTGAGCGAATGCGCCATGGAGGCCCCCGAAGATCCCATGATAGCCATACTGCGCGGATGGGTGCTCGAGGACTACCGCAAGCAGAAGTCAAATGCCACAAAGAGCTACGAGCGTGTGCTCGACATGGACTTTGACTTCGACAACGTCCACTCGCTGCGCGGATTCGCACTTCTGGTCCTCGACCGCAAGGACGATGCCGTGAAATGGATGGACAAAGTGCTCGCCACCGCCAACGACTACGACGGTGAGGTCAACTATCTCGCAGCATGCTGCTACTCGCAGGCCGGACTCCTTGACCGCGCATTCCGCTGCATGGAGACCTCGCTCGAGAAAGGCTATGCCAATTACCACAACTGGACACGCGCCTGCGAGGCCAACGTCAACTGCTCACCCATGCGCGAGGATCCCCGCTTCAAACCCCTCCTTGACAAATACTCCCGCCTCTTCAAATAAGACAATCCACTCGTAGGACAATCCTCAAAAAGAGAAACAGAAGAAACAGAAGAGGGACAAAAGAAACAGATTGAAATTTTTATATCTGTTTCTTTTGTCCCTCTTCTGTTTCTTCTGTTTCCTTATATTATAAGGTAGATAAGAGGTATTATAAGGCAGATCAGAGTATCACCTTCTTCACCTCGGTGCCCTGACGGCGTATGTAGAGATTGCCGGCGGCGGGATTCTCCACGCGCACGCCCTGAAGATTGAAGTACTCCACGGGAGCATTCTCATTGCTGTCCACCACCGCGTCAGCTATACCGCTGTTGTCACCCTTGTCGGCAGAATCGCTGACGGTCGCGTTGACGATCTCACCGGTCTGTGAGTCGAGCACATACACTATGAAGTTCACCTTGTTGGCGTTGGCATATGTGCCGCGGGGGATAGTCATCTTGTAGGTATACTCATACTTCTCGCCACTCTTGATAGTGGTGGGGATCGAGCCGGTCACACCTGCATAGGGATCCACATAGATGGCCACATCCTCGTAGAGCATCTCCACCGATGAGCCCTTCTTCTCCCAACCGCCGAGGCTTACATTCGAGCCGGCATAGTTATTGCTCTGCTTGTAGGGGCCCACGCCATCCTCAGTGAGGATATAGCAGAGACGGAAGCGGTTCTTGCTGTTGTCGAAGTCAAATGCGAACTCTGTGGTAGTCTTGAAAGTCACCTCGGTCTTGGCCTCGTTCGAGTATGAGCACTCGGCCTTGACGGAAGCGATGGAGAGATAACTTGTGATCTCGTCATACATGCTCTTGTAGAATGCAAGTCCATAGTTGCCGGCTGCGGCTATCTGGGCATCATACTTGCGGTTCACATACGCGCAGGGGAAACCGTTGCCGAATGTGTTGAGCCATGTGAGGAAGTAATTGTTCTGCATCTCGTCATTACCATGGATAGCCACGGGGATGAATGTACCCTTCTTGGCATACTCCTTGAGGCCATCGATCACGAACATGCCCTGGGGGCAGTAACCACACCATGTGCCGGTGCCCTCCTCCATGACCATCACCTGAGGATAACCAGTGCCGGGGGCGAACACATTGGTGCTCACGGCAGCGGGGCTCTTGACGAGATTTTCCACGCCGTTCACCTTGGTAACCTCCACTGACACGGGGATCTCCAGGCCGGCGACGGAGCTGACAGCATTGGCCACCTCGATCTGGGCCATCTTGTCATATGGAAGCGCGGTCTGGAAGTTGTATGTCTCCACCACAGGAGCATCATTGCCTATGGTATAGGAGAGCTCGATGGAGTTGATATCGTTGGAAGCCTTGTTGGTCACATACACATCGAAGTTGAACTTCGTGTTGCTGTACACCTTGGCGGGGATCTCTATACCCGACACCGAAGCTCCGTTGGTGGGGAGATTCGAACCGGTGATGGTGGCACCTATGCAGCAGAAACCATACATATCGGCCAAATTGTCCCACACATACTTCTTGTTGGCGGTATCGTAAGTGGCTACCCAGCCACCCTCTACGCCTTCATGCTCAAGCGCGTCTATCACTATGGCGTAGTCGCTGGCATTGGACAGCGCATACTCGAAACCGATGAAGAAAGGCTTTCCATCCTCAATGTCCAGCGGGGTGGTAAGCTCGGTATTGACAGCGGTGAACGCTGTGGTGGGGAGTGTGATATCCTGGGTGTAGAACGGTGTCTCCTCCAGATCATATGTCAGGAAGATGGTGCCCTTGCGGATATAGTTCTTCTGATAGTTGTTACGCACACCGGTGTAGACAGTCACACCGGTCATGGTGTTGCCGGCAAAGAGTCTGGCATTCTCCGGAGTGAACTCTACGGCATATGCCTGCTTCTGGCGCGACTTCTGGCCGTTGAATCCGAGAGCGCTGTAAGGATCACCGGCGGGCGAGAAGTACATGGAGCTTTCACCTTCGGCGGCCTTGGCCGGAGCCTTGGCTACGGGCTGCAGATCGAGATCAGCGGCATTGACCGAGGAGAATTTCCCGTTGTCGGCAGGCACAAGATGCATGGGCGCTGCCTGCACGCCGAGAGCCATGAAGGCCGCGGCTGCGAGCGAGAGTAAATTTTTTTTCATTATTGATGTCCTATATTAAATATGTGATGTCGCAGGTATGAATGACTCGCAAATTTAATCATAATAGGGATTATGTGCAAGAAAATGCTAAAATTTTGGGGCAAATGGCCGCTGAATTGTGAAATTTGCTGTCATTTTATCACACCTTACCCCGATTTTTCGTATTTTTGCAAAAATCTTCATCCGTAACAATAGATATGGCAAAAGTAACCAAAGAAATGGCGCTGAACTACCATCAGTATCCGCGCCCCGGTAAGATAGAAGTTATCCCCACCAAACCCTACGCCACACAGGCTGACCTCGCGCTGGCCTACTCACCCGGCGTGGCATACCCCTGCCTCGAGATTAAGGATGATGCCGACAAGGTATATGACTACACCGACAAGGGCAACCTCGTGGCCGTCATCTCCAACGGCACCGCCGTGCTGGGCCTCGGCAACATCGGCGCTCTGGCCGGAAAGCCCGTGATGGAGGGCAAAGCTCTCCTCTTCAAGATTTTCGCCGGCCTCGACTGCTACGACATCGAGGTCGATGAGAAGGATCCCGAGAAATTCATCCAGATCGTGAAGGCTCTCGCCCCCACATTCGGCGGCATTAACCTGGAGGACATAAAGGCCCCCGAGTGCTTCGAGATCGAGACCCGCCTCAAGCAGGAACTATCCATCCCCGTGATGCACGACGACCAGCACGGCACTGCCATCATCTCGGCAGCCGGTCTGCTCAACGCACTCGAGATACAGGGCAAGCGCATCGAGGATGTCCGGCTCGTGGTCAACGGAGCCGGCGCCGCTGCCGTCTCCTGCACCAAGCTCTACATTGCCCTCGGTGTCAAGAAAGAGAATGTGGTGATGTGCGACTCCAAGGGCGTCATCACCGAATCCCGTCAGGACCTCAACGAGCAGAAGAGATTCTTCGCCACATCGCGTCCCATCACCACCCTTGCAGAAGCGATGGTTGATGCCGACGTCTTCCTCGGACTCTCCGTCAAGGATGTAGTCACCGCCGAGATGATCAAGTCGATGGCTCCGCGCCCCATCGTGTTCGCGCTTGCCAACCCCGATCCCGAGATAGCCTACGAGGTAGCCACCTCAGCACGCCCCGACCTCATCATGGCCACCGGCCGCTCCGACTATCCCAACCAGATCAACAACGTGCTCGGATTCCCCTACATATTCCGTGGCGCGCTCGACTGCGGTGCCTCCGAGATCAACGAGACAATGAAGATCTACGCCGTCCGCGCCATCGCCGAGATAGCCAAGCTCCCCGTGCCCCCCGTGGTCAACGCCGCCTACGGCAAGGCCAACCTCAAGTTCGGACGCGAGTACATCATACCCACACCCTTTGATCCCCGTCTTCTCACAGCCGTGTCGCCCGCCGTGGCCCGCGGAGCAATGGACAGCGGTGTGGCCCGTCGCCCAATCACCGACTGGGACGCCTATGCCGAGAAGCTCCTCCGCCTCAAAGGCAACGACCGCAAGTTCACACGCCAGATCCACGACGCCGCCCGAGTCAACCCCAAGCGAGTGGTATTCGCCGAGGCCAACACCGACAACATGCTCCGTGCCGCAGCCATCGCAGCCGCCGACGGACTCTGCATACCCATCCTGCTCGGCAACGAGGAGATGCTCGCCAAGCGCGCCGCCCGTCTGGGCGTCGACCTCTCGGGCATAGAGATCGTCAACCTGCGCCACGACCGCGAGGCTCCCCGCCGCGAGAAGTACGCACGCCTCCTCTCTGACAAGCGCCAGCGTCAAGGCGAGAACTTCGATAGCGCTCTCGAGAAGATGTTTGACCGCGACTACTTCGGCATGATGATGGTGGAGAACGGCGATGCCGACGCCTTCATAGCCGGAACACGCGCCGCCGGGACACGCACAGGACAGATAGCCAAGGAAGTGATCGGAGTGCGCGACGGCTACAAGCACTTCGCCGCAATGCACGTCATGGAGACCACGAAGGGCACATACTTCCTGGCCGACACGCTTGTGAACGGTGCCATGGACGAGGATGCGCTCCTCGACGTGACACGTCTGGCCGCCGACGCCGTCAAGTTCTTTGCCCACGATCCCGTCATGGCCATGGTAAGCTACTCCAACTTCGGCTCCAACAGCGAGACAGAGTGCAGCAAGGTCCACAACGTGGTCGAGAAGATGCACACCCTCTGCCCCGATCTCCCCATCGACGGCGAGATGCAGATCAACTACGCCCTCAACGGTCCCGTCAGAGACAAGACATTCCCCTTCAACCGTCTCAACGGCAAGGAGGTCAACACCCTCGTCTTCCCCAACCTCTCTGCCGCCAACGCCGCCTACCGTCTCATGCTCGAGATGGGCGTGGGCGAGAGCATAGGCCCGATCCAGATGGGTCTGAAGAAACCCGTCCACTTCATCAACGTCGACGCCGAGGTACGCGACATCGTCAACCTCGTGGCCATAGCCACCCTCGACGCCGCCACCATGGACCACAAATAAATCCACCGGTCATATAGACAGAAGGATACAGAAGGACAAATAAGGGACAAAAGGGACAGATTTTTTAATTATCAGTCATCGCGAATAATTAATTTTTCTGTCCCTTTTGTCCCTTATTTGTCCTTCTGTATCTTTCTGTCTTATCTGCGGATCGGGAAGGAGCATCAGCGTTTTAAACGCTCCCCTTTACCGGCGAGGTATACATTGAGCGCCTCGGAGGCCGGCATCGTGAATGGTGTGCCGTCAGGACGCGCATATACAACCTCCCGGTCCAGGAGAGCCTTCTGCCGGAGTATTTTTTCGACCGAGCGGTCAAGCCCGCGCCTGACCCTCTCGAAATATGATTCATATTCTCTTTCAGTCATCCTCATGGATAATACGGTCATATTTTTCCTTGTCAATGATGCCCATGTTGGTGGCCACGAGCTCCTGGCGCCCCATGGAATTGTCCACGAGCATCCACGAGTCCACCTTCGGCATGAACAGACGCTTCAGATTGTCAAGGCCGCGGTAATAGCGGCGCACTATGACATCGCGCGGTATATTGTGGCCACCCTCATCCACACGGTGAGCCACCCTCTCTATGGCCTGCAGAGGAGACGCAAGCCAGATATAGAGCAGGTGCACTATATAGCCCAACGAGTGGGCCTTGTCGATCAGTCGGGTGTAGGAACGGGTGGCGAGTGTGGTCTCGATGGCAAACGTCTTGTGCATCGACAGCAGATCGCCGATACGCTTGAGCATGATTCGTCCCGCATCCATTGCCATTTCGGCCGGATTGAAAGGAGAGAGACCGGCGGCGATCTCGTCGGCGTTGACAAACTCCCCGCAATGCAGCATCTCGGGAAGCACCGTAAACGAGGCCGTTGTCTTGCCGGCGCCGTTGCAGCCGGATATTATATACATTTCCTGAGCCATGGCGTGAAAAAATCATTTGGTGATATACTTACAACAATCACGCCTCTCATAAAGTTGCGGCACGAATAACAATCAACCATAGTTATTTATTGCATAATAGAGGTTAAATTTTGTCAATCATATTGTTTTTGCTGTATTTTATTGATAACTTTGCATACCGAAAACACATCAATATTGCACAGACCTATCTTAATTTAAGAATCATTAACTCTAACTAATACATCCACCGCCTATTGAAAGATTGCTACTCCAACCAATCAAACGAGAAGACAATGCAGCAACTGACTAAGCTCACCGACCGCGAACTGGTCGCCGCTTATGCCAACGACAACAACGACGCCTTTGACATCCTGCTTGACCGCCACAAGCAGAAAGTGTTCAATTACATACTCCACATTGTAAAAAACAAGGACATCGCCGACGACATCTTCCAGGAGACATTCGTCAAAGCCATCGTGACCATCAAGCAGAACCGCTACACCGAGAAAGGCAAATTCTCGGCATGGCTCACACGCATAGCCCACAACCTCATCATCGACTACTTCAGGCAGGAACGCATGGAGAATACCATCTCCACCGACGGCGACCCCGCCACCGATCTGCTGAACCGACGCGACCTCTGCGACGGCAACATCGAGGACGAGATCGTATCACTGCAGATCGACGAGGATCTGCGACGCATCGTCATGTCGCTCCCCGACCCCCAGCGCGAAGTGCTCGTGATGCGCTTCTACCGCAACATGTCGTTCAAGGAGATAGCCGACGCCACCGACGTGAGCATCAACACCGCTCTCGGACGCATGCGCTACGCCATCCTCAACATGCGACGCATAGCCGCCGAAAAAAACATCTCACTCGCCGTCTGACCTCTCCTCCTCCTCTCCTCCTCTCCCCCTCAGCCTCTCTCTTTCACTCTGTATATCCAAGGTTTCCAAAAAAGGTACATAGTAAATGAGACGTATTTCAATCATGCTGCTGATAATTCTGGCAGCACTGCAGATGAAAGCAGAGGGGGAAAAAGTGGATCTAACCCCCCACATCCACGGAGCACTGCGCGCACGCTACGAGAGATCGACCGTATCGTCCGAAAACCGATTCCAGCTGCGAAATGCCCGCCTCACCATCGACGGGCAGATAGCACGCCCTGTGGACTACTTCCTCCAGACCGATCTCTGCGACAGGGGTAAGATGAAGATCCTCGACGCATGGGGACGCCTCCACTTCTCCCGATCACTGGCCCTACAGGCCGGACAGTTCCGTCTGCCCTTCGGTACAGACTGCTTCAAGGCCCCGGCCAACTACGTGTTCTCCAATCTGTCGTTCGTCGGATCGGAGATGAACAACGTGCGCGGCGTCGGCGCCAAGATCACAGTCACACCCCTCCCCCGCCTCATCCTCGAGGCCGGTGCATTCAACCCCACCTCCATCGCCGACCACTCCCGCTGGTGCTCCACTCTGGCCTATGCCGGAAAGGCACAATGGACTCTTGGCTATGTGAGGATAGCTGCCGGCGCACAGACCATAGTACCCGATGCCATACGCATCAACTCGCTCGGCGCGAGCATCACATGGACCCGTGACCGATGGACCGTAGAGGGCGAGTACATCAACAAGCACTACACCCGCCACCGCCACAAGGCTGCCAACGGCTACAACCTCTGGGCCGACTACCGCTTCCCCGTCAAGGCCGGAATATTCAACCAAGCCTCCGTCCAGGCCCGTGTGGATGGCATGACCGACCATAGCTCCGGTGTGCGCGACACCGACGGAAACCTCCTCACCGACCATCCCGGACGCAACCGCATCACTGCAGGTGCCACCATAAGCTACCTCAGCGGCCCCGTGCACTGCGATGTCCGCCTCAGCTTCGAGCAGTACTTCTACCGCCACGGCCACACACCCGCATCGCTCGACGATGACAACAAGATCTGCGCGGAGCTTGTGGTGAGATTCTGAAAAACACTTCATAAAAAAGCAATTTTCCACAAAATATCTTAAATTCGTGTCTATATGACAGAATTTTTACTAATTTTGTGTTTCATATCAATTTTTATATAGTATTTCCTGATTCAGACAGATGAACAATGATCAGATCAAGGTGATGTTTGCTACCGACGAGCATGTCAAGTATGCCGAGCAAATCGTCAACCTCATCTATGAATCGGCCCTCCAGCGCGGCACAGGTATAGCACGCCGATCCCCCGAATACATCGCCAAGAAGATATCGGGTGGGAAAGCCGTGGTCGCGCTGTGTGACGACCGTCTGATTGGCTTCAGCTACATAGAGAGCTGGGAGCACGGTGATTATGTGGCCACTTCCGGCCTTATAGTCGACCCCGAGTTCCGACGATTGGGCCTCGCTGCCCGCATCAAGGCCAAGACTTTCGAGCTCGCACGCCTAAGATTTCCGTTCGCAAAGATTTTCTCCATCACCACCTCCCTCCCCGTCATGAAGCTCAACTCACAGCTCGGCTACAAGCCGGTCACATTCTCGGAGCTGACAGACGACGAGGAGTTCTGGGCCGGATGCAAGGGGTGTGTCAACTTCGACATCCTGCAGCGCAACAACCGCCGCATGTGTCTATGCACCGGTATGCTCTACGACCCCAAGGCACGCCTTGAAAGGCCCTCGAAGAGCCGTCCCTACCTCATGTGGCTCGGCAACAAGATATCCAAACTCCTCCGACTTAAGAAATAACCACTCTCCTTACCCCATATATACACAAAGATGAAAAAGAAAGTAGTCCTCGCATTCAGCGGCGGTCTCGACACATCGTTCGCCGCCAAGTATCTTTCCGAAGACCTCGGCTACGAGGTGCACACTGCCCTGGCCAACACCGGCGGGTTCACTCCCGAAGACCTCTCACGCATAGAGGAACGAGCTCTCGCTCTCGGCGCGGCAAGCCATGCCTCGCTCGACATCACCGCCGACTACTACGACAAGAGCATACGCTACATGATAGCCGGAAATGTGCTCCGCAACGGCACATACCCCATCTCAGTATCCTCCGAGCGCATTTTCCAGGCCATCGCTATAATCGAATACGCCAAGAAGATCGGCGCCGACGCCGTGGCCCACGGCTCGACAGGCGCAGGCAACGACCAGGTGCGCTTCGACCTCACATTCCAGATCCTCGCTCCCGAGATCGAGATCATCACCCCCACCAGGGACATGACCCTCACCCGCGAGTATGAGATAGACTATCTGAAGAAACATGGCTTCGAGGCCGACTTCAAAAAGATGGAATATTCCATCAACAAGGGCCTCTGGGGCACCAGCATCGGCGGCAAGGAGACTCTCCGCTCGGAGCAGACCCTCCCCGAGAGCGCCTACCCCAGCCAGATCACCGAGCACGGCGAGGAGACCATCTCCATCACCTTCGACAAGGGTGAGGTCGTAGCCGTCAACGGCGTGGCCATCCCCGACCGCATCGATGCCATACGCGAGGTGGAGCGCCTCGGCGCACGCTACGGCATAGGCCGCGACATGCACATCGGCGACACAATCATCGGCATAAAGGGGCGTGTGGGCTTCGAAGCCGCCGGCCCAGTGCTCATCATCGCCGCCCACAAGATGCTCGAGAAACACACGCTCACCAAGTGGCAGCAGTACTGGAAGGACCAGATAGGCACGTGGTACGGCATGTTCCTCCACGAGTCGCAGTATCTCGAGCCGGTGATGCGCGACATGGAGGCATTCCTGCTCTCATCGCAGCAGAATGTAACGGGCACTGTCACCGTCACGCTCCGTCCCCACTCCTTCACGCTCGTGGGCGTCGATTCTCCGTTCGACCTCATGAAGACCGACTTCGGCGAATATGGCGAGGTCAACAAGGCATGGACCGCCGACGACGTCAAGGGCTTCACCAAGATCCTCGGCAACCAGATGAAGATATACCACAACGTCCAGAAACGCAACGGTAAGAAATGATAAAGGCCGGTATAATAGGAGGCGCGGGCTACACCGCCGGTGAACTGCTCCGCCTCCTCATCAATCATCCCGAAGTGACGGTGGAGTGGATCCACTCCACCTCCAACGCCGGAGCGCCCGTCACCGACATCCACGGCGGACTCATCGGCGAGACCGACCTGTGCTTCGCCGAGACGTTCGATCTCTCGGCCATCGATGTGCTGTTCCTCTGTCAGGGCCACGGATTCTCCGAAAAATTCTGGCAGGAGAACGCCCGCCCCGAAGGGCTCCGAGTCATCGACCTCGCCCAGGACTTCCGCGACGAGAGCAACGGATACGTCTACGGTCTCCCCGAGGCCAAGCGCGAATCCATAGCCGGAGCCATGAGCGTGGCCAATCCCGGATGCTTCGCCACAGCCATACAGCTCGCACTCCTCCCCCTCGCGGCATCAGGCAATCTTGACGCACATACCGAGGTCAACCTCACGGGCATCACCGGATCCACTGGAGCCGGCGTGAAACCGGCCGCCACCACCCACTTCTCCTGGCGCGACAACAACATATCCGTCTACAAGGCATTCACCCATCAGCACCTCAAGGAGATAGGCATGACACTCGCACAGGTGAGCGGAGCAGAGGCCCCGGTGATCAACTTCGTGCCCGTGCGCGGCGACTTCCCCCGAGGCATATTCATCGCCGCATGGATCGACACCCCTCTCTCAGCCGACGAAGCCACCGCCCTCTACCGCGACTACTACGCCACGGCGGCATTCACCCATGTTTCATCCCGTCCGGTGGATCTCAAGCAGGTGGTCAACACCAACAAGTGTGTCATCTCGCTCGAGAAACACGGCTCAAAGCTCCTTGTGCTCAGCGCCATCGACAATCTGCTCAAAGGAGCCTCAGGACAGGCCGTGCAGAACATGAACATCATGTTCGGACTCCCCGAGAAGACCGGACTCAATCTCAAACCCTCAGCATTCTGACACTCATCGACATATGACTATTTTTGACGTATACTCCCTCTACGACATCGAGCCCGTGAGGGGTGAAGGCTCATACGTCTTCACCGCCGACGGCACCCGCTATCTCGACCTCTACGGCGGCCACGCGGTCATATCCATAGGCCACGCCCATCCCCGCTACGTCGAGGCCATCAGCCGTCAGGCTGCAGCACTGGGTTTCTACTCCAACTCGGTCAAGAACTCCCTGCAGCAGAAGATGGCCGACCGGCTCGGACGCCTCAGCGGCTACGAATCCTACTCGCTCTTCCTCTGCAACTCCGGAGCCGAAGCCAACGAGAACGCCATGAAACTGGCATCCTTCGCCACCGGACGCACCAAGATCCTCGCCATGGACCGCGCATTCCACGGACGCACATCCGGAGCTGTGGCCGCCACCGACAATCCCCGCATACAGTCACCCTTCAACACCACCGACCATGTGGAGTTCGTCCCTCTGGGCGACATCGAAGCCGTCAAGGAGAAACTCTCCACACGTGAGTTTGCCGCGGTGATCATCGAAGGCATACAGGGAGTAGCCGGCATACGCATGGTGGAGGATGACTTCCTGCGCCGCCTGCGCACTCTCTGTGACACCACCGGCACTCTCCTCATACTCGATGAGATACAGAGCGGCTACGGCCGCACCGGCAATTTCTTCGCACACCAGCATGCCGGAGTGCGCCCCGACATCATCACCTGCGCCAAGGGCATAGCCAACGGATTCCCCATGGGAGCCGTGCTCATATCGCCACGCATAGAGGCTGTCAAGGGTATGCTCGGCACCACCTTCGGTGGCAACCATCTGGCATGCGCAGCTGCCATAGCCGTGCTCGACGTCATGCAGTCCGGACATCTTGTGGAGAACGCCGCCGAGGTAGGCCAGTATCTCATGGACCGCCTGCGCGACATGGCCTCACGCCACGACGAGATCACCGACGTGCGCGGTCGCGGTCTGATGATAGGCATCGAGATCAAGGGATCGGCCCCGGTACTGCGCCGCCGCCTCCTGTTCGAAGGCAAAGTGTTCACCGGCGGCGCCGGCGAGCACACCGTCCGTCTCCTCCCGGCCCTTTCGCTGACACGCGCCCAGGCCGATGATTTCCTCAACACCTTTGAAAAATTCCTCTCATGAAAAAATTCACCGACGTTACCGACATAGGCCCCCTCGACCTCGCCGTCAAGGAGGCTCTCCAGATAAAAGCCGACCGCTTCGCACACACATCTCTCGGACGCAACAGGACGCTGATGATGATATTCTTCAACTCCTCGCTGCGCACACGCCTCAGCACACAGAAGGCCGCCATGAACCTCGGCATGAACGTCATGGTGCTCGATGTGAACCAGGGTGCATGGAAACTCGAGACCGAGCGCGGTGTGGTGATGGACGGCGACAAGGCCGAACATCTCCTCGAGGCCATACCCGTCATGGGATCCTACTGCGACATCATCGGCGTGCGCTCATTTGCCGGACTCACCGACAAGGCCGACGACTATGAGGAGCGCGTCATATCGCAGTTCATCAAGTACTCCGGACGCCCCGTCTTCTCCATGGAGGCGGCCACACGCCACCCCCTCCAGAGCTTTGCCGACCTCATCACCATCGAGGAGTTCAAGGAGACACCCCGCCCCAAAGTGGTCATGACATGGGCACCCCACCCCAAGGCTCTTCCCCAGGCCGTCCCCAACTCATTCGCCGAGTGGATGAACGCCACCGACTACGACTTCGTCATTACCCACCCCGAAGGCTACGAACTCGACCCCCGCTTCACCGGACACGCACGGATTGAATACGACCAGCGCAAGGCTCTTGAGGGCGCCGACTTCGTCTACGCCAAGAACTGGAGCGCTTATGCCGACCCCAACTACGGCAAAGTCCTATCCACCGACCGCGCATGGACTGTCGATGCCGAAAAGATGGCACTCACCAACAACGCCCGCTTCATGCACTGCCTCCCCGTGCGCCGCAACATGATCGTCACCGACGACGTCATCGAGTCGCCGCGCTCCATCGTGATCCCCGAGGCCGCCAACCGCGAGATCTCGGCACAGGTTGTGCTCAAACGCATGCTCGAATCACTCTGACACGCATATGGACAGGATCACGGTTGTAAAGATCGGCGGCAACATCGTCGACTCTCCCGAGGCCCTTGCCTCATTCGTCAGTGATTTTGCCGCCATGCCCGGCAGGAAGATACTCGTGCACGGCGGCGGCAAGGAGGCCACTCGCCTCAGCGCCCGCCTCGACATCCCCACCGTGATGCTCGAGGGACGCCGCGTCACCACACGTGAGACTCTCGACGTTGTCACCATGGTCTACGCCGGACTCATCAACAAACGCATTGTCTCCATGCTCCAGGCGGCCGGTTGCAACGCCATTGGCCTCAGCGGGTCCGACGGCGATGCCATTCGCGCCACTCGCCGTTCCCCCCACCCCGTGGACTATGGCTACGTGGGCGACATCGATCCATCCGGCGTGAGCGCATCGCTCATCAGCCGTCTGCTCGACGGCGGTTTCACCCCGGTGTTCTGCGCCATTACCCACGACGGTCACGGCACCCTCCTCAACTGCAATGCCGACACCGTGGCCTCATCAGTGGCCATAGCGTCAGCATCAATCGCACCCGTCGATCTCGTGTACTGCTTCGAACAACCCGGAGTCATGGCCGACATTGACCGACCCGACTCGCTGATACCCCTCATCACACCCGCTACCTATGCCGGCCTTCGCGCCGACGGCACCGTCAGCAAGGGGATGATCCCCAAGCTCGACAATGCCTTCCGCGCCATCAGCGCCGGCGTGGAGAGCGTGGTGATAAAGCATGCCGCCAACCTCAACAACCCCACAGGCACAACCCTACGGAATTGAACACACAGCTCCCCTCACATATCTCCCTACTGCGCGATCTGATAGCCACCCCCTCGTTCTCGCGCGGGGAGGAGGCCACAGCCGCGTTGCTATATGACTGGCTTGCAGCCCACGGTGCGTCACCGCGACGCTTCCGCAACAATATCTGGGTCCTTGCCCCGGGCTACGATCCCTCGCGGCCCACATTGATGCTCAACTCCCACCACGACACCGTGCGCCCAGCCGCAAGCTACACCCGCGATCCCTTCGATCCGGTCATTACGCCCGACGGATGTCTATACGGATTGGGCAGCAACGATGCCGGGGCCTCCGTGGTGTCGCTCGCACGTGTCTTCCTGGATCTGCATGACCGTCAGCTGCCGTTCAACCTCCTCCTCGCCCTCACCGCCGAGGAAGAAGTGGGTGGAGAGAACGGCATGCGCGCCTTCCTCCCCATGCTCGCCGGCGAAGGCATAGCCATCAACGCCGCCATTGTGGGCGAACCCACAGGCATGCAGCCCGCCGTGGCCGAGCGAGGGCTCCTCGTGCTCGACGCCGTGACCCGCGGAGTGGCCGGACATGCTGCCCGCGGCGAGGGGATCAACGCCATATACCGCGCCATGACCGACATCGACCGTCTGCGCTCATTCTCCCCGCCCATAGTCTCGGCCACACTTGGCCCCATAGGGGTGAACGTCACACAGATCAACGCCGGCCATGCCCACAACGCCATCCCCGACGAGTGCCGCTGGGTGGCCGACATCCGCACCACCGACGCCTACACCAACGAACAGACAGCCTCTATGCTTCAGGCTCTCGTATCGCCCCACACCACACTCACACCACGCTCCACACGCGTGCGCGCATCGGTCATCCCCACGGCCCATCCTCTGGTGCAAGGCGCCGTAAGGCTCGGAGGCACTCCATTCGTATCCCCCACCACGAGCGACATGTCGCTCATGTATGACTTCCCCTCACTCAAGATCGGCCCCGGTGAGTCATCCCGCTCACACGCCGCCGACGAATACATACTCCTCAGCGAGATTGACAACGCTGTGGAGTCCTACACCAATCTTCTTACTACACTCTCACTATGAAATTATGGAGCAAGGGCTTCGAGCCCGACAAGATGATAGAACAGTTCACCGTAGGCCGTGACCGCGAGCTCGACCTCCAGCTGGCCCGCTACGACGTGGAGGGCTCCATGGCCCACATACGCATGCTCGAGAGCATCGGTCTGCTCTCGGCCGACGAGCTAAAGGTGCTTCTCGAAGGCCTCGGGGAGATCGCCACAGTGATAGAGCGAGGCGAATTCACCATCGACGAAGGTATCGAGGATGTGCACTCGCAGGTGGAGTTCATGCTCACCGCCCGCCTGGGTGATGTGGGCAAGAAGATCCATTCCGGCCGCTCGCGCAACGACCAGGTGCTCGTTGACCTCAAACTCTTCATGCGCGACCGCCTCCGCGACATAGCCGCCGCCACCGGACGGCTCTTCGACACCCTCATATCCCTCAGCGACACCCACCGCGACATCCTCATGCCGGGCTACACCCACCTGCAGGTAGCCATGCCCTCATCCTTCGGCCTGTGGTTCGGTGCATATGCCGAGTCTCTCGCCGACGACATGCAACTCCTGCTCGCAGCCTACAACATAGCCAACCAGAACCCCCTCGGCTCGGCCGCCGGCTACGGATCATCATTCCCCCTCGACCGCGCCATGACAACACGCCTGCTCGGATTCTCTACCATGCACTACAACGTCGTGGCCGCACAGATGTCGCGCGGCAAGACCGAGCGTGCGGCAGCCATGGCCATCGGAGCCATAGCCTCAACACTCTCCCGTCTGGCCATGGATGTGTGCATGTGGATGTGCCAGAACTTCGGATTCGTATCATTCCCCGACGAACTCACCACCGGATCCTCCATCATGCCGCACAAGAAAAACCCCGATGTCTTCGAGATAATGCGCGGCAAGTGCAACAGACTCCAGAGCGTGCAGAACGAGATAGCCCTCCTCACCGCCAACCTCCCGCTCGGCTACAACCGCGACCTTCAGCTGCTCAAGGACATCATCTTCCCCGCCACGCAGGAGATGATCGACTGTCTCGACATGGCCACATTCATGCTCCCGCAGATGAAAGTCCGCACCGATATCATCAACGATACACGCTACGACTATCTCTTCACCGTCGAGGAAGTGAACCGTCTCGTGCTCTCGGGCATGCCCTTCCGCGAAGCCTACAAGAAGGTAGGCCTCGAGGTGCAGGACGGCACCTACCGCCCCAACCGTGAGGTGCACCACACCCACCAAGGCTCCATAGGCAATCTCTGCAACGAGGAGATCGCCCGCAAATTCCACACCCTCCTCGACAAGATAAGCCACTAAAGCAAAATCTATAAGGAGAAACAAAAGGAACAGAAAAGAGACAGAAGAAACATACAAAGAAATATCAGTCTGTTGATATTTAAATCCTGTATGTTTCTTCTGTCTCTTTTCTGTTCCTTTTGTTTCCCTTTACCGGAGAGTTGTTTCCTTTACCCGGAGAGTGATCAGATATCCTCCTCTATGGAGAAGTCATCAGGCAGCGGGAGCGAACCGTCCATCAGATCGTCGGGGATATCCTTGATATCGTCCGCTATCGAATCCGGCTCGGTCTTGGCGCTCTTCGCAGGTTTCTTCTCGGCAGCCTTCTTCTCAGCGGGAGCCGCCGCCTGTGTGCCACCCTTGGCATGGAGTGCCTCCATGATCTTTGCCTCGAGCTCCTCGGCCAGTTCGGGATTGTCCTGAATCATGCGCTTGGCTGCGTCGCGGCCCTGGGCGAGCTTCATGCCGTTGTAGGAGAACCACGATCCGCTCTTCTGGATTATACCGTTCTCCACACCAAGATCCACGATCTCGCCGCTGCGCGATATACCCTCGCCGAACATGATGTCAAACTCGGCACGCTTGAAAGGAGGAGCCACCTTATTCTTCACCACCTTCACCTTCGTGAGCTTTCCGAGCACATCCTCACCATCCTTAATGGATGTGGAAGGACGTATGTCTATACGCACCGAAGCGTAGAATTTGAGCGCGTTACCGCCCGTTGTGGTCTCAGACGGGCCGAACATCACACCGATCTTCTCACGCAGCTGATTGATGAATATACAGGTCGTATTGGTACGCGATATCGTACCGGTGAGCTTGCGCATGGCCTGCGACATCAGTCGAGCCTGCACGCCCACATTCTTGTCGCCCATATCGCCATCTATCTCGCTCTTGGGAGTGAGCGCGGCCACCGAGTCAACGACAAGGATATCGATGGCCGACGAGCGGATCAGCTGGTCAGCTATCTCAAGAGCCTGCTCACCGTTGTCCGGCTGGGAGATGAGAAGATTGTTCACATCCACACCGAGCTTCTCGGCATAGAAACGGTCAAAGGCATGCTCTGCATCGATGATTGCCGCGATGCCTCCGGCCTTCTGGGCCTCGGCTATGGCATGGATGGCCAGAGTGGTCTTACCCGATGACTCCGGACCGTAGATCTCGATGATACGTCCGCGCGGATAGCCGCCCACGCCAAGCGCATAGTTAAGACCGATGGAGCCCGAAGGGATCACATCCACATTCTCCACCTGCTCGTCGCCGAGCTTCATCACCGCTCCGCGGCCATAGCTCTTCTCTATGTTACCCATGGCCTGGGCGAGTGCGGCGAGCTTGGCCGACTGTGCGTCGACAGCTCCCTTCTCTTTCGCGCCCTTGGGGGCGGTTTCTTTCTTTGCCATATTCTGTATCTGTTTTTCTGTTTATACTGCAAATTTAACGCCTTTGACGGGCAATATATTTACCCACCTGCGTTAATTGATGTCAACAAACTCGCGACATCATTTTTTACCAATGCTAAGATAGCTATAATTCAGCAGTTTACCAAAACTTTTATGAAAAAGTAATTTTTTTTACACGATCCCATGAACCATTTCCCGCCGCGGGCGTTTAATAAGTACATAGCAAAATTACTTTTTCCATTGCAAGAAATGTGATAATGATTGGTTTATTATCTAAGCGAGGAGTCGATGTGATATCAACTCCTCGTTTGGTTTTTCTATGCTATGATGTCTTGGTGGATAGTGGACACCGGATCACTCCACCGTCCATGTCTCGCCGGCCATAGCCATCTCGCGCAGCGAACCGAAGTTCTTGCGGGCGCGTACATCGGCTATCTGGGCCTCGATCTCCTCATTATAGACAGGCGACTCCACATCACGGATCACTCCGAGGGCCAGCGGCAGACTCTTGCCATCCATCATGGCCAGCTGCTGATGCAGGAAGTTGGAGGATGTGTGGGCGTCATGCACCAGCACATCATCCATCGTATAGCCATCCTCGCCTACTTTCACAGCTTTGAGCAGGAAGCCGTCGCGCACCAGGCCCATCTCCTTCTCCTTGCCGAAGAGCATCTTCTCGCCGTGCACCAGATGAATGGTGCGCTCGGCGCGGTGCTCCTTCTCGGTGATGGGGTTATGGATACCGTTGTTGAATATCACACAGTTCTGAAGCACCTCCACCACAGATGTACCCTTGTGGCGTGCGGCGGCGGTGAGCACCTCCTCCGACGTCTTCAGCTCCACGTCTATCGAACGGGCGAAGAAATTGCCACGGGCGCCGAACACAAGCTCAGCCGGGATAAACGGATCCTCGGTAGTGCCGTAGGGCGATGATTTCGACACAAATCCGCGGTCGCTCGTGGGCGAGTACTGGCCCTTGGTCAGACCGTAGATCTTGTTGTTGAACAGTATGATGTTGATATCCACATTACGTCTCACGGCATGGATGAAATGGTTGCCGCCGATAGCCAGGCCGTCACCGTCACCGGATATCTGCCATACGGTCATATCGGGCCTTGCCACCTTGAATCCGGTAGCTATCGCCGCGGCACGGCCGTGGATGGTATGGAAACCATAGGTGGCCATATAGTAAGGCAGACGTGAGCTGCAACCTATACCGGATATCACAGCCGTCTTGTGGGGAGCCACTCCGAGGGCGGCCATGGCCTTGTGGAGCGAGTTGAGTATGGCGTGGTCGCCACAGCCCGGACACCAGCGCACGGGCTGGGGATTCTTATAGTCGCCGGGGGCATATGCGGGGGTCATGTTGAGTTCTTCCATCGTTATTTCTCCTCCATGATTTTGTTGACACGGTCCACAACCTCGCTGACGAGGAAGGGCTGGCCCTGGATTTTGTTGATACGTTTGATGTCGAGATCAGGATAGCGGCACTGCAGATAGTCGGCGAACATTCCGGTGTTCAGCTCGGCCACGATTACGCGCTTGTAGCGGCGCAGCACCTCGGCGGTGTTGGCCGGCAGCGGGTTGATATAGTTGAAATGGGCGAAGGCCACGGGCGTTCCGGCGGCGGTGAGCTCGGAGGCTGCGGTGCGCAGATGTCCGTAGGTTCCGCCCCAGCCCACGAGCAGGGTGTCCGCACCCTGGGCATCCATCACCTCGAGCGCAGGAATGTCAGTGGCTATGCGGGCTATCTTCTCGCGACGCGCGTTGACCATCTTCTCATGGTTCACTGGATCGATGGATATCGCTCCGGTATTGTAGTCCTTCTCCAGACCGCCTATACGGTGGGCGGCACCCTCCATGCCGGGGATAGCCCAGAAACGGGCGAGTGTCTTCTCATCGCGGGCATAGGGCTGCCATCCCTCGGCAAGACGCTCGGGGGTGAGCAGAGGGGCGTTGATGGCGGGGAGCTCATCATCCTCCGGTATGCGCCATGCGCTCGATCCGTTACCTATGAATGCATCCGTCAGCAGTATCACAGGGGTCATATGCTCCATGGCTATGCGCGATGCCTCAAACGCCATGGTGAAGCAGTCGGTGGGTGTGGACGCAGCCACTACCACTACCGGCGACTCTCCGTTGCGGCCATAGAGTGCCTGCATGAGGTCGGTCTGCTCGGTCTTGGTCGGAAGACCGGTGGAGGGTCCGCCACGCTGCACGTCGACCACCACGAGCGGAAGCTCGGCGATCACGGCCAGACCTATGCCCTCGCTCTTGAGCGCGAGGCCGGGACCCGATGTCGAGGTGACGGCGAGATGGCCTGCAAACGACGCTCCGATGGCCGAGCACACGCCGGCTATCTCATCTTCCATCTGCAGCGCCTTCACGCCCAGATCCTTGCGCTTGGCAAGTTCCTGGAGTATGTCGGTGGCCGGGGTGATGGGATACGAGCCCAGGAAGAGAGGACGTCCGCTCTTCTCGCTCGCGGCTATGAGGCCCCATGCCGTGGCCTTGTTGCCGTTGATGTCAGTGTAGACTCCGGGGCGGGCGTGGCCCGACTCTATGCGGTAGGTCGACACCGTGGCATGTATGTTGTGGCCGTAGTCATATCCGGCCTCGATCACCTTGCGGTTGGCCTCGAAGATGGCGGGCTTCTTGGCAAATTTACCCTGAAGCATGCTCACAGCGCCCTTGAGCGGACGGTCAAACAGCCAGCACACAAGGCCGAGCGCAAAGATATTGCGGCACTTGAGGATGCTCTTGTTGTCAAGACCGGAGTCGGCCAGTGCCGCCTTGGTCATTGTTGTCACAGGCACTTCCACCACCTGCGCATTGATGTCAAGCTCCTTGAACGGATCGTTCGTCTCGAAGAGAGCCTTCTTCAGATCGGCCTCCTTGAACGAGTCGATATCCACTATGGCCACACCTCCGGGCTTGAGGAAACGCACATTCTGTTTGAGTGCAGCCGGATTCATGGCCACAAGCACATCGCATAGATCGCCGGGAGTATGAACATCCACTCCCACGCTTACCTGAAAGCCCGACACACCGCTGAGTGAACCCTGCGGGGCGCGCACCTCGGCAGGATAGTCGGGAAATGTGGAAACCTTGTCGCCCAGACCGGCCGAGACATTCGTGAAGATGTTGCCCGCAAGCTGCATGCCGTCGCCCGAATCGCCCGAGAAACGCACTACAACCTTGTCGAGTGTTTTAACATTGGTATTGTCTAACATAAGATAACTGTATGCTGAGATATGAATTGAATTATTTTCCTGTGAATGCGAGAGGTTCGGCTCCGGTGTCGCCGTTGACCACCGTACGGACAACGCTGTAAGTGAGCGACCGTCCCTCCATAGGGCTCCAGCCGCACTTGCTCCTGATCTCCGGGGCCTCCACCTTGTGGCCCGGGAGCGGCAGACGCTCCACCACGACGAGATCGGCCTTCATGCCGGGGCGTATGAAACCGCGGTCACGTATCCCGAAGATACGCGCCGGAGCATGGCACATCAGCTCGACTATACGCTCTATACCTATCCCCTCGGCCTCCGGATCGCTCTCCATGAGGTCGAGCATGGCCGGAAGAGAGAACTGCACCATCGGCATGCCCGAAGCGGCGGTGAGGGCATCGCCCACCTTCTGCTCCGGCAGGTGCGGGGCATGGTCGGTGGCTATGCTGTCTATTGTCCCGCCGGGAGCGAGCGCACGCACAAGTGCTATACGGTCTGAGGCATCCTTGATGGCCGGATTGCACTTTATCCGTGCCCCGAGCCTCATGAAGTCTCCGCGGTCAAAGATAAGATACTGCGGACAGGTCTCTGCCGTCACCCTCACCCCGCGTGTCTTGGCGGCAGCTATGAGCGCCAGCTCGTCGGCTGTGGACACATGACATATGTGAAGCCGCGCCCCGCTGCGCTCCGCCAGAGCTATGGCATGGCGCGTGGCGCGCACACATGCCTCGCGCGGACGCATGTCCGGGTGCATCTCCACCGGTATCCCATCCGGATACTCCTCCGCGAGCCTCTCGCGGGCTGCGCGGTTCACACCCTCATCCTCGGCATGCACGGCTATGATGGCCGGAGCCGAGGCGAAGAGACGCGTCAGCGTGGAGTCGTCATCCACAAGCATATTCCCTGTGGACGACCCGAGAAAAAGTTTGATTCCGGCGATGCCGGTATAGTCGGCCCCGAGCAATTCGGGGAGATTATCGTTTGTAGCGCCAATGAAAAATCCGTAATTGGCCTCCGACACCTCAACCGCCCGCGCCTTCTTCTCCTCCACAAAAGCCGCGCTTACGGTGGCAGGGCGGGTATTGGGCATGTCAATATACGAGGTGACGCCTCCGGCCACGGCAGCGGCCGATTCGGTAGCCATGTCGGCCTTCTCCGTCAGACCCGGATCGCGGAAATGCACATGGGTGTCTATGACACCGGGCAGCAGATATGCTCCCCGGCAGTCCACCGTCTCGGCAGCCTCCACCCCTTCGGGCACAGCGCCCGCGCCGGTGCGCGCTATGACGGACCCTTCCGTAAGGACCCATCCGTCAGTGACAGTCCCTTCGTTGACTATCCGCGCGTTATAAAATAGTATTGACTTCATGGCTCTGATATTGTTGCGCTGCAATCAGGATATTTCGTGAACATGCTACCGAGCTTTAGACGCATCACTCCGAAGAATCCCTCGCTGAATATCCCCGAACTCATCTTCGACACTCCGAGCACGCGGTTGACAAAGATGATGGGCACCTCCTCTATGCGGAACTTATGCTTGTAGGCAAGAAACTTCATCTCTATCTGGAAAGCATAACCCTTGAAGCGTATACGGTCAAGCGGCAGGGTGGCGAGCACACGGCGCCGGTAGCACACGAATCCGGCCGTGGCATCATTGACAGGCATACCCGTCACGATGCGGACGTAGCGCGAGGCGTAAAACGACATCAGCACACGCCCCATGGGCCAGTTCACCACATTCACCCCCGTCACATAGCGCGAGCCTATGGCCACATCCGCACCCTTCTCACACGCCTCCACAAGGCGCGGCAGATCAGCCGGATTGTGCGAGAAATCCGCGTCCATCTCGCATATATACTCATAGCCCATCTCAAGGGCCTGCTTGAAACCGGCTATATAGGCCGTGCCAAGCCCGAGCTTACCCTTGCGCTCCAGCAGGTGGAGCCGTCCCGGATGCTCCTCCATCATTTCCTTGACTATGGAGGCTGTGCCGTCAGGCGAATTGTCATCTATGATCAGGACGTCCATGCGCCGGGGCTGCGCGTAGACAGCCTCGATGATAGCCCGGATATTCTCCTTCTCGTTATAGGTAGGGATTATGACCAGGCAGTCCGACTTGCTTTGTGCCGATGATGTGTCCATCTGTGAAGAGGTTCGTGTTATCCCGCAAATTTAAGAAATATATCTCTCTCCTCCAAATCATATACACCCTCTTATTTTATCCTTATGTTATTACGCGGATGATACATCAGAATATCCCTGCGCAGGGTCGACCGGTCGAGGTGTATATAGATCTGGGTCGTGGCTATCGACTCGTGGCCGAGCATCTGCTGTATGGCTCGCAGATTGGCCCCACCCTCCAGCAGATGAGTGGCAAAGGAATGGCGCAGAGTGTGGGGCGAGATGTTCTTCCTGATCCCCGCCGCCTCGGCAAGACCCTTCACTATCTGGAACGCCCGTTGGCGTGTCAGCCGGTGGCCGCGGCGGTTCAGAAACAATATGTTCTCCTCGCCCGGCTTTATGGCGAGCCTGGAGCGGTCATCGAGCCAGGCGCTGATCTCACCTATCGAAGTATCGCTCATAGGCACCATGCGCTCCTTGTCTCCCTTGCCGCGCACTATCAGATAGCCCTCGGCGGCAAACACCTTCGACATCTCCAGATTCACAAGCTCGCTCACACGCAGCCCGCACCCGTAGAGTGTCTCCATGATGGCGCGGTCGCGCTGTGCCTCGGCCTTCCGGGGATCTATCGCTCCGATCATAGCGTTGATCTCATCCACAGTCAGCACCTCCGGCAGATGAAAACCCGTCTGCGGCGACTCGAGCAGCTCGGACGGATCACCCTCCGTATACCCCTCGGCCGTAAGATAACGGAAAAAACTCCTCACTCCCGATATTATACGTGCGCGTGACCGCTCGGCTATCCCCACATCATTCAGGTCGCCCACAAAGAGGCGGAGCGTGTCGAGCGTGACATCGCGCAGCCCCGTGCCCTCACCGGCAAGCCATTCCAGCAGACGACTGAGATCGCGGCGGTAAGCCTCGCGTGTGTTGTCAGACATACCGCGGTCCATCATCAGATAGACATCATAGTCCGCCACAATCTTCCCTATGTCATGGATTGAGCGCATCAGAAACTTGTGTCGAAATCCTGGCGTGGCACTCCGCGGCGGTTCACCACAAGGAGCACACGTCCGTTGGTGAAACTCATCCCCTCCGGCATGCCGCGCAGATACTCCATGCGCTCCTGCGGGTCTGTGCGCCTCACGAACAATGCCCTCCCCTCCGCCGGATACACCGGCGATACGGATAGCCCGTCAGCCACTGTCAGGTCTGCGTCAATGCCATCACCGGTAAGCTCCGCACGGCTGTCAGCCAGACGCACAGCCTCAGCCTCACCGGCAGTGAGCGGACCGCCCACACTCCCGGGTTCAAGCGCGCATACTATCCTGAACACAAGCTTGAGCCAGCGGACATCCTCGCTGCGGCGCTTCTCCAGCACCTCATAACCATAGTAACGCCCGCAGTCCCTGAGCACGGAGGTCACCATGCGGTAGGCAAACGGCGAGTGTATGCCGTGACCCCGTGCCCGCCAGCGGCGCCGAAGCCATATCCTGATCATTTTTCCTTTCTCCTCACACTCCTCACGGCCATCACCGCACTTCCGGCAAGAGCGGCATAGATGAGTATCACAGCCGCAGTGGCAGCATGGTCGGTGACACGTATTGACTGCGGGTCAAACCGCATCTCCACCGTGTGCTCTCCGGCAGGGATATCAATGGCACGCAGCACATAGTTCACCCGCCCGATCTCCGCAGGCTTGCCATCTATGGTAGCCTCCCAGCCCCACGGGAAGAACACCTCGGAGAACACCGCCACACCTCCGCGGGCCGTACGGGCCTTGTAGGACAGACGGTTCGGGGCATACGAGGTCTCATAGATCGTGTCTCCGGGCTGCTTGGGCGATCCCGTGCCGAGCACCGCCGAGAAGCGGCTGTCGGCAACGGCCTGACGGGCCGGATCAATGCGGCCGAGGGCATCCATCTCCGCATCCGGACCATTCACATAGTCCACACGGTCAACAAACCAGGCATTGCCCATGGCCTCCGGATTGAGCAGAGGCTGACCGTCCAGACCTATGATATAACGGGCGTTGAGCATATTGAGCACATTCCAGTCGGCATCAGTCTCCGATCCCTGGGTGAAGTGCGCCAGATGACGGTCTATCAGATCCTGATAGCGTGTAAGCTTTGCAGCATGATATCCACCTATCATCTTGTGGTAATATGACGGATCGGCCGAGTAGAAACGCGGTATGTCCATCACACGATAATTCATCGAAGTGTCGGCGAGTATCCTCTCGTCGGCGGGTGTCTTGGCGATGGGCGCACCCACGGTGAGCTGACGCGCCACGAAACTGTCATGGTTCACATAGCGCTTGTTGATCATATACAGATCGCCCGCCACAAGCAGAAGCAGTCCACCCACAATCACCTGCACAGGCATCTTACCCTTCATGTAGAAGAATATGAACACCATCCCCACCACGGCTATGAGCATGCTCCTGAGGGCATCGGCCTTCACAAGACCGTAGCGCAGACTCTCCACTGCATTGTATATGTCGGCATTGGCCAGCGAGAACGAGCGGGCCGTGGCGCTGTCATAACCCTGCTGCACCAGCGATGAGGTGATATATCCGTCTATCATACGGTCATTCTCCGAAATGGCGTCGCCAAACATCTCAGGCACGGCATAGGCCAGAAGACACAGTCCTATCGTCACGCCGAAACACCAGCACACAGGTTTCTTGTACTTGGCCCAGCTGCGCTCACCATCACTCACCATCTGCTGCAGGGCCATGGCGCCGAGCAGCGGCATGGTGAACTCCGCTATAACAAGGATACTCTCCACGGTCCTGAACTTGGAATACATCGGGGCTATGCTGAGCATGATGTCGGTGAACACCATGGCGTGGCGTCCCCAGGCCAGAAGTATCGAGAACACCGTCAGTATCAGCAGCGCCCACTTCCATGGGCCTTTCACTATTACACACCCCAGCAGGAAGAGCGCCACGATAAGCGCACCGACATATACGGGGCCGTTCGTACCCTCCGGATCGCCGAAGTACTGGCTCAGATAGCCCAGATACTGTTGTTCAAGCTCCCCCTTGGCCTTGGCCTCCGTAAGGTCGCCGAGACTCACGGGCATCATGCGTCCCTGCACAGGCTTGGCCGACGCTCCACCCTTGATGTTGGGTATCAGCAGCGAGAATGTCTCCGAAGGCTGATAGCTGTACTGCGTGATGTAATCCTTGTCAAGACCTCCGGTCGAGTTGGCCGGATCAGCCTTGGTCTGCGCAGTCAGCTCGCTGTGGCTGCCGCGCATGGTCTCCTTGGAGTACTCATACGTATTGTAAAGGCTCGGCAGATTGGCTGTCACAGCAAGCACCGCCGCCACCGCAAGCACACCGGTGGCCGTATACCATTGCTTCATCCTCTTTCCACGCCAGGCCGTCACACCGGTGGCTATGACTATGCCGAGTATCACATAGATGAAATAGTAGGACATCTGTATATGGTTGCTCGACAGCTGCATCATGGCAAACAGTGCAGCCACGGCACCACCCGCAAGATAGCGCCCGCGGTAGGCCAGCACTATTCCCGCTATCGTCGGCGGGATATAGGCTAGTGTGGCGAACTTCCACAGATGCCCGGCACCGATTATGATAACGAAATATGTCGACAATCCGTAGGCCACAGCTCCGAGCAGAGCCACACCCCACCTCATGCGCATGGCCATCAGCAGTATGAAGAATCCCGCCATCATCATGGCCAGATGGTTGGCAGGATAAGGCAGCCCCAATCCGGCCACAGTGTTGACCCACCGGAAGAGTGACGACGAGGGGTAGACCGGAGAGATCTGGAACGTGGGCATGCCGGAGAAGAGCGAGTTGGTCCAGCGTGTGGTCTCCCCCGTGGCCTCGGCATAAGCCTTGGCCTCCTGACCTATGGCTATGCCCTGCTGCATGTCATGCTGACGCAGCAGGTTGCCCTGCGCCGCATCGGGATAGAAAAATGCGAATGCTATGGCGGCTATCACCGCGAGGCCCGCGAGAAAACGAACCGTCTGACGGACTATAGGATCTTTCATCATATTCATACTCTTTATTATTCAGCCGGACGGAGTTCAAGAGGCAACTCATCGGTCTTGGCACGCTCGGCCGAGGCAGGAACCGAGTCAGCGGCCGCAGCGGCAACAGTGTCGGCCGGCTCGGGATCATCGTTCACGAGCGACCCGTCATGTATGGCGTCATACTGGGTCAGCCTCTCGCGGAACGACGAGGCTATCGAATCGAAATTCACCGCCGGATTCACACGCCGCGCCTTCTCGAAGGCCGAACGCATGTCCGAAGGATTCACACTGAGAGCTATGTCATACACATCCACATACTTACGCAGCGTCTCCAGATCGCGACGGGTCTCCTTCTTGGCCACCGCGTCATTGTGGATATTCAGAAAAGCCATCAGCACCTGCACCGTCTGCTCGGGAGTAAGATCATCCACGAAAAGCGACATGCTGTCGGCCATGGCCGATGCCACCGGAAGATTTCCGCGGTTGAGAGCCTCGGCCAGCTGCGTGTTCTGCTCCTCGGTCACACTCTCCACAGTCTCCTCCACCTGCTTCTTGCCTCCGCAGGAGGGGAGGAGGACCACCGCCATCACAAGCGGCAGTATGAATATGAATATTTTTCTCATAAATGCATATTTTCCGGCAAAAATACACAAAATCATCCGAATAACCATCCCGCACCCATCATTTTGTACCACATAAACAGAACCGGAAGGACAAATCAATTGATTATATAATGATTTATAACCAATATTTTGTCCTTCCGGTGTTCTGTCAGACCGTCTGTGTCATTATCTCAACCATGACACATCGGCGGCATACATCAGATACCGAGATCCTTCTTCAGGGCCTCGATCTTGTCTGCTGCGAGAGCGGCGGTGGCATTGTAGTCCTCCACCGAAGGCAGGGGTATATGCACCTCCATGTAGAACTTGATCTTGGGCTCTGTTCCCGAAGGACGAACCGAAACCTTCGATCCGTCGGCCGTGAAGTACTGGAGCACATTGGAGGTAGTCGGGAAGTCAAGCTTCTCCTTCTTGCCCGAAGGCACATGGGTCAGCTCGAGAGCCTCATAATCCTTGATCACCTCTACAGGGCTACCGGCGAGGCTCTTGGGAGGATTCGAGCGGAACTCCTTCATCATCTTCTGGATCTCCTCGGCGCCGCTCTTGCCCGGACGCACCACCGAAACACCCACCTCATGGCTGTAGCCATACTTCATGTAGATGTCGGCGAGCATGGCCTGGAAGTCCATACCCTTGTCCTTGGCCCATGCGCAAGCCTCGGCCATGAGCGAGATGGCGCTCACGGCATCCTTGTCGCGCACGAATGTCTCGGCAAGGAAGCCATAGCTCTCCTCGCCGCCACCTATGTAGCGGAGCACGTCCTCATTGTCGCGGATGATGGCTGCGATCCACTTGAAGCCGGTGTAGCAGTCAAACATACGTACATTGTTGGCCTCGCAGATGCTCTTGATGGTCTCGGTGGTCACGATCGTCTTCACCACAAACTCGTTCCCCTTGATACGGCCAAGCTCGCGGTTGCGCTCTATGATATAGTGCAGCAGGATCATCACGATCTGGTTGCCGTTCAGAAGCACATACTCTCCGTTGTTATCGCGGATCACACAGCCTATGCGGTCAGCGTCAGGGTCGGAAGCCATCACGATGTCGGCACCCACCTCCTTGGCTTTGGCGATAGCCATGGCCATGGCCGAGGGAACCTCCGGGTTGGGCGACTCAACGGTGGGGAAGTCTCCGCTGGGCACATCCTGCTCAGGCACATGGATGATGTTGCGGAAACCGTAGTTCATCAGCGACTCCGGAATCAGCGTCACGCCGGTACCGTGGATAGGGGTGTAGACGATCTTCAGATCCTTGTGGCGCTCTATCACCTCCGGGCTGAGCGACAGACCCTTGATATTCTCGAGATAGATCTTGTCAACCTCAGCGCCGATGATCTGGATCTTCGACTTGTCGCCGTTGAACTTGATCTCGCTCACATCCTTGATGCGGTTCACATGATCGATGATATTCACATCATGCGGAGCGATGATCTGGGCGCCATCCTCCCAGTAAGCCTTGTAGCCATTGTAGATCTTCGGATTGTGCGAAGCTGTGATGTTAACACCGCTCTGGCAGCCGAAGTGGCGTATGGCGAACGAAAGCTCCGGAGTGGGGCGGAAGCTGTCAAACAGATACACCTTGATACCGTTGGCCGAGAAGATATCGGCTACGATCTCGGCAAACTTGCGCGAATTGTTGCGCACGTCATGACCTACGGCCACCGAGATCTCGGGCAGATCCTTGAACGCCTCCTTCAGATAGTTGGCAAGGCCCTGAGTGGCGGCGCCTACGGTATAGATGTTCATACGGTTGGAGCCTGCGCCCATGATGCCGCGCAGACCGCCCGTACCGAATTCAAGATCGCGGTAAAAACATTCGATGAGCTCCGTCTTGTCCTCGGCGTCAAGCATACGCTTCACCTCGGCGCGGGTCTCATCGTCATATCCTTCGCCGAGCCACACCTGGGCTTTGGCGGTAACGTCCTTCAACAACTGGTCGTTTTCCATATCGTTTAGAAATAAGCTTTTTATATTATTTGATTAGAATTGATTCTCTCTCAGTCCGGTTCACAGAATCCGGCAAAGGCAAAGATAATGCCTTTTGAGCTAATAACAAAATTAGCGGGCCACAATTTCCCCGCACACACCATAAAAAAACATAAGAATCTCAAATTATACCTATCACATTTGACAGAAGTCCCGCATTAGCTCGGAGCAATATGACAAGAAACAGAAGGGACAGAAGGCATGCAGAAGAAACAAAAGTTTTTTGGGGGCCAGCACACAGAGGCGGTTGATGAGGTGGTGTGGCTCGTCTATAATCAGTGCACCCGCGAGAGCGGGTGGCCAGCCAATAGCGGCGGGTGGCCTCACCCGCCGGCATGTGAGAGAGTCGCGGCCTTGGACCCGCATGCGCGGGTCACCGACGGGCAACAGACCTCACCGACCGCACCTGTCTGCCGCCCCCCCAAAAAAACTTTTGTTTCTTCTGCATGCCTTCTGTCCCTTCTGTTTCCTCCCCTACCGCGAAGCCCCAAAAAACTTTTGTTTCTCCTGCACACCTTCTGTCCCTTCTGTTTCCTCTGTACACTTTCTATATACAGACAGAGATCCGACTGTCGTGTTGACAATCGGATCTCCGTCTATCGCTTATATACTGTTTTATCGGATCAGATCTCGGTGAACGCTACCTCGGTCACGTCGCGGGTCTCGATATCATCGGCCAGGCGGCGGTCCTGATAGGCGAGCTCATAGTCATCCTTCGACGACACCACGATACGCTCGTAGGAACGCAGACCGGTACCGGCGGGGATAAGGTGACCGCAGATCACGTTCTCCTTCATGCCCTGCAGATAGTCAGTCTTGCCGTTGATGGCAGCCTCGTTGAGCACCTTGGTGGTCTCCTGGAACGATGCGGCCGACATGAACGAACTTGTCTGGAGAGCGGCGCGGGTGATACCCTGGAGTATCTGCTCGGAAGTGGCGGGCTGGGCATCGCGCACCACGATGGGACGGAGGTCACGACGCTTGAGCGACGAGTTCTCATCACGGAGCTTGCGGGCGGTGATGATCATACCGGGCTTCACATTCTCGCTGTCGCCGGCATCGGTGACAACCTTCTTGCCCCAGATGCGGTCATTCTCCTCCATGAAGTCGCGCTTGTCCACGATCTGCTGCTCCAGGAAGCCTGTGTCGCCCGGATCGAGAATGTTGACCTTGCGCATCATCTGGCGGACGATCACCTCGAAGTGCTTGTCGTTGATCTTCACACCCTGCATGCGGTACACATCCTGCACCTCGTTGACGATATACTCCTGAACGGCTGTCGGGCCCATGATGTTGAGGATATCGGCAGGAGTGATCGCACCGTCGGAGAGCGGTGTGCCGGCACGCACATAGTCGTTCTCCTGTACGAGCACCTGCTTGGACAGGGGCACGAGATACTTCTTGGTCTCGCCCAGCTTGGATGTGACGGAGATCTCGCGGTTGCCGCGCTTCACCTTGCCGAAGTGCACCTCGCCGTCGATTTCCGACACGATGGCAGGGTTCGACGGGTTGCGGGCCTCGAAGAGCTCGGTCACACGGGGCAGACCACCGGTGATGTCTCCGGCGCTACCTGTGGCGCGGGGTATCTTGACGAAGATCTCGCCGGCCTTCACGTCGGCATTGTCGTCCACCATAAGGTGAGCGCCCACAGGGAGAGCATACGTCTTGAGGATCTCGCCGTGAGCATCGACGATCTGTGCCTCGGGCACCTTGCCACGCTCCTTCGACTCGATGATGATCTTCTCGCGCAGACCGGTCTGCTCGTCGGCATCCACACGGAAGGTGACATTCTCCACGAGATTCTCGTAGCGCACCTTACCGCCTACCTCCGATACGATGACCGCGTTGAAGGGGTCCCATTCGCATATCACGTCACCCTTCTTGATGGTGGCGTCATTATCGAAATAAAGCTTGGCACCGTAGGGTATCGAAGCGTTGGTGAGCATCATCTTGGTCTTGGGATCGATGATACGCATCTCGGCAAGACGGCCTATCACTACCTCTACGTTGCGGCCCTTGGCGTCAACCTCGTCGGTACGCACCGTGCGGAGCTCCTCGATCTCGAGGATACCGTCATAGCGCGAGGTGAGCGAGTTGACAGCTGCGATGTTAGAGGCCACACCACCCACGTGGAATGTACGGAGGGTAAGCTGCGTACCGGGCTCGCCGATGGACTGTGCGGCGATCACGCCGACAGCCTCGCCCATCTGCACCATGCGGTGTGTGGCGAGATTGCGGCCGTAGCACTTGGCGCAGACTCCCTTCTTGCTCTCGCAGGTGAGCACCGAGCGGATCTCGACACTCTCGATGGGCGACTCGTTGATACGGTCGGCGGCGGCATCGTTGATCTCCTCGCCGGCGGCCACGATGATCTCGCCGTTGGTGGGATCCACGATATCATGCACGGACACACGGCCGAGGATACGCTCGCCCAGTGAGGCAACGACCTCGTCGTTGTTCTTGATCTCCGTGCATACCAGACCGCGCAGTGTGCCGCAGTCCTCCTCGTTGATGATCACGTCGTGGGCCACGTCCACAAGACGGCGGGTAAGATATCCGGCGTCGGCGGTCTTGAGCGCGGTATCGGCAAGACCCTTGCGCGCACCGTGGGTGGAGATGAAGTACTCCAGCACGGAGAGGCCCTCCTTGAAGTTCGCGAGAATAGGGTTCTCGATGATCTGACCGCCCTCGGCGCCACTCTTCTGAGGCTTGGCCATAAGACCACGCATACCGGAGAGCTGACGGATCTGGTCCTTCGAACCACGGGCACCGGAGTCGAGCATCATGTACACAGGGTTGAAGCCCTGTTTGTCGGCCGAGATCTGCTTCATCAGCGTGTCGGCCAGACGGGAGTTGACATGTGTCCAGATATCGATGATCTGGTTGTAGCGTTCGTTGTTGGTGATGAAACCCATGGAGTAGTTGTTGAGCACTTCCTGCACCTGCTCGTAGCCCTCCTTCACATACTGCTCCTTCTCGGCGGGGATGAGCACGTCGCCAAGGTTGAACGACAGACCGCCCTTGAAGGCCATATAGTAACCGAGGTTCTTGATATCGTCAAGGAACTGGGCCGAACGGGGTATACCGCAGTGCTTGATCACTCGCGATATGATGGTGCGGAGCGACTTCTTGGAGAGGATCTCGTTGACATAACCGATCTCCTTGGGCACATACTGGTTCACCAGCACACGGCCCACTGAGGTATTCTCCACAAGGCGCTTCACGATATTGCCCTCCTCGTCGAGGTCGTCGACCACGATCGATACCGGAGCATGGAGCGTCACACGGCCCTCATTGTAGGCTATCTCGGCCTCCTCGGGTCCGTAGAACTTGAGACCCTCGCCCTTGTCGCCGGGGCGCAGCTTGGTGATATAGTAGAGACCGAGCACCATGTCCTGCGAAGGCACGGTGATAGGTGCGCCGTTGGCGGGGTTGAGAATGTTGTGCGATCCGAGCATCAGCAGCTGGGCCTCGAGGATAGCCTCGTTGCCGAGGGGAAGATGCACAGCCATCTGGTCACCGTCGAAGTCGGCGTTGAAGGCCGTACATGCGAGCGGGTGCAGCTGGATGGCCTTGCCCTCGATCATCTTGGGCTGGAATGCCTGGATACCGAGACGGTGAAGTGTCGGGGCTCGGTTGAGCAGCACCGGATGACCCTTCATCACATACTCGAGGATATCCCATACCACTGGCTCCTTGCGGTCCACGATCTTCTTGGCGCTCTTCACAGTCTTCACGATGCCGCGCTCGATGAGCTTGCGGATCACGAAAGGCTTGTAGAGCTCGGCAGCCATGTTCTTGGGGATACCGCACTCGTGCATCTTAAGCTCGGGGCCTACCACGATAACCGAACGGGCCGAGTAGTCCACACGCTTACCGAGAAGATTCTGACGGAAGCGGCCCTGCTTACCCTTGAGCGAGTCAGAGAGCGACTTGAGGGGACGGTTGGCCTCGGTCTTCACGGCCGATGACTTGCGCGAGTTGTCGAGCAGCGAGTCCACAGCCTCCTGGAGCATGCGCTTCTCGTTGCGGAGAATCACCTCGGGAGCCTTGATCTCGATGAGTCGTTTCAGACGGTTGTTGCGGATGATCACACGACGGTAGAGGTCGTTGAGGTCGGAAGTGGCGAAACGGCCGCCATCCAGAGGCACGAGAGGACGCAGTTCCGGCGGGATCACAGGCACGGCCTGGAGTATCATCCACTCGGGACGGTTGCGGTCGCGCGAGGCGCGGAACGACTCCACCACCTGCAGGCGCTTCAGGGCCTCCGTCTTGCGCTGCTGCGAGCCTTCGGCGTTGGCCTGGTCACGCAGGGCATACGAAAGATCGTCCAGATTGATATCCTTCAGAAGGTCATAGAGAGCCTCGGCACCCATCTTGGCCACGAACTTGTCGGGGTCGCCATCCTCCAGAAGCTGGTTCTCCTTGGGGAGCGAATCGATGATGTCGAAGTACTCCTCCTCGCTGAGCAGGTCGAGCTTCTGGACAGGCTTCTCGCCATTGGCGGCCACACCCGGATTGATGACCACGTAACGCTCGTAGTAGACCACGGCGTCAAGCTTCTTGGACGGCAATCCGAGAAGATAGCCGATCTTATTGGGAAGTGAACGGAAATACCAGATGTGGGCCACGGGTACCACAAGCTTGATGTGGCCCATGCGCTCGCGGCGCACCTTCTTCTCGGTGACCTCCACACCGCAGCGGTCGCAGACGATGCCCTTGTATCGGATGCGCTTGTACTTGCCGCAGTGACACTCGTAGTCCTTCACCGGGCCGAAGATCCTCTCGCAGAAGAGGCCGTCGCGCTCCGGCTTATAGGTGCGGTAGTTGATGGTTTCGGGCTTCAGCACCTCGCCGCTTGACTTCTCGAGGATCTCCTCGGGCGATGCGAGGCCGATCGAGATCTTCGAGAATCCGGTTTTCTGTTTATTGTCTTTTCTAAAAGCCATATTTTGGTATTGTCTGTAACAATTTTATATATTGAGTATGAGGAGAGAGAGGCGGGAGAGAGCTGACTTTTACGGCTCGAGATTGATGCTGAGACCCAGACCGCGAAGCTCGTGCAGAAGCACGTTGAGCGACTCGGGGATCCCTGCCGGCGGCATGGCGTCGCCCTTGACGATGGCCTCGTAGGTCTTGGAGCGTCCGGTGACGTCGTCACTCTTGACGGTGATGATCTCCTGAAGGATGTGGGAGGCGCCGAAGGCTTCAAGCGCCCAAACCTCCATCTCTCCGAAGCGCTGGCCGCCGAACTGGGCCTTACCGCCGAGAGGCTGCTGCGTGATGAGCGAGTACGGACCGATGGAGCGTGCGTGCATCTTGTCCTCCACCATGTGGCCGAGCTTGAGCATGTAGATCACTCCCACGGTGGCCGGCTGGTCGAAACGCTCGCCGGTGCCGCCGTCATAGAGATAGGTCTTGCCATAGCGGGGCACTCCGGCCTTGTCGGTCCACTCGTTGAGATCCTCGAGGGTAGCGCCGTCGAAGATCGGGGTGGCAAACTTCTCGCCAAGCTCGCGGCCGGCCCAGCCGAGCACGGTCTCGAAGATCTGGCCGAGGTTCATTCGCGAAGGCACACCCAGAGGGTTCAGAACGATATCCACCGGCGTACCGTCAGCGAGGAACGGCATATCCTCCTGGCGCACGATGCGCGACACGATACCCTTGTTGCCGTGACGGCCGGCCATCTTGTCACCCACGGAGATCTTACGCTTCTTGGCTATATATACCTTGGCAAGCTTCATGATGCCCGAGGGGAGCTCGTCGCCTATAGAGATGTCGAACTTCTTGCGGCGCAGCTCGGCATCGATCTCCTTGCTCTTGCGCAGATAGTTCACGATCGTGGCACGCACCAGATCGTTGGTATGGGCGTCGGAGGTCCACTTCGACAGGTTGATGGTGTCATAGTCGATCTCGCGGAGCACACCGGCCGAGAAATTGGCACCCTTCGGTATGATGTCAGAGCCGAGGAAGTCCTTGACTCCGGTCGAGGTCTTGCCCGAGGTCAGCGTCATGAGCTTGGACACGAGCAGATCCTTCAGCGCACCCAGACGCTCCTCATACTCCTCGTCGAGTTTGGGCAGCAGCGCGCTCTGGCTCTTCTTTGTTTTCTTCTTCTCTGCCTTCTGGAAGAGATGTGTGCCGATGACAACACCCTTGAGTGACGGCGAGGCCTTCAGCGATGCATCCTTGACATCACCGGCCTTGTCGCCGAAGATGGCACGCAGGAGCTTCTCCTCAGGGGTGGGATCGCTCTCACCCTTGGGGGTGATCTTACCGATCATGATGTCGCCGGGCACGATGTGGGCACCAACGCGCACTATGCCGCGCTCGTCGAGGTCCTTCGTGGCGTCCTCGCTCACGTTGGGGATATCGGATGTGAGCTCCTCCATGCCGCGCTTGGTCTCGCGCACCTCGAGGGTATACTCGTCCACATGCACCGATGTGAGGATATCCTCACGCACCACACGCTCGTTGAGCACGATGGCGTCCTCATAGTTGTAACCCTTCCAGGGCATGAACGCAACCTTGAGGTTACGGCCGAGGGCGAGCTCACCCTTCTCGGTGGAGTAACCCTCCGTGAGGATGTCACCCTTCACCACACGCTGACCCTTGTTGCAGATCGGGCGAAGGTCTATGGTAGTGCTCTGGTTGGTCTTGCGGAACTTGGGCAGATGATACTCCTTCACGCTGTCCTCGAACGAGGTGAACTCCTCCTCCTCGGTGCGGTCATAACGGATGCGTATCACGGTGGCGTCGACAAACTCGATCACACCGGCACCCTCGGCCATTACCTGGGTGCGGGAGTCGCGGATCAGCTGACCCTCGATGCCTGTACCGACGATCGGGCTCTCGCTGCGCAGCAGAGGCACAGCCTGGCGCATCATGTTCGATCCCATGAGGGCGCGGTTGGCGTCGTCATGCTCCAGGAACGGGATGAGCGATGCTGCGATAGAAGCGATCTGAGTGGGCGATACATCCATAAGCTCCACCTCGGTGGGGGGAACGATAGGGAAGTCGGCGTCCAGACGGGCCTTCACACGGTCGTTGATGAACTTGCCGTCATCCTCCACCGGAGCATTACCCTGGGCTATCACCTTGCCCTCCTCGATCTCGGCAGTCAGGTAGACTACCTCGTCATTGTTGAGATTCACCACGCCATCCTTCACCTCGCGGTAAGGTGTCTCGATAAAGCCCAGATCATTGATCTTGGCATAGACACAGAGCGACGAGATAAGACCGATGTTCGGGCCCTCAGGGGTCTCGATCGGGCACAGACGGCCGTAGTGTGTATAGTGAACGTCACGCACCTCGAAGCCCGCACGCTCTCTCGACAGACCGCCGGGGCCAAGGGCCGACATACGGCGCTTGTGGGTGATCTCGGCCAGAGGATTCGTCTGGTCCATGAACTGCGACAGAGCGTTGGTGCCGAAGAACGAGTTGATGACACTCGATATGGTCTTGGCATTGATGAGATCGATGGGAGTGAACACCTCGTTGTCACGCACATTCATGCGCTCGCGGATAGTGCGCGACATACGGGCCAGACCCACACCGAACTGATTGTAGAGCTGCTCGCCTACAGTGCGCACGCGGCGGTTGCTCAGGTGGTCGATATCGTCCACATCGGTCTTCGAGTTGATCAGCTCGATCAGATACTTGATGATGGCGATGATATCCTCCTTCGTGAGCACCTTCACCTCCATCGGGGTGGTCAGGCCGAGCTTCTTGTTGATACGGTAGCGGCCCACCTCGCCGAGGTCATAGCGCTTCTCGGAGAAGAACAGATTGGTGATCACCTCGCGTGCGGAGGCGTCGTCCGGCGGCTCCGCGTTGCGAAGCTGCCTGTATATGTACTGGATAGCCTCCTTCTCTGAGTTGGAGGTATCCTTCTGGAGTGTATTGAAGATGATGGAGTAGTCGGAAGTGTTCACATCCTCCTTGTGCAGAAGTATGGTGTGGACACCCGATGCGAGGATATCCTCGATATTCTCCTCCTCGATGATCGTCTCACGGTCGAGTATCACATCGTTGCGCTCGATGGATACAACCTCGCCGGTATCCTCGTCCACGAAGTCCTCGGCCCAGGTCTTGAGCACACGCGCGGCGAGCTTGCGGCCCACTGCCTTCTTGAGGTTCGTACGGTTGACGCGGATCTCCTCGGCCAGACCGAAGATCTCGATGATGTCCTTGTCACTCTCGAGGCCTATCGCACGCAGAAGGGTCGTCACAGGGAGTTTCTTCTTGCGGTCGATGTAGGCATACATGACATTGTTGATGTCAGTGGCAAACTCGATCCAGCTGCCGCGGAAGGGGATGATACGGGCGCTGTAGAGCTTGGTGCCGTTGGCATGCGTGCTCTGTCCGAAGAACACACCCGGCGAACGGTGGAGCTGCGACACGACAACGCGCTCCGCACCATTGATCACAAACGTACCCTTGTCCGTCATGTAAGGGATCGGGCCCAGATACACATCCTGGATCACAGTGTCGAAATCCTCGTGGTCAGGGTCGGTGCAATAGAGCTTGAGCTTAGCCTTGAGGGGGACACTGTAGGTCAGACCACGCTCCAGACACTCGTCGATGGTATAGCGCGGAGGGTCGATGTAGTAGTCGAGAAACTCGAGGACAAAGTTGTTGCGGGTGTCGGCGATGGGGAAATTCTCGGCAAACACCTTGAAAAGGCCCTCGTTCTTACGCTTCTCCGGAGGTGTGTCAAGCTGAAGGAAGTCCTGGAAAGACTTCAGCTGCACCTCGAGAAAGTCAGGATAAGGGAGGGGATTCTTGACCGACGCGAAATTGACGCGGGGCTTCGTGATTAACTGTTGTTCTGACATCTATTGGTAGTGATGGAAATTCGGATAGGGGATGGAGGGAGAAGGAGAGAGTGTGTTTTTAATTATATTTAACAATAATGAATACTCATTTATTTTTAAATATAATTATTTAGGATTTTTTAATCCGTCAGAGGTAATAAGACGCAAATAGGTCAGGACACTCCGGAGAGTATCCTAACCCATTAAAGCGTTAAGCTGATGGCTTGATTATTTGAGCTCAACCTCAGCGCCAGCCTCTTCGAGCTGCTTCTTGAGGCCCTCGGCGTCAGCCTTGGCAAGGCCTTCCTTGATAACGGAGGGAGCACCGTCAACCATCTCCTTAGCCTCCTTGAGGCCGAGACCGGTGAGCTCTTTAACGAGCTTCACAACGGCGAGCTTGGAAGCACCGGCGGACTTGAGGACTACGTCGAAGGAGCTCTTCTCCTCCTCAGCGGGTGCACCAGCGGCGGGACCGGCTGCTACAGCTACAGCGGCTGCGGCGGGCTCGATGCCATACTCCTCCTTGAGGATCTGAGCGAGTTCGTTTACTTCCTTCACGGTGAGGTTAACGAGTTGTTCTGCAAAAGCTTTAAGATCTGCCATGATTTTATAGTTTTTTTGTTGTTTTTGTGATTGGATTGGAAAGGGTGTTTGTAAAGTGTGAGCCTCAGGCTCTTAAAAGGCTCTTATCAAGCCTCTTTCTTTGAGAGGGTTTCGAGGATGCCGTGAAGCTTGCTGCCGCCGCTGGTAAGAGCGGATACAACATTCTTGGCGGGCGACTGGAGAAGAGCGACAACATCGGCGATGAGCTCGTTCTTGCTCTTGATAGCCTCGAGAGTCGAGAGCTGATCGGCACCGACATAGATGGTCTCCTCTACATATGCAGCCTTGAAACGGGGGAGCGTTGCGTCCTTGTCGGCCTTCAGACACTCCTTGATGAGCTTGGCAGGCGCGTTGCCTACATTCGACAGCATCAGCGAGGTCGAGCCGTGGAGCACGTCGTAAAGCTCTGAATAGTTACCCTCGAGGCTCTCGAGAGCCTTGTGAAGGAGGGTGTTCTTCACCACCATCAGCTTGATGTCGGCCTTGTTGCAGGCACGACGCAGGGCTGTGGTCTTCTCGGCGTCAAGACCGGCGGTCTCGACAAGGTAGAAGCAGCCATACTCGCTGATTGTCTTGGCGATGTTCTGGATAGCTATGATTTTATCTTCCTTTTTCATTGTGTTCAGTCAGCTTTAAGATTTTATTCCTCGATTGATTTGGGGTCAATCTTGATGCCGGGACTCATGGTGCTCGAAAGATAAATGCTCTTGATATAGGTACCCTTTGCTGTGGCGGGCTTGAGCTTGATCAGAGTGTTGACGAACTCCTTCACATTCTCACGGGCTGCCTCAGGTGCAAAGGAAACTTTGCCGACCGACGAGTGAACGATACCGTTCTTGTCGACCTTGAAGTCGATCTTACCCTTCTTCACTTCCTCAACAGCCTTGGCCACGTCAACGGTCACTGTACCGCTCTTGGGGTTAGGCATGAGGCCGCGGGGACCGAGTACACGGCCGAGGGCTCCGATCTTACCCATGATGGCGGGCTGTGTGATGATAACATCTACATCGGTCCAGCCACCCTTGATTTTTTCGATATATTCGTCGAGACCTACATAGTCGGCGCCAGCTGCCTTGGCGGCTGCCTCAGCATCCGAGTTGCAGAGCACGAGCACGCGCACCTGCTTGCCGGTTCCATGGGGAAGGGTAACGACACCACGTACCATCTGGTTAGCCTTACGGGGGTCTACACCGAGACGTACATCCAGGTCAAGCGAAGCGTCAAACTTGGTGAAAGTGATCTCCTTCACGAGCTCAACAGCCTCAGCGAGAGTGTAGGTTTTCCCTGCTTCAACCTTCTCCTGGGCAATCTTTTGATTTTTGGTCAGTTTACTCATGTCAATTGAAGATTAAATGTTTTCGGGGAATGTTCCTTTCACGGTGATACCCATACTTCTGGCCGTACCGGCAACCATACGCATTGCCGAAGCTACGTTGAAACAGTTCAAATCGGGCATTTTGTCCTCAGCAATTGCCTTTACCTGATCCCAGGTGATCTCAGCAACCTTGTTACGGTTGGGCTGGGCGGAACCGCTCTTCTTCTTGGCGGTCTCGAGCAGCTGGATCGCTACCGGGGGGGTCTTGACAATGAAGTCAAAGCTCTTGTCAGTGTAATAGGTGATTACAACAGGAAGAACCTTACCTGCCTTGTCCTGGGTGCGGGCATTGAATTGCTTGCAAAACTCCATGATGTTGATACCCTTCGAACCGAGTGCGGGACCAACAGGAGGAGAAGGATTGGCTGCGCCTCCCTTGATTTGCAATTTGATCTGTCCAGCAATTTCTTTAGCCATGATAAATCTAAATTTTTTGTTAATGATTCGGTTAAAACGATGACTTCTCGATTTGCGGTGTCAAGACAAGGGGCGCGTAACCAACCCTCGGCCTCAGCGGCACCGTCCTCACTGAGCCATCTCCCGTGGGTAGCCTTTCACGTCATCAGCATAGCCGATGCCATCAGGCCGCCCGCGCGATTCTTATTCACGCTCTACCTGCGAATTCTCGAGCTCAAGGGGCGTCTTGCGCCCGAAGATCTTGACCATGACCTTCAGTTTCTTCTTCTCGCGGTTAACCTCCTCGATTATTCCCGAGAAGCCGGAGAAGGGTCCGAAAGTCACCTTCACATTCTCACCTACGATGTAGTCATTGCCATCCTCAGGAGTGTCGGTGAGCTCATCGGCGGCGCCGAGCATGCGGCGCACCTCGCTCTCACGCAACGACTCGGGCGGGGCAGCCTTGCCTCGTCCGCGAAGGAAGTCGATGACATTGGTCGTATTACGGAGTTCATAGAGAACCTCGCCTGTGAGAATACACTCCACGAAGACATATCCGGAGTAAAGGTTTTTCTCCTTCACAACCTTCTTGCCGTTCTTGACGCTCATCACCTTCTCGGTGGGTATCAATACTTGAAAGACGTAATTGCCGAGGCCGGTATTGCGGATCGCTCCGTCGAGTATTTCCTTGACCTTAGCTTCCTTTCCTGAGATGGCACGGAGCACATACCAGGCTTTCTTCAGTTCTTCAGCCATTGACGCTTGTTTTCCTTTGATAGGTGAATTACTGTCCGAGTGAGTAGATGAAGTGCATGATGGTGTCCACAACCTGATCCATCACGAAGATAATCGCTGCTATTATGATGGAAGCGATCAGCACGATTACAGCGCTCTTGATCAGCTGGGCTCTTGTAGGCCAAGAAGTCTTATATCGAAGCTCGGTATAAGACTCCTCAATATCCGTAAGTAGTTTAAGTTTGCTCATTTGCGTTTGTTTTTGGCACGGGAAGAGAGGCTCGAACTCCCGACACCTGGTTTTGGAGACCAGTGCTCTACCGACTGAGCTATTCCCGTATTTGAAATGAAGCCGGCCCGGCTGAGCCGGCTTCATTTATGAGGTTGGGGGTATTATTCGAGGATCTCGGTGATCTGACCCGAACCAACGGTGCGGCCACCCTCACGGATAGCGAAGCGAAGACCTGCGTCGCAAGCTACCGGGTTGATGAGCTCTACGTTGATCTCAACGTGGTCACCGGGCATTACCATCTCTACACCCTCGGGGAGTGTGATCTCACCGGTCACGTCAAGTGTACGGATGTAGAACTGGGGACGGTACTTGTTGTGGAACGGAGTGTGACGGCCGCCCTCCTCTTTCTTGAGGATATATACAGAAGCTTTGAACTTGCTGTGGGGCTTAACAACACCCGGGTGGCAGATTACCATACCGCGCTTGATGTCCTTCTTGTCGATACCGCGGAGGAGGAGACCTACGTTGTCACCAGCCTCACCCTGATCGAGGAGCTTGCGGAACATCTCGACGCCGGTAACAACCGACTTCATGTCTGCGCCAAGGCCCATGATCTGAACCTCGTCACCTACCTTCACGATACCAGTCTCGATACGACCGGTGGCAACAGTACCACGACCGGTGATGGAGAACACGTCCTCGACAGGCATAAGGAAGGGCTTGTCGATGTCGCGGGGAGGCAGGGGGATCCAGTTGTCGACAGCTGCCATGAGCTCCATAACCTTCTCCTCCCACTGGGGCTCGCCGTTGAGAGCGCCGAGGGCGGAACCACGGATGATAGGAGTCTCGTCACCGTCGTATTCGTAAGTCGAAAGAAGATCACGCATCTCCATCTCTACGAGGTCGAACATCTCCTCGTCGTCGACCATGTCGCACTTGTTGAGGAACACAACCAGACGGGGAACGTTCACCTGACGGGCGAGAAGAATGTGCTCGCGGGTCTGGGGCATGGGGCCGTCGGTAGCAGCTACTACGATGATAGCACCGTCCATCTGGGCAGCACCGGTAACCATGTTCTTCACATAGTCAGCGTGTCCCGGGCAGTCTACGTGAGCATAGTGACGGTTAGCGGTCTCATACTCTACGTGTGCGGTGTTGATGGTAATACCACGCTCTTTCTCCTCGGGAGCATTGTCGATCTGGTCGAACGACTTAACCTCGGAGAGACCCTTCTTAGCCAGCACAGTAGTGATAGCAGCGGTCAGAGTGGTCTTGCCATGGTCTACGTGGCCGATTGTACCGATGTTAACATGCGGTTTGGTTCTTTCGAATTTCTCTTTAGCCATAACTTTGCGTTTATGTATATTTGATTAGATGATTGCTTTTCTGACAAGACGCCACGATAGCGTAGACACACTACCGGGGCTGTCCGATTGATTTATTAGAGCCGATGGCGGGATTTGAACCCGCGACCTCTTCCTTACCAAGGAAGTGCTCTACCCCTGAGCTACATTGGCATTATGTCTTGGAGCGGAAGACGAGGCTCAAACTCGCGACCCTCAGCTTGGAAGGCTGATGCTCTATCAACTGAGCTACTTCCGCATTTTGAAGTGTGATGTGGGCGAAGATGGATTCGAACCACCGAAGGTAAAAACCAGCAGATTTACAGTCTGCCCCATTTGGCCACTCTGGTATTCGCCCGATAAATATTTTTCAGTCTTGTAGAGCCTCTTGTCGGATTCGAACCAACGACCCCGAGATTACAAATCACGTGCTCTGGCCAACTGAGCTAAAGAGGCAAAATATTCATGTTCTCTTTTGCTTTTGCTGAAGGTTTCCCTCTCAAAAGCGATGCAAAATTACGCACTTTATTTTTATCATGCAAATATTTTCGCAAAAATTTACAACAATTCGCCTATTTTTATTGTTTAAGGTAGTTTTTTGCCCTTTTCAGCCCCCATCACGGCCATCCACCACCTAAATATATCCTTTCCATAGCATCCATCATGGCGAATCAACAGAGCCGTGCCTCAAAATATATATGACAAAGGAAGGACACAATATCCTTCCTTTGTCATTCTGTGTCGTACGGTTCTCCGCCACGCATTTATGGCGGACATTACGCCATATCACTCGGAGTCGTCCTCCTTCATGTTGTGGAACACGTTCTGCACATCCTCGTCATCCTCAAACTTCTCAAGAAGTTTCTCGAGGGTGGCGCGCTGCTCGGCGGTCACCTCCTTGAGGTCGTGGGGTATGCGCTCGAATTCCGAAGAGATGATCTCAAATCCGTTATCCTCGAGATATTTCTGGATGTTCGAATATTCCTCGAAAGCGCCATAGAGCACCACCTGCTCCTCACCGCTCTCGTCGTCGACGATATCCTCAAGCTCGTCCACACCATAGTCTATGAGCTCAAGCTCAAGATCCTCGAGCGACACTCCATCCTTGGGTTTGATCTTGAAGACGCTCTTGTGGTCAAACATGAACGAGAGCGAGCCCTGTGTGCCCAGTGTGCCGCCATGCTTGGTGAAGTAGGAACGCACGTTGGCCACGGTGCGGGTATTGTTGTCGGTAGCGGCCTCCACTACGATGGCTATGCCGAAGGGGCCGTATCCCTCGTAGACGATCTCCTTGTAGTCGCCGGCATCCTTGTCGGTGGCTTTCTTGATGGCGCGCTCCACGGTGTCCTTGGGCATGTTGGCGGCCTTGGCGTTCTGCATGAGTGCGCGCAGACGGGGGTTGGTGGAGGGATCCGGACCGCCGGCCTTGGCGGCGATGGTGATTTCCTTGCCTATGCGGGTGAATGTGCGGGACATGTTGCCCCAGCGCTTGAGCTTGCGTGCTTTACGGTATTCAAATGCTCTTCCCATTGTCTGTATATTATATATAAGGTATTTGTTTTTCTTGTTCTTATCTCAGCTGTGCGCCCAGACGCTTGGTGAGGTTGGCTATCACCTTGTTCATCACAGCGTCGATCTGCTTGTCCTGGAGGGTCTTCTCGTCATCGCGAAGCGTGAGGGCGATGGCATACGATTTTTTACCCTCGGGCAGGTGCTCCCCTTCGTATACGTCGAAGAGCTCAACGCTCTTGAGCAGACGCTTCTCGCTGTCGCGCACCACGGCCTCCACCTGTTCCATGCTCACGGCTCGGTCCAGCAGAAGGGCCAGATCGCGCTTCACGGCCTGGGTTTTGGGCAGGGCCGCATAGGTGACGTTGCGCTTGATGGCGAGACCCACCAAAGCCTCCCAGTCAAGATCGGCATACACAACAGGCTGCTTGATGCCGGCCTTCGAGAGTATACCCTTGCTCACAATGCCGAGTGTGCCGAGCAGCTTGCCGGAACGGGTGCTGATGTCGAGCGCGGCGGCATAGAGCTCGTTGTCCGACCGTGTGGTCTTTAGCTCGCGCTCGGTCAGACCGAGACGTGAGAGCACATTGGCCACCACAGCCTTGAGATCCCACACCGTAGCCTCAGCCTCGGGCCTCAGCCATCCGCCGGGCCTCAGCGCGCCGGTGAGCCATATGCCCAGGCGCGAGTGCTGCCCGTAGGGAGCCAGCGGCGCATTGGCGTCAGGAGCTGCGGCAGCCGCGGGATTGAATCTATATACATTGCCGAACTCAAACATTCTCAGATCACCCTCCTTGCGGTTGATGTTGTGGGCCAGAGATTCGAGTCCACCGAATATAAGAGTCTGACGCATCACGTTCAGGTCATTGCTGAGCGGGTTGAGGAGTCTCACACAGTGTGCGGCGGGATACTGCTCCAGATCGGCGTAGTATGCCTCGGCGGTGAGCGAGTTGTTGAGTATCTCGTTGAAACCCTCGCCGCAGAGCTGCTCGGAGATGAGTCCGCGCAGGCGGTTGTCCTCATCCTCGCGGCTCTTCACCGAGAGGGATGCATGGAGCGTGGAGGAGATCTCCACATTATTGTAGCCGTAGATACGGAGCATATCCTCCACCACATCGCACGGACGGGTCACATCCACACGATAGGTGGGGACCTTGAGGTCGATACCCTTGTCATCGGCCGACACTATCTCCATCTCGAGCGAGCGGAGTATGCCCTCGATGACATCGGCGGGAATATCCTTGCCCACCAGGCGGCGCGTATAGTCGAGATCAAGTCTCACTGCCGCAGGCATGATCTCCTCGGGATACACATCCACCAGCGGACCGGTGATAGTGCCGCCGGCAAGCTCCTTGACCATCAGCGCAGCCAGACGCAGCACATAGAGGGTGTTGTTGGGATCCACACCGCGCTCGAAGCGGAACGAAGAGTCGGTGTTCAACCCATGGCGACGGGCGCTCTTACGCACGGTGGTGGGATTGAAGCAGGCACTTTCGAGGAATATATCTGTGGTAGAGTCGGTGACGCCCGAGTCGAGTCCGCCGAACACGCCGGCCAGACACATAGGCTCGCGCTCATTGCATATCATCAGGTCGCGGGAGTCGAGCGTGCGCTCCACGCCGTCGAGGGTGGTGAATTTCTCACCCTCCGTGGCCATCTTCACCACCACCTTACCGCCGGCTATCTTTGCAGCGTCAAAGCAGTGCAGGGGCTGCCCCATGGCATGGAGCAGGAAGTTGGTGATGTCCACAATATTGTTGATGGGACGTATCCCCACGGCCGTGAGCAGATCGCGCAGCCATGAGGGCGATTCCTTGACGGTGACACCCTTTACGGTGACACCCGAGTAGCGAGGACACGCCTTCGTGTCGGCCACCTCTACAGTGATGCCGCCATCGGGCTGCTCTACGGCAAACGCCTCGACCGACGGGCGGGTCAGATGCGCCGGGGTGCTGTGGCATGCCAGCCATGCCGACAGGTCGCGGGCCACACCGTAGTGCGAGGCAGCATCTATACGGTTGGGGGTAAGGTCCACCTCCAGCACATAGTCGGAGGTCAGACCGTAATATTCTGCCGCAGGGGTGCCGGGCTTCACGGAGTCGGGCTCCAGCACTATGATGCCGTCATGCGACTCCCCTACCCCGATTTCGTCCTCGGCGCATATCATGCCGAACGACTCCACGCCGCGGATCTTCGATTTCTTGATCTGAAACTCCTCGTCACCGCTGTAGAGCGTAGTGCCAACGGTAGCCACTACGACAGTCTGTCCGGCCGCCACATTGGGCGCGCCACACACTATCTGCGTCTCCTTGCCGTCACCGAGATCCACGGTGGTGATGTGGAGATGGTCGCTGTTGGGATGCTCGACACAGGTGAGCACCTTGCCCACCACTATGCCGCGCAGGCCGCCGCGGATGCTCTCGACCTCCTCCACACCGCCGGTCTCCAGACCGATCGAGGTGAGGGCGGCTGCCAGCTCCTCGGGCGTAAGATCAAAGTCGAGATATTTTTTGAGCCAATTGTAGGATATATTCATGTGAAGGTTGGTTTTTCAACCTGCAAAATTACAAAAAATTATCTTTCCACACGGCAATCCGGCTCAAAATTCAATGGCTTACCGCCATTTATCACCATTTATCACGATTTGTCAGAATTCCGAACTCTTCACCCACGGTATGTCGGCCACGCCGGCCATATTGTTGAGGGCACGCGCGAGGATGAACAGATAGTCGCTCAGACGGTTGATATATGTCAGCACCGACGGATGCACACACTCCCCCTCCACATCGATGAGCGTGAGTATGGACCGTTCGGCGCGACGGCACACGGTCCGCGCCACATGGGCATGCGATGCAGCCACACTCCCGCCGGGCAGGATGAACGTGCGCTGCGGCGGCAACAGTGCGTCCAGCGTGTCGATACGCTGCTCCAGGGCTATGATCTCCCCGTCGCTCACCGGAGCCTCCGATGCTGTGGGCAGATGCGGATCGGGCGGCGAGGCCAGATGCGCCCCGATGTTGAACATCACGTAACTCACATGCGTCAGCAGCGCCACATCATGCTCCGCGCCACGCTCCGACGCAGCCACAGACGCCACAAGCCCTATCTGGGCGTTGAGTTCATCCACATCCCCGTAGGCACACACTCTCGGCGAATTTTTAGCGACACGCATGCCCCCCACCAGTGAAGTGGAGCCCTTGTCACCCGTGCGCGTGTAGAGAAAGCTTTTCTTCATAGCATAACTTAGTAAATGTCTGTGGTAGTTAACAGTGGCAAATGTCGCGAAAATTACCTAATTTTGCAAGTATATTTTCATCCGATTATTTACTTTTTCATAAGACTTTCAAAAATATGTTTTCAGGAATAGTTGAAGAACCCGGCGTTGTCACCGCCGTAAGCCGCCGCGACGGCAATGTGGACCTGCGTGTCAAGTGCTCTTTCGCCAACGAGCTCCGCATAGACCAGAGCGTGGCCCACAACGGCGTATGCCTCACAGTGGTCGATCTGCACCCCGACGGCACATACACCGTCACAGCCATCCAGGAGACCCTCGACCGCAGCAACCTCGGCCTCCTCAAGGAGGGCGACGAGGTGAACCTCGAGCGCTCCATGATGATGAACGGACGCCTTGACGGACACATCGTGCAGGGCCATGTGGACACCACCGCGCTCTGCACCGAGATCGAGGAGGTGGAGGGGAGCCGCTACTATAAGTTCGTCTACAAGGTCGACCCCGCCATGGCCCGTCAGGGATATGTCACCGTCGAGAAAGGCTCCGTGACGGTCAACGGTGTAAGCCTCACCGTGTGCGACTCCGGGCGTGACTCCTTCCGCGTGGCCATCATCCCCTACACATTCGAGCACACCAACTTCAAGGCCATCCGTCCCGGCACGCGCGTCAACATCGAGTTCGACATCATAGGCAAATACCTCGCCCGTCTCTCTCAGTTCTGACCCACACCGCACCGGCTATCTCCGGTCATCATATCTCCAACCCTTGGGGCGCCCCCGTCCGGCAGCCCCGCATGGCTCCGCAGATGCTCCCGACGTGACATTCACCACGCCGGCCTCCGCGGGGCCATCACTTTCCACAGAGCCGTCATCCTCAGCCGCCACCACCGGCTCATCCCCGTCCGGTTGTGCGGCTGCGGCCTCCTCCTCCCTGGCCTTACGGCGTGCGGCGGCACGCTCGCGGGCCTCCCGTGAGCGGCGCATGGCGGTGTCGATATCATCCTTGATCATGTGGAAGATGATATCGTAGATGTCATGGTGATCACACCAAGGCAGCACCACCTTGCCTTTCTCTATGTAGATATTGATTGTCTCCTCAAACTCCTCGAAGTCGAGTTCGCGTCCGGCTATGGTCACCCCTATCAGAGCCTTCTCCTTGATCTTCTCATAAGCACGCCTGGACAGCGGCTTGTCCCACTTTGCAGTCTTCATATTCATCGGTTTTGAATGTTTTCTGCAAAGTTAGCCCCGTATCCGGACCCAAAAGGTGCGATAATATCGCACAGCTCACCCGCCCGTCACAACACCGACGTGATGCCCGGCGTCCAGACAATGTCTATTTCGTCAAGTTTCATGAACGAATACCCGTGACCGATGTCATAGCCCTGCTTTTCTAAACTTGCCCGTTCTCGATCATCCTCGATCGGGAGAATGTCATAGTCTATAACCATCGTTCCGATAGCATTGAAATTCTTGCCGCCAAACATTGCCGGATAGAACTGCGGCAACGACTTCACGAGGCGTTCTATCTCATCATTCGTCTCCTGCGATATGAAAGTCTTCACCTTCACCTTGGTCACATTCCCATCCGTATCAAGCAGAAACCTTACTACGATATTGCCGAACGAATACAACGATGAGGACGAGAAAAGATCCATCGGTTGGCGGAAACGACGGTTTATGAGACTCTTCATTCGGTAATATCCTCCTGACAGATACGGCTCCTTGAACGCCTTTTTGGCAGCCTTCAGATTCGGATAGACCGGAAACTGTCTTACACCGTCGGCCACAACCTCCACCGACTGCATCTCCACCATGAATCCCGCCATATCCATACTGTCGGCCATATGCTTGAGCTTCTTTATCTTCGATGACTTCTTCTGACGCTTACGCTCAGCACGCTTGCGGGCCTGCTCCTTCTTGTGCTCCATCCTCTCAGCCTCCTTGCGTATCTCCTCATTCCCTACACTGACACTCGGCCCATCAGCAAAAAGCGACTGGGGCTGAAAAACGAAAAACATGAGTATGAAAATAAATAGTCTCATATAGATAAGTCGGTTAAATGTGATTATCGATCAAAGTCACTGACGGTTGCAAAGATAGTGAATCAATGCTTTTTATCCAAATAATTGGGGGGGGGGGAATTTTACAAGATTTTTGAGTAGGGAGATCTGCGCTGCGTCTGGAGGGGTGGAAACAAAAGGGGCAGAAGTAACAGAATACCAATCGTCTATATAACAATCAATTATTCTGTCACTTCTGTCCTTTTTTGTCCTTCTGTATCCTTCTATGCTATACTACGGCTCAGCGGGTTTTGCGGCGGAAGGTCAGGGCGTCGAGCGATACGGTGAGTATGAGGCGCTGGTAGAATTCAAAGCTCCCTTTGGCCGCGTTGAAGTCAAGGGTGGCCGTGAGGTTCACCTCACGCCGCGAGAGGATGTAGAGGTAGATGTCCGTGCGGTTGTAGAAACTCGACTGGAAGTATGGTTCGCCCTGATAGAGCAGTGGGCCGTAGGTGGAATAGTGAGGAAAGAGTTTGCCTCCGGCATAGAGTGTGTTTTTCACTCCGAGCCAACGGTAGCGGGCCATCACCTCGAGCCATCCTCCCACGGGCACACGCCAGCGGTTGTCAAACTTGCGGTCGCGGTCCACGTTGACCACGGCACCACCCCTTATCATCAGCGAGTCCATGGCTACGGCACGCCGTCCGAGGTCAATGCCCACATAGGGGTTGAACACGAAATTGTCTACCACACCGTCCTGATCGTCAGGATCCTCGGCCCTGCGGGCAAGATGGTTCATCATGGCATGGGCGCCCACGAAGAAGTCGCCCTGACGGGGGTGCCACTGCGCATGGGCCACGATGTTGAATGCTTCCCTCTGGCTGCGGGTCTGCATGCCGCGCCAGTCCAGGTATGCGTCCATGAAGCTGCGGCCGTCCACATACTGCACGAGCGCTCCGCGTATGTTGGCCTGATGATAGGCCATGGAGTCGCTCCACAGGAATCCGGGCATCTCCTCGCGCAGCTGTTTGCGCGGAAACATGCCCATGGAGAAGCGCCAGGCTGTGCCCTCGTAGCGGTAATAGAGCGTAGGGGAGATACGGTGGCCCTCCCATTCGCACCCTATGGGCTGATACCACACCACGCCTCCGGCTATTCGGCTCTCGTCCGACAGTCTCAGCCCCACCTCGGGGGCCAGACGTGTGAAGAAATAGGTCTTGGAGGAGGTCATGTTGCCATCCCCCTCGCGGTTGTCAAAAACGGACTCGAAGTCCAGACCCCACGTGGGGGTCTGGGCTCCGAGCGATATTGCGGCCACAAGAGCCTGGAGAATCAGTGCAAAGCGTTTCATCATATGTTAGGACGATCCCATGTGGTGGTTGAGGTGCAGCGCACGGGCACGGTGAGCTGGCCGCAGCGCAGTGTGAAGTCACCCTCCTCGAGTGTCCAGCGGCCGTCGGCACCTACAAAGGCGAGGTCGGAGGCGCGGAGAGAGAACTCAACCTTGCGTGTCTCTCCCGGCATGAGCGCTATCTTGGTGAACGCGCGCAGACGCTTGTTGTCGGGCACAAGCGAGGCCACGAGGTCGGACGAGTAGAGAAGCACCGGTTCCATGCCGTCCATATTCCCCGTATTGGTGACGAGGAGCGAGACAGTGAGCACGTCGGAGGCCGTGAACTCGCTCTTGTCCACCTTCATGTCCTTGTACTCGAAGGTGGTGTAGCTCTTGCCGTAGCCGAAGGGCCACTGCACGTTGACGCGGGCGTCATAGTCGTAGGCTCCCTCCATGCGGCCCACTTCCTCGCTGGTCTTGTAGTCGTAGGTGACGAGTGAGTTGATCTCGCGGGGATAGGTGAAGGGGAGCTTGGCCGAGAAGTTGGTGTCGCCGGCCAGCAGACGGGCCAGGGCGTCGCCACCGAAGTTGCCGGGGAGCATGATGTCGACCACACCTTTGGCCAGAGGCTCGATGTCGGCAATGATGCGCGGACGCCCTTCGTTGAGAATCAGCACAATGGGCTTGCCTGTGGCTGAGAGGGCCTTGACCATGTCGCGCTGATTGGCCGAGAGGTGGAGATCGGTGAGGTTGCCGGGGGTCTCGCAGTAGGAGTTCTCGCCTATGCAGGCCACGATCACGTCGGCGCCGGCTGCGGCCTTGACGGCATCGTCATATCCCACCACGATCTCATCCTGCCAACCCTTCTTCTCGTCAAACACCACTGTGGGCACCAGACTCACGTTTGTCTTGCCGAAACGCTCGGCGAGGGCCTCGAACACCGTGTTGTAGTCGGACGCGAACTTGTCGGCGAGATGTCCCTGCCATGAATATGACCATCCGCCGTTGAGCGAGCGCATGGAGTTGGCCGTCGGACCGGTCACGAGGATCTTCACGCCCTCCTTGAGCGGGAGTATGCCATCGTCGTTCTTCAGGAGCACCATGGTCTGCTCGGCGGCACGCAGGGCGGCTTCGCCGTGGGCCTTGGATCCGAACTCGGGATAATTCTTCAGATAGGTGTCGGGGTGGTCGAAGAGACCGAGTCGCATCTTCAGGCGCACCACTCTCGCGGCGGCATCGTCAATACGGCTCATGGGCACGAGCCCCTCCTCCACCAGTTCCTTGAGCAGCACGCAGTAGTCGCAGCTGTACGGCTCCATGGCCATGTCGATACCGGCGTTGATGGCCATGCGTATGGCGTCCTTCTTGTCGCGGGCCACTTTCTCGCGGGTGTAGAGGTTGTTGATGTCGGCCCAGTCGGTGACGATCATACCATCCCACTGCAGATCCTCCTTGAGCCACTTGGTGAGCAGGAGGGGATTGGCGTGGACAGGCATGCCGTTGATGGACGAAGAGTTGACCATCAGCGTCAGAGCGCCGCTTTTTATGGCCGAAAGGTAGGGAGCGAAATGCTTCTCGCGCAGATCGGAGGGTGATATGTAGGCCGGTGTGCGGTCCTTGCCGGAATAGGGCACTCCGTAGCCCATGAAGTGCTTGATGGACACGGCTATATGGTCAGGACCGACATGGTTGGGATCCTCACCCTGGAAGCCCTTTACCGCTGCAGCGCCCATGAGGGAGTTGACGAGCGGATCCTCACCGTAGTTCTCCCAGAAACGCGGCCAGCGTGGATCGCGGGCCAGGTCGAGGGTGGGCGAGAATGTCCAGGGGCAGTCGCTCGCGCGGGTCTCGTAGGCGGTTATCTCGGCAGCCGTACGGGCCACGGAGGTGTCAAACGACGCCGCTACATTGAGGTTCTGCGGGAAGAGTGTGCCGTCGGCCGTATAGGTGGTGCCATGATTCTGGTCGAGACCGAATATCGTAGGGATGCCGGTATGGGCTATCGACGCCGCCTGTATCTGCGGGATGAGCTCGCACCACTCGGCGGCGGTGATGCTCACGCCACCGGGAGTGTTGAGAAACGAACCTATCTTGTAGGTGCCTATCACACTGTCGGCCTTCTGCTTCGAGAAGTGGAACTTGCCTGCGGCGTCGCTGTAGCCTATTATATCCACCTGCAGCTGTGTCATCTGGCCGATTTTTTCTTCGAGTGTCATCGAGGCCACCTTTTCGGCCACACGCTTCTCGAGCGCGGCGTCGGGGGGAATGACCGGAAGGGTGATGGGGTCATAGGCCAGTGCGGGCATAGCTGCCACACAGCCCATGGTCAGTGAGAGGATTGCTGTTTTCATGCTTGGGTTGATTTTTCCTGGGGTGATTTCTTGAGTTCGGGATAGGAGATGCGTGAGTGGTACATGGTGCGCAGACGCTGTATGAAGGTGTCCTTGATGGTCTGCACGTCGCGGAACGATATGGGCGACTGATTGTGCAGTCCTTCGGCTATCTGTCCGTCTATTATCTTGTTGACCAGAGCCGTGATGGCCTCCGGCGAATGGTCGTGCATGGAGCGCGAGGCAGCCTCGATGGAGTCGGCCATCATCAGCAGCGATGTCTCGCGGGTCTGCGGGTCGGGACCGGGATAGGTGAATGGTGCCTCGTCGACGGTCTCGCCCGGGTGGGCATTGCAATAGGTGTTGTAGAAGTAGCGAGCCTTGCCGGCGCCGTGGTGCTCGGCTATGAACTGGCGTATGGCCTGCGGGAGTTTCGACTTCTCGGCCATCTGGAGTCCGTCCCTAACATGGTCGGTGACTATACGGGCACTCTGCAGGGGGTCGAGTGCGTCGTGCGGGTTCACACCGTGCTGGTTCTCGGTGAAGAACGCCGGATTCTTGATCTTGCCGATGTCGTGGTATAGAGCGCCTGTGCGGACCATCTGCACGTTGGCACCGATGCGCAGCGCTGCTGCAGAGGCGAGGTTGCTCACGGCCATGGAGTGGTTGAATGTGCCGGGACACTTCTCGGACAGCTCCCTGAGCAGGGGATTGTTGGTGTCCGACAGCTCCACGAGAGTCACTCTTGACGTGAAGCCGAACACCCTCTCCATCAGGAACATGAGTACATAGCTGAACGAGATGAGTATGGCATTGACGCCAAGCGTGCCGAATATGCGCGGCTCGGCATTGGCCAGCGTGCCAGTCTGGATCACCTCCACCGAGATGTAGCACAGAGAGTAGGCCACGAAGATGAGTGCGGCAGTGCGCAGCAGCTGACTGCGGCGCGACAGATCCTTGAGCGAGTCGATGGCCACCACTCCAGCTATGAATTGCATGAAGATGAACTCCAGCGGCGATGTGGAGAGAATGGCGCAGATGAGCACCTCGATGAGATGGCAGAAATAGGCCGTGCGCGAGTCAAGGAACACCACCACCATGATGGGCACCATGGTGAACGGCACAAGGAAGAATCCCAACCGGAAAGTAGCGTCGACCGCAAAGGCGAAGAGCGCGAACAGCACCGTCACCGACATGAGGAAAAGCACCGTGCGGTCGGAGTCGAAATAGTCGCGGCGGAAGAAGTAGAGATAGCAATAGAGAGCCCCGAGCAGGATGGCCATGTAGAGTATCTGTCCGGCCACCGGATAGTGGTGCTGCGATATCTTGCCGGTGTTGCGCTCCTCGGCCATTTCCTCGTAAGTGTCGAGTATGGAGGCGATGAGCGGAGTGACAAGCTCTCCTTCGTCCACGATCCTTTCCCCCTGCTGTTTCACATCGATCGGTGCCATGGCCTTCATGTAGGCCTCCTCGAGCAGACGCTTTGTGGTCACGGTGTCGAGGAATATGTTGGGCTGAAGCACATCGGCCAGGCGCGTGGCTGTAAGAGCGCTGCGCACATTCTTGTCCTTGAGCACACTGTCCAGATGCTCGTAGGCCCTGAACGCCGATAGATAGCCCGAGGTGGGGAGGGAGATAGCCACATTGTCGTGCACGAAACGCACGGCCGGGAGCTCGCCCGACGACATGCGGGCATAGTCCTCGCGGCTCACTATACCGTTCTCATATACCTGCTTGATGGCACGGATTATCTGATTGCGCTGCGAGGGGGTGATGTCCAGCCCGGGGGTGGAGTTAAGACGTGTGGTATAGTCGGACACGATGGTCTTCTCCGTAGCCAGATCGCGGCGGTAGACGGGCTCGAAGTTAGTGTCGATGGAGTCCTTGACCCTTGCCGCGCTCACGGAGTCGAGATGCACGGGGATGTCAAACGGCGCTGTCAGCAGTGCATAGCGCCACGGCCTGTTCACCTCGTAGATGAAATGGTCCTTGTCCGTGCGCGGCAGGAAGTAAACCAGCAGCACGAGCGAGACTATGAACAGGAGTATGCGGAGGGGGAGGCCGCGGGAGAAGGATACTTTCATTGTAATGCTATATTGCTATATTGCGTACTATGGTCCAGAGTATTATGACAGTCAGAAGTGTGATGATGAGGCTGCGCGAGTTGAGGGCCCGGTGGAGAGCCGGATATCTGCGGCGCAAGCGCCAGGCCACGACAAGTGCCGCAATGAGGGGCAGCTCGATGAGCAGAAGGGCATTGTGGGCCCAGGCGGCGGCGATGTCGCCGTGGAGCAGTGCATGGAGTGCCCGCTGCGACCCGCACCCCGGACACTGCAGACCGGTGATGGTAAGGAACATACAGCGTGGAAACAGATATGACGAAGGGTCGAAGGTGAAATATACCCACACCACACCGGCCAGGACTATCGCGGCTCCGGCAGCCATGACCGCCTTGCTGCGACGCGACAACGACGTCATGACGGTCAGGCGGTCAGGAGCGTGTAGAGCGTATAGAACGGGGTCCAGATGAGTCCGGCCACAAACGAGATGATGACCCACCATCCGGCCATCTCCGATGCCTTTTTCGCTCCTGCGTAATCGCCACGGTAGTAGAGCGGCGACACCTTCGACGAATATATGATGGCCACGACGCCGGTGACGAGACAGCAGCATATCGTGGCAAGGATTGCCCAGACCAGATAGGTAGGAGGCATAGGAGGACGCTCCCCATCCTCGGGGCGCAGGGGCTGGCGCGGCGCGGCGAAGACGGCGGGCTGCGGGGCCTGAGGTGCCACATATGGCTGCACAGGCTCGGGGAATCCCACCAGGGCGGCAGTCTCGGGAAGCTGTCCGGCCGTGGTCCAGTCGGGCAGACCCTCGCGCCACACAGGGGTGTCGGGGCCGAAACCGGCCACCGTCGTGAGCTCCTCGAGCCTCATGGGCCCGCGCCGCTCGTTGTCGATTATTATCCAGTATTGCATGTGTGTGCTATGATGAATTTATTGCTGTGTGACCGGCGCACATGCCGGGGACGAAATGTCCCCGGCAGTGTGATCCGTTGATTCGTATGTCAGAAGAACTTGGTCTCCTGGCCGAGGATATCGGAGAGCACGGCATTGGCCAGCGAGGATGCTCCGATGCGGAAATACTCGTTGGTGGCCACCCACTTCTCGCCGAGGATCTCCTTGACGAGGGTGTAGTACTTGAGAGCGTCCTCGGTGGAGCGCACACCGCCGCTCACCTTGAAGCCCACCATACGGCCGGTCTTCTCGTAATACTCCTTGATGCACTCGCACATGATGTAGGCGGCGTCAAGCGAGGCTCCGGCATACTCCTTGCCGGTGGATGTCTTGAGGAAGTCGGCGCCGGCCATGAGCGAGAGCACACAAGCCGCACGCACGCTCTCGGCGCTCTTGAGCGCACCGCTCTCAAGGATCACCTTGAAGATGGCCTCGCGTGCGGAGTGCTTCATCTCGGAGAGCTGGTCCACCACCTCTTCGTAGTCCTTGTCAAGGAAGTCGCCCAGCGGGAGCACTACGTCGATCTCATCGGCACCGGCCTCTACAGCCAGACCTACCTCGGCCACCTTGACCTCGATGAAGCTCTGGGCCGAGGGGAAACATCCTGCCACTGCGGCGATGTCAACCTCGCTCACCTCGAGCACAGTGCGCACGATGGGTACGAAATTGGGATATACGCAGATGGCGGCCACATTGGGCAGATCGGGGTGCTCGTGCTCGAAAGCATTTACACGCTCGGTGAAGTCGGCCACACTGCGCTGCGAGTCGAGACTGCGCAGTGTGGTGAGGTCGATGGAGTTGAAGATCTGACGCAGCACCTCGGGCTTGCGGTTCTCTTCCATATGCTTGTCAAGGATCTCCTGCACCTTGGCAGCTACGACGGCGTCATCGGTGGTGACGCGCGAGTCGGCTATTGCCTGCTGGTATTTGTCCATGGATTCTGGTGTTTTAAATGGGTTTAACTTCTGTCTGTGTGTTGTATGTATGAGTCTTTCAGTGTGTCATTCGAACCGATGCGCGTCTCTGGAGTTCTTCTTGCGGAGATTCCTCTCGAGAGCCTCGGTGAGATCCACCCCGGTCTGGTTGGCCACGGCCGTGAGCACCCACAACAGGTCGGCGAGCTCGTCGGCTAGATCGAGGGAGTCGCCTGGCTTGGCTCGCTGGGCGCCATATGTGCGCGATATGACACGCGCCACCTCCCCGTCTCCTCGGCCAGCAGAAGGGCGTTGGTCAGGACGGGGAAATATCCGCTGCCCGTACCGGTGATCCATCGGTCCACCGTGGCCTGCAGCTCCCTGAGAGTAGGCGATATGGTCTGTTCGTTATTCACGTAATCTAGAATCAATAACAATCGTCACGGGGCCATCGTTCACAAGCTCCACCTGCATGTCGGCGCCGAACACACCTGTCTTGACGGGCTCGCCGCCACGCAGACGCGCACACTCGGCGCAGTAGAGTTCGTAGAGGGGGATGGCGAGATCATGGCCGGCGGCACGGATGTAGCTCGGACGGTTCCCCTTGCGGGTGGAGGCATTGAGCGTGAACTGGCTTACGGCCAACAGATCGCCGCCGATATCGGTCACCGATCGGTTCATCACACCCTCGTCGTCGGGAAAAATGCGCATGGCCATGGTCTTGGCCGCGAGCCACAGGGCATCCTCGCGGGTGTCGCCCTCGGCCACACCGACGAGTACCATAAGCCCGCGCCCTATGGAGGCACGCAGCTCACCGCCTATCGACACAGCGGCCCGGCTCACTCTCTGAATCACAAGTCTCATAGAGTGCAAATATAACGAATTATTCCCGAATTACGGACAAAACCTCAAGAAAAGGGAACAAAATGAACCGGTGGAGGGATGCGTGAGGTCTGTATTCCGCCGGTGACCCGAGATGATCTGCGGATAGTCTAATGGCTGTTTTGTATAATCCATATGGATATAAAAGCAAAAGTTCCACCCTGGTACGCATTGGCAAGAGGCGTGGTGGAAACTGATATTACAAAGTTACTACAAAAAAGTGAAATGCGGAAAGATATAGTGATAGAATTGAGTTACAAGGGTTTTAGTTGAAGTGGCGAAAATTCGTGAAGCCATTACAATCCCTGCCGAAGCCAAATCCTGACGCCGCAACGTTACTTGTTCGTAACCATGCCCGAAAATGCGACAAACGGGTACGGATGGCGAAACAAGACACTAAGGAATAGTGAGTTACCGACAACTCACGCGAAAAATCCGGTTACGGAAAAAGATTGCGCCGTTCCTCACCGTTTTGCGTACCGACACCGGACTCTTCACCAACTAATTTTGAAACCAAAAAAATTAAGGACGATGAAGAGTACATTTTCAGTAATCTACTACCTCAAGCGTCAGGTAGTGAAGAAAGACG
>CAJTJG010000005.1 GCA_910576785.1 uncultured Duncaniella sp.
GCCTATAAGACCTGTATTCAGTGATTTATCGGCTTGAAACAAATTATTCAAGAAATGCGCTTGAATAATTTGAACTCCTGATACCTTTATTACCGTGAATATCTCCACATCACAAAAATAAATAGTCTGCCACCCGGTGAATAGCGTGTAATTCTCTACTCTGTCATTATAAATTCTAATTACCGGCCTTTTCTTCAAAGCCCACCAAAGTACATATAGAGAAAATCCGAAACCTATAATAGATACCAATTCACATATTCCGCCTATAATAATTTTAGCGATACTGGCATTTTTAAGTGTCACATATACCATAAGGGCAAACACAACAAATCCCAAAGTCAATAACAAACTTTTGGAAACGCTGACATATATATTGATTGGGTTTGCCATACGCAAAGTTAACTATTATTTCTCAACCACAGCGGATTTACACGAATTTTCCTGTCTTTTCACCGCCCAACCGATAGCCATACTTTTGCGGTAAACATTACCACAATCGTATGGCTATCGACGTTAAATCACTCACGCAGATTATCTCGGACTTCCGAAAGCTGCAATCCAAAGACTCCGTTTCCCCGGAGTCGCTCGGTGCTATCTTGCAGCGCATCGCCGACCTGCTCGCTACTGCCGGTACGTCCGACACCGTCACCGCTATTCAAACCCTGCTCAACGGCTTCAAGGCCGCAGGGCAAGCGGTGTGTTCAATTGAGCAAGGTGCCGCCGACCGCAACAATATCCTCGCAAACATCAAGGCCGTAGACCTCGGCAACGGCTCTATCGCAACCGCCTCAAACAACCTTTTCATCAAACAGGCCACCACCGAGCGTGCCGGGGCGATGCGTGCGCAGCAGGTCGTAGACCTCAACAACGCCCGTAACCGCATCGCCGAAATTCTGCCACTGCTCGAAAAAATTCAGGCTAAACTCGGTATGACCGACGGCACCAAAGGGCTTTATAACACCGCTCAAATCGCCGTGGCCGTCGTTAACGGCACGTTGAGAATTTACGGTGCGCAGCAGCTCATAGCCGACGGATATGTGCCTTACCTGTTCCGGCACACGCGCAAGCGCAACCAATGGGGCGACAAGCTCGTAATCGAGGCCGGAGGCGCCTCCAAGAAATACTGCGACAAACGCAAGGGGTGGAACCTCTACGGCTCCGTCCACTCCGTCAAAATATCCGGCTCGACGCTCTCTTTCTCCACCAACCCCAAGACCGAGCAAACAACCGTCGCCATAGGCTACTCGACCTCGCCCGATGCCCTCGTCACCGTCCATACTCGCCGCGACGGCACCCCCTCTATCGGCTGGGGCCGCTCGACAATCTCCCTGCTCGACCCCAAGAACCCGAAGAAGCACCGCATGATCCGACTGCGTTTCGCCGTCGGCCTCGCAAAGAAGATGCTCCCCGGGCGCTCCCTCATCACCACAGCCAACCTCGCAAGCTCCCTCGCCGAGTTCTCGATAATCTACAACCCCAACACCAAACAATGGACTTTCGGAAAGTAATATACTCAATTTTTGAACATCAAAAATTGAAGTTAGGAGTTTGGCGGTTAATGGTTAGAGTCCTAACCTCCCTAACTTCAACCTCCCAACTTCACCTTTCGCAGAAAAGTGAGTACAAAAAAGATAGCCCTCACGGCAGAGCCGCAAGGGTGATGCTATCTGTTTTATACCGCTTCCCGATAGCCCGAGGCCGAAACCTGCGGGGGTGCTATCGCAAATGCACCGCAATGATAGCCCAAACGGAGTGCTATCACGCATACGGACATAGGTATCACAGTTCTTTTAGCTTGGCTTCACTTACAGGTAGAGGTGTCCGGGTTAATTAGTTTGGTTTAACGTATCTTGATACGACAATTATGCGCTTGCGCATAATCGCGAGTGAGCAAAAAGCGCAAGTCGGCTGAAAGCCGGTGCGCGGTCGGCAAAGCCGATTTTGACTCACCGCAAATTTAGTAATAATTCTCCACATACACAACATTTTACAATGGAAATTCGCAAACATCGCCCGACCATTCAGCTCCTTGCGGCAGTCTTTCTGATTGTTGTAGGCTGCGGTCTGCTCATCGCCGGATTTGTCGTGCCACCGCCCGGCGAAATCCACAATTCTGTCCTTATCGCTTTCGGTGAAATCCTCACTTTCGCAGGGGCGGTGTTCGGATTAAAATACCATTATGAATACGGCAGTAGCCGCCACCACGAAAACTCATCACAATCATCAACTCATAACACATCAACCCAAAATGCAGACAATCCGTAAAGGTAGCAGAGGGGGCGACGTCGCCACCCTCCAACACGCTCTCAACCTTATTGCCGACGGCATCTTCGGCCCAATTACCGACGAAGCCGTCCGCGACTTCCAACGCACCCATAACCTCGCCGTCGACGGCATCGTTGGCCCCAAGACATGGGCTGCTCTCGGGATCGGCTCATCACCGAACCCTCGCCGCATCGACAAGATAATCCTACATTGCTCGGCCACCCCCGAGGGTGAGGATTATACCGTCGACCAAATCCGGCAGATGCACCTCGCCCGTGGATTTACCGACATCGGCTATCACTGGTACATCACACGCGACGGCAAAATACACAAAGGGCGCGACGAGGCCAAAATCGGGGCGCACACCACCGGCCAGAACTCCCACTCAATCGGAGTATGCTACTGCGGCGGTTGCCCTCCGCGCAGCGTCAGGAACTGGGCCAACCAAGGCAAGGACACACGCACCCCGGAGCAACGTGCCGCCATAATCCGGCTCTGCAAAGAGCTGAAAAGCCGTTATCCCTCGGCCACCCTCCACGGCCACAACGCGTTTGCTAACAAGGCTTGCCCCTCATTCATCGTAAAAAACGACACCGACCTATGCGCACTATAAAGGCAAACGGTAATTGGAGATTGAGGATTGATTGGCTGCTGTCAATTCCCATTTACCTGTTCCCAATCCTCATACTTTGCGGCTGCAAGACCAACAAAAACATCGTCACTGATAAATCGCTCGCCACCGACTCGCTCGCACACAGTGAGCATCACCGCACAACGGCGGTGATAGACTCCGCCATAAGACATTTCGATTTTAGCTTCGACACCCTGAAAATCGAAATCGAGCGACCCGGTCAATACGCCGAAGCACCCGAGATTATCCGGCTCAAAGCCATAAAAGGGCGTGTGATAGACCGGCGGCGTGAGCATCGAGATAGCGTTGAAGCCTACAACACCCTCGATACGGTAAGATACAGGCAAGTTGCAGTCGAGGCATCAACCGAGCACACCGCCACCACACGCCTATACAATCCGCCCGACGGCACGATAATATCCGTAGCAGCCCTCCTGGCCGCAGCCGTCCTTATATGGCTTTTCCTCCGAAAACGCTAATCCCCATACCCCAAGAGTAAGTTTTTTCATAGATTGACCGTCAGCGACAAGTCCGCGAGGATATGTCGCTGATTTTACTTAACTTTGCGCTATGAAGATACAAGCAAAAACATTCCTCAAATTTCAAATTGCAGCGGCAATAGTCACTGCAATATTGATGCCTTTGTATTGGTATGTTATTTGTATTGCCATAGGAGAACCAGCAAGCGCTCTATACGATAGCTTGATTATAGCTATAATTCCAACAATCATATTTGCCATAATCTTATTTCCAGTTTGGAAATTATGGAAAGGCAAAACATGGTATTCTCTTTCATTATTATTTTTTTCAGCAGTAACGGTCGTTGCTGTTATTCATGATGTGATTTCTTTCGTAGATACAAGTGAATTGGGATTTACTCTGTTTTGGGGTGCGACTTTGTTTTATGTTATGTTTGCCCCTGTAAATCTGATTATTGCTTGTCTTATCGGCTTAATCGGTAAGTATTTCTCAACCAAACATCACAGCGGTATTTAATAAATCGTGTCCGTCCTTATTGACCCCGACCCGTCAGGTGGCGCGGCGGCTACTTATGAACCGGCTTCACTCACTCGCTTGCGTATCTGACCTTTGAAAGCCCGAACATCGCAGTTCACGGGTCGTACCTCCCTGTAAACTGCGACCGCTGCGGTTGGCGGAACGAAAGATTTATCTCTCCGGCTTGACCTCGCTTATACCCCGACACCGCTCCTAAACTCGCGGTGTCGGGCGCGATGTCTGCACCTGCTTTCAAAAACTTTCTCGGCTGTGGCGATGCTCGCTACAACCGTCCGCCACCTTGCTTGTTTTCCGGCTTCCCGAAGGTCTATACGCCGCGCTCCCTCCCTCATTGGCACAGCAGCCGCCACGCCACCTTCCTCCCCACCCAAAGCGGACTGACGGACACACGGGGCAACGCCCTTGCAGGGCAGAGAGGATTGAACGCCGCAGGGGGCAGATGTAGGGGGAGGCATCATTGACCCACCCGGAGCGTGGCGCGCCCCGGCATCGCACCGCACGTTCTCCATTCTCCAAGCCACAGCCCAATACATCGTCAACTCCGAGCATCGCTGTTCATAGGCTCCACAAGTTGCGCTTATGAATAGCGACCGGGGCGGTTGCCGGCGCGAAGATTGCCGCCTCCCTCTTGACCGCAACTTTGCCCCGACACCTCCGGCAGAGCCGTCGGTTGTCGGGAGTTGCGTATCTGCGACGGCCACGCCAAACTTCTCAATACGAAACGCTGCCGCTTCTCTCACGCCACCGCTCCTTGCCTCGCGGTGGCGTGCGCGTCTGCGTCACGCATTGACCGGCAACCACCCCTTGCTGTTCCGAGCCGCCGATGCCGAGCCGTGGCTCTCCGAACTCCGCCCGGCGCAGCAGCCGCACAAACGCCACGCTCCACCCACCCCGAAGAGGAAGCCTCCCCCTGCATCTGCCTCCCCACGGCCACCATTTCATCAAGCGTCTGCGACGCGACCCCGCCCCAAGCCCCGATGTGCGGACAGCCGATGCACAGACTCCACTATGGCCCAGTGTCAATCTCTACACTCGCTCCGCGTTTTGTCGGTCGAGGTGAACGCCACGCCACCCCCACACACATATCGCCCCGTGCTCGGTGCCCTGCGCTGCGTCGAAAAGTGTTCTCCTCCGTCGGGGGGAGCGCGGCTACTTCGACTGACCACGCCGAGTTCACTCCGCTCCTTTGACCCTGCACCGCCGTGTCGCGCCGCATCGTCCTCACCGCACATCGCCGTCATTCCACCCCTCGCCTTGATAAATCCGCGCCGAGGGAGAGCGGTTGCTTGCGAGTGCATCAAAATCCACACTGCGGATTTTGACACACACGCAAGCCATTGACCGCCCGATGCCCTCAATCCGTGGGGGCGGCTCTGCATATTCCGCACGGAGCGGCAAGGGTGAGCCGAAAAGTAGCGGCAGGGCGGTGGGGGGTGTGCAAAGCCACTACGGGGGCAAGCCCCCGTAACCCCCAACTCGCTCATTCTTCGCTCGTTAGCAATTTCAACCCACTACAAACTGGAAAAAGTTTGCAGCGTGACCCCTGAAATTGCGGTCGAGTTGCCTAAATGTCAACTCTTTAAGGCACTCTCAACGGGGCCCGACCGGCACCGCCGCCCATTGAGAGTGCAAGCCGGGATTTTCCCTCCCGGCACCCTTCCGTCAGAGGGCGTTCCTACTCCGACACCTCTCCCTTTTTCAGCGGAATATAAGCCTTTTACCGTCTTTTCGCCCTCGATAAAGACGGCTGAAATTTGCAGGTACAACTCCCAATTTCAGTTTTCAAATGGCAAATTATTCCACCTCCGCCAACGTAATACTCACCGTCAACGGCAAACAGGCTCAAAAGATGCTATCCCAGCTCGAAAAGGACGCAAAGCGTCTGGAAAACGGGATAGCGAAAGCCGCCGTCGCAGGTGACAAGGCCACGATGAAGAAGTTGCAGCGCGAGCTGAACTCCACCCGTAAGGCTATGGAGCAGTTGAAAGGCACCGCCTCGACTGCCGAGCAGGTGCTTCTGCGGCTCAACAAGGCCACTCCAAAGCAGCTCAACACAGCCCTGCGCCAACTCCAACAGCAACTCAACGGGTTGCAGCGAGGCACCGCCGCTTGGGATGCGCACGTCGCTAAAATCCGTATGCTCAAAGCGGAACTCCAAAAGGTAAACGCCACTCTCGCCACGCAAAAGACCCTTTGGCAACGCTTCAACGGGTGGCTCAACTCGGCGCAGACAGTCATAATGGCCGTTGCCGCCGCCGTCACGGGGCTTATTATGGCCGGACGTAAGGCGGTGCAGTCGTATTCGGACATCGAGGAAACTATGGCTAACACCATAAAGTACACCCGTATGACCGCCGCCGAGGTTGAAGAACTCAACGAGATCTTCAAGGGCATGGACACCCGTCTTGCCCGTGAGCAGCTGAACCTGCTCGCCCAGGAGGGCGGACGGCTCGGCTACAATACTGTCGCCTCCGTCCGCGAGTATGTCGAAGCCGCGTCGATTATCAACGTGGCGCTCGTCGACCTCGGAGAGGGGGCCACGCAGACCATTGCCAAGCTGTCTAACATCTTCGGTATGGAGCAGATGTATGGTGTGCGTGACTCGATGCTCAAAATCGGCTCGACGGTCAACCACCTCTCGCAGAACTGCACCGCAGCCAAGCCTTTTATCGTGGAGTTCGCGCAACGTATGGCCGGCATCGGCTCGACAGCCAAAATGACTATCCCCGAGATTATGGCCTTTGCCGCGACGCTCGATGCGCACGGCCAAAAGGTGGAAATGTCGGCCACGGCTTTGCAGCGTACCATTATGGAGCTGTTCAAGAAACCTGCCGAAATGGCGAAAAAGGTAGGGCTGGAAACGAACACTTTTATTGAAACGCTCAATAAAAGCACCACGCAGGGCGTGATGATGTTCCTCGAAGCCCTCGGCAAACTGGGAGAGGACAAGGCACTGGCCGTCCTGTCGCCGCTGTTCCAAGACCTCGGACTCGACGGCGCCCGTGTGTCGTCGGTGCTCTCCAACCTTTCCTCCCACCTCGACTTCCTCCGTTGGCAAATGGGCGAGGCTGCCGAAGCGTTCCGCGAGGGCACATCGGCCTCCAACGAATACGCCATTTTCAACAACACCGTGCAAGCATCTATCGACAAGGCGCGTAAGCGCGTGTCGGAGCTTGCAATCGAACTCGGAGAAAAGCTCTATCCGCTGATGAAGCACATATATACTTCATCGTCGGTGTTCCTCCGTGTGCTCAACACCCTTGTGTCGTTCATCATCGCACACCGCAAGGCTATCGCCAATGTCGTTACCGTCATCGCAGCCTATTACGGGTGGATTGTGCTTGTCAAGACGGCCACCGTGGCGTGGAACGCCGTTGTCGCTGTCGGCAAGGCAGCTATGGTGGCATACCGCACGGCAATTATCCTCGGGCGCATCGCAGTTATCGCTTTCACGCAGGGCGTGGGCGCGGCCACACACGCCATGCGCATACTCAACACCGTGGTAAAGGCCAACCCTTTCGGGCTGATCCTTTCGGTGCTCGCCGCCGTCGCAATCGCAATCAAGGCGCTGTGCGACCGCACTTCGGAATATACAAAGAAGATGCGCGAGGCCAGGAACACCGCCGCCAATTTCTCGGAGGAACTGCACAAGGAAATGAAGACCATAGACACGCTCATGGGGCGGCTCGAAGCGGCCAAGAAAGGCACAAAGGCATACAAGGAGGTCAAGGACGAAATCATCAAGCAGTACGGCAAATATCTCAAAGGGCTTATCGACGAGCGCGGAGAAATCACGAACCTTGCCGAGGCGTACAAACGCCTCGCCGCCGCTGCACGTATCGCCGCCCGGGAGCGGTCGATACAGGTTGCCCGTGAAACCGCCGACGAAACTTACCGCGACTCTTTCAAGGAATGGGCGAAGAAGTTGCAGGAGTCGCTTATCGACGAGGGCAAATCCCTGCGCGACGCCGTCCGCATCACAAATCAGGTGGTGTATCAGTTGCAGACCACGGGCACGCTCTCGCAAGACCTTGTGAACGAGCTGCAAGCAATCAAGGGCAACACCTGGCAGCAGAAAGGTATGGCGACGCACCCGGTGAACATCGTGAATGAAATGATAGCCGGGCAGACCGAGTATAATGTCACTATGGAGGAAATCAAGGATATAGAGCGCAACGGCAATCCGCTCGCCACATATACCGAGGCGGAACTGCGCCGCTTTATCCGTGACAACGAGGCGAATGTCGATGCAAACCGCGGAGGGCGCATCATACTCGGACTGAACGAGCCTAACCCCACGGTGCGCGATGTGTCGGCGGCGGAGCTGCGCGACTTCCTCGACGAGGCACGCGCCCGGCTGTCGGTGCTCGAAAGCCCGACGCCGGAGGTCGTGGGCGGTAATCCCGACTTCAACCTCGACGACTTCACCCCCTATGACTCGGAGAAAGACCGAAAGGCGAGGGAAGCCGCCGAGCGCAGGGCGCAGGTCAAGGCTCGCAAGGACTTCCGTGATGCCCTCAACGACACCAAGGGCGACTGGGAGGCGGCTGCGGCGCAGAATATCTCCGACTATTCCGCAGGGTTGAAGCCGTGGTCGCAATTCCTTCTCGACAAATACAATCTCGAAGTCAAGTATTACGTAGACCGCGAGGCTGTCTATAAACGCTTCAACCTCACCGAGGACGAGGACTATCAGGAACTGCTCAAAAAGAAAGAGGAAATGCAGGCCGCGTGGCTCAAACGCAACGCAGCCCTCAAAGTCGACGAGGCAAAGCGTATGCAGCAGACCGAGGAAACGGACGCGCAAATGGATTTTTACACGCCCGGCAGTGAGCTGTACCAAAAGGAGGAAGCATTGCAGCAACGGCTTTTCGATATCCGCATCAAGTATCTCAAACAGATGCAAGCCGCCTACAACGAGGCTTCGGAGGAATGGCACAGCTATAAGGTGCAGATTGAACAGGCCGAGGCTGCGGAGCAGTTGCGCCGTCAGAAATTGCTCGCCCAGCGTGTGGCCGAATGGCGCAAGCAGTATGAATACCGCGAGGCCGGGCAACGCTATGCCCTCGAAATGGACTTGCTGCTCGAAGCATACGACCGGGGGCTTATCTCCTATAAGGAATATCTGCAAGCGCAGCGCGACTTGAAGAAGAAGTATGCCGGGGAATACCTGCCGGAGTCGGCAAAACCCTCGGAGGGATCTGCCGACCGTCAGGCCGTGGCGATGAAGCGCGACCTCGATGTGGTGAAGTCGCTCTACGACCAGGGCATACTCGACAAGAAGCAGTACGAGGATGCAAAGGAGCGTATCGAGAGGGCATACAACAAGAAGTCGCTCGATGCCGTCCGCAAGTTCGGCTCGACGCAGACAAACCAACTTCTCGACATTTACGAGGCGTGGAAGAATTTCTTTGATGCCACCGAGGAAGACGGCGGCAACTGGGCCACGCGCCTTGCCGCTCTCGCCCAATCGGTGTTCGCTGTTATGGCCGCAGGTATGCAGCAGATGTCGGAGTATATGCAAGCCGAGGCCGACCTTGAAGTCGCAAAGGCTGAAAAGAAGTACGACCGCGAGATTGAGCTTGCCGAGGGCAACTCCTACAAGGTCAAGAAAGCCGAGAAAGACAAGGAAAAGGAGATAGCCAAGATTAAGTCCGACGCCTCGCGCAAGCAGTTCGCAATGCAGGTGATACAGGCCGTGGCGCAGACTGCCACCAACGCCCTGAACGCTTACGGCTCGGCGGCGCAGGTGCCCGTAATCGGCTATATCCTCGCACCTATCGCGGCGGCTATGGCCGTGGCCGCAGGTGCTATCCAAATCGCCACTATCAAGAAGCAGCAACAGGCATCGGAGGCGCAGGGCTATGCCGAGGGTGGTTTTACACCTCCCGGCGGCAAGTACGAGGAAGCAGGTGTCGTTCACAAAGGGGAATGGGTCGCCTCGCAGCGACTTGTCAATAATCCCCGGACCCGCCCTTTGTTGGAGGCTCTTGACTATGCGCAGCGTACCAACACCATCGGCTCTATCACGGCAGCCGATGTGTCGAGGACAATAACCGCACCGGCGGTTATCGCGGCGCAGCAGTCAGCGCCCCAAACCGTAGTGAACAACACCTACACGCAGGAAGCCCCGGCGAGCGACGGCAGAATGGTGGCCGTGCTCGACCGCCTCGATGCGCGGCTCAACGAACCTTTTGTGACCGTGAACACCGTAAGCGGCGATCACGGCATACAAAAGGCACAGGAGGAATACGACCGACTGATGAAGAACAAATCACCCAAATCAAAACGATAATGCAAATCTACGTCAACAACAGGCTCGCGGCCTTGAAGCAAGGCACTTCGTTTGAGTATGTTTCCGAAAACCGTATGTTCAGCGGCAGCGACGGCTACACGCTGACAATCACCTTTCCGCTCAAAGACTGCCCGGAGAACCTTGCAATCTTCGGCCACATCAACCGTGCCGATGTGGCGGCGCAAAAGGTGATTTTCGACTGCGAGATACGCGACCGTGGCTTCTACAAGTTCGGCTCTATCACAATTACCGAAATATCCGAGGCCGAGGTCAAGACGCAATTCTTGGAGGGGCGCTCCGAGCAGAACTTCGACAAGACTTTCGACAAGGTGTATATAAACGAACTCGACCTCGGCACACCGCCCACGACTTCGACTTCGCAGATAACGCCCTCCAACGCCTGGCACCCGGCCTCCAACTCCGACCGATGCGTGGCCCTGCCGTGGGTCAACGACTATTCCGGCAATATCCAAAATCTTGCCGAATATGTCGTAGATGATGCCGCGCAGGGGAGAGGGCATTTTGAATGGAACAGCGAGAAGACCACGGGGCTGTCGTGGCAACCGTATCTGCTGCACATCACACGGAAAATCTGCGAGGCCGTGGGCTACACTCCCGACTTCTCGAAATGGGAGGAACACGAGGAATACAAATACCTCCTTATCTGCAACGCTCTCCCTCATGCGTGGTATATGCCGGGCTTCGCAAACGCCCTGCCGCACTGGACAGTCGAGGAATATTTCGAGAAGTTGGAGCTGTTTTTAGGGGGCGAGTTCGACTTCGACCACCGGGGCAAGCGCATCACTTTTGCCTTTACCCACGAGGTGCTTGCAGACAAGCCGACCGTCTGCATCGCCGACGTGGTGGAGGAACACTCCACCGAGGTAAAGGTTGAGGAAGAAGACTGCGACTACTCCGAGGCGAAGAACCTTGTCTATAAGGACTGCGACCACGAAATGTGGAAGTATTACAGCTGCGACTGGTTTATCAAGGGGTGGCAGAACCGTGTGGTGCGCTACAAGACGATGTCGGAGCTGCTTGCCGCCAATCGCGGTTATCGCACTTGGAGAGGGCAGCGAGGCCGCAACGCCCAAATCGACAAGCTGCTCTATGCCGAGGACTGCGACGCCTACTTCCTGATACGCACCATTAGCCGCGAGCGGAAGATTGACTTTTCCCCGGGGTTGATACGGATTTATTACCTCTATACCTGCCGTCTGCAACCAGTAAATCTCTTTGGTGGGCGCATAGTCAATGACGAAGAAGATGCCGACAGCGAGGAAATAGAGTTTGTTCCGGCGTGGATAGACGATACCGAGGAAAAGTATGGACGTGTGCTATTCCTCTCTTTCTCCGGCTATGACGAGGACACCGACACAACGAGCGAGGACGACAGCGACCACCCCTTTCTCAAAACAATCTCCGACTCGACACTCGCCGCAGGTGAGAAAGAGAAGAAATCGGAATATTACGACCGCATATATGTGGGCTGGTACGACGGCGCCAATCACTTTGTCGGCAATCACCTCCCTTACCCGAATGTCGAGGATATAGCCATTGCCGACGATTGGAGCAACTTTGCATACGTCCACTTCTCCCTGCGCATAAACAACCGCCTCACACGCCGCAGCAAAGTGTTCCACACCGTCGAGCCGAAGATGAAGACTACTTTTAAGTTCCTCGCCAATACAATCCCCGATGTGCGCTCCCTGTTCCTTATCCGGGGCAAACGCTACATATGCGAAAAAATAACCGCGACGTTCACCGAAAGCGGAATGTCGCAGTTACTCAAAGGCATCTTTTACCCCGTCAAGGATTAAGCGGCAACCTCCGCCTCAACCTCCGGCGTGGCGTTCTTCCTCGGACGGCCACGCTTTTTCTTTTCAGCTCCCGGCTCTTCCTTGACAAGGCCGAGGGCAACAGCCTCTTTGCGGTCAAGACCGAAGAACTCCGGCGTTCCGGGCTTGACTACGATCTTTCCGTCAATCTTTCCGTAAAGAACCCAGTCAAGCACCTTTCTGTTGGCGATGTCAACCTTTTTCTGATTTTTACGAATATAAATATTCGTAATGCGGTTGCCATATTCATGTCCGAGGGCTTCCGCGATTGTTTCGTTGGCAATATCCAATTCGGAAGCTATTGTAGCCCATGAATGTCTGGCCCAATAGCTTGTGAGCATCGGAAACAACGGTTGATACTCTTTTTTGCCACCGCGTCCGGGCTTCCTCTGCATAGGCCCTACCTTTTGAAGTTCCTTGTTCATTTTGCGACGGAAAAACTCATCGTTAGTCCAGTGATCGAGTATGAACAGCAGATAATTCTCGCCACTATACTTGTCGAAAAGCTCCATTGCTTCCGGCTCTACCTTCATTGAGTAAAGGTGGCCTGTTTTTGCTCGGTTGAAATCCAAGCGTCCATTCTTCATTTCCTTTAAGTTGGCAAGGTCAATCATATTAACCCCCATAAGGAAGAACGACAGCTTAAACATTCCCACATATTTCTCCGCGTGTTCCTCACAGTTAAAGAAGAAAAGGCGGCGCAGTTCCTCTACGGTCAACGACCTTTTGGCCGTTTCAACCGCCTTAATCTTGAACTTTCGGAACGGATAGTGTGAAGTCACCTCGTTCTCTATCGCGTTGTTAAACACAGCGCGGAGATTACGAAAGTGCAGGTTACGGGCATTGACACTCGGTGAGGTCTGCGCCATGAAGATGTTGAAGCTATTAAGCCAGTCAAGCGTGATGTCCTCAAAGCGGAGTGTTTCGATAGCATCGCCTACATAAGCCTTTACTCGATTGAGAGTGTGCATATATGTTTCCTTGGTGCTTGCTTTCTTTGTTTCGATGAATTTAAGAAAACGCACCTTGAAAAGCGACTCATCGACCTTTTCCTCCTTTTCGGGGTTCAATTCGGCAAGAATACTGTCGCGTATGTCATTTGCTGCCATATCCTTGATGCGACCCTCTCGTGTGAGATTTATGATGTGAGCATCAACAATCTGCTTCACTTCATAAATATACGCATTAAGGACTTGCTTTTCCGGGTGATTGAGGATTTTGCCTCTTACTGCGTCCCATTGAGTCGGGAGCAATTTCACCTCAAGTGAAATGTAACTCGTCTTGTTTCCATGCCCAATCGCTATTTTCATAACCGAGGGCACACCCGGTTTTGAGCGACGGCAATCTAAATAAAACTTTGTGCTTGCCATACTTAAAATGCGAGGAGCACTCGATGCTGCACCTTGTACCTTGCACAAACCATGTACAAGGTAATGTACAAGGTAACGTCATCTTCTTTGTGCAAGGTTCAGCATTTTTGTGCATTTTACCTCTTTTTTTTAAGCTGTTTTTGGCCGCTAAACAACAATAAAACGCTGACTAAGGCTATTTATTGTGCCTATAATCAGCGTTTTAAGAATTGTGGTCCCACTTGGGCTTGAACCAAGGACTCCCTGATTATGAGTCAGGTGCTCTAACCAACTGAGCTATAGGACCTGATTCGCATATGCGATATCATTTTTTTGCGGAGCGACCGAGATTCGAACTCGGGATACCCTTTTGGGGTATACACGCTTTCCAGGCGTGCCTCTTCAGCCACTCGAGCATCGCTCCTTTGCTTTTGCGAGTGCAAATTTAGATCTTTTTATTGACTTATCACAGCTTTTTGTGTTAATTTTTGTAAAGACACTTAATTTCACCGGCAATTGCAATTCCCGAGACTACTTCTCGACATCAAATCCGGCATTTCTTACTGCCGTCACAAGATCATCGTCGCTGTAATCACCTTCAACAGTCGCTTTTCCGGTGGAAAGATTCACATCACATTTTTCCACTCCGGCCACGCTATTGATACTTTTGGCCACGGCTGCCTGGCAGTGAGGGCAATTCATGCCTTTGATTGTATACTCTTTCGTCATTTCAGTAGGTGCTATATGGTTATGTTTATGGTTTTTGAAAAAAGTTATAATCAGCAATGCAACAAGTAGCACGGAGCAAGAAGTGGAGAAAATGCTAAATTCGTGGTGATGCCCTCCCGAGGGATGTATCGTACCAAGATCAAACCACGATGCCGGAAGCAGGTAATCTATCGCGAGCCCGAATGCCATGGCTCCTATTATTATAGAACCAAGATATATGGATGCTGATTTACGGCCCATCTCACGCGATATCAGGGTGAATGAGGCGAAATTCGCCGCCGGACCAGCCATAAGCAACACAAGCGCAGTGCCGGGGGAAAGGCCCTTGAGCATGAGAGACATGGCGATAGGGATCGAGCCTGTAGCGCATACATACATAGGAATAGCTATGACCAATACGGCTATCATGGAGAATATGGGATTGCGGCCAAGGACTGCAAAGAAGTCGGCAGGGACATATACAGTGATCAGAGCTGCTATGATGAGTCCGGCCACAAGCCAGCCACCTATACTTCCCACGAGATCAATAAATCCATAGCGAAGAGCTCCAGCCATACGTTTCATGAATCCTCCGGCTATTTCAGGTGTATTCTCTCCATGTGCATGTCCATCATGGCTATGATCGGTCGCCTCTGATCCCGTTTTTTCAGCCTTCCCCACAGCCATACCACCGAACAGAGCCGTCACAAGCGCAGCTATAGGTCGGATTATGGCAAAGGCCGGACCGAGAAGAGACCATGTGGCGGCTATACTGTCAACCCCTGTCTGAGGTGTTGCCACGAGAAAAGATGTGGAGGCAGCTCTGGAGGCTCCATTTCTACGCATCGCGATAGCAGTCGGAAGAACGCCGCATGAACATAGCGGCAGCGGTATGCCGGCAAGAGCCGATTTCACAACAGCACCCCAACCGGTACCCGAAAGATGACGGGCAAAAGTTTGCTGAGGGATAAACGCATGCATCAAGCCGGCTATAAGGAATCCCAACAAGATATAAGGAGACATCTCATTGAGCATGAAAATCAGTGAATGTAGTAGATCCATTTTCCAATTATTTTTTCGACAGGACAAATTTACCACTTATTTTTTGCAACCAGGTGTCAAAATTCGCTCGACATCCATCAGGACTGCATCTTTAAGCTTTATAATCCCATCCTTTCCTATGAGATACACAACAGGCGTGTAAGGTATGAAATACCTCTCCTCCCGAATCACCACTCCCTCCTCATCCATACAATCCATCCATGAGGAGGGTATGCGGAACATCCCCGCGCCAGGCGAATCCCCTACATCGACAGCCATAATTACAAGACCACCGCAGGCAATAGCATCAGATATCACTCTTGATCCATCAAGAGCGCAAACCATCTCTGCACATGCCGCACAATCGCGATCGTAAAAGAGCAATATCACATCTTGTCCCTTCAGTTGCGACAATGCAATGGAACCGCCCTTAGCCATCCTCACCGTAATATCCGGCGCTTCGCTCCCCGGAAGATTCCTGGACGCCACTTCAGCAAGCCATACCATGCGCTCCATGCCAGGATATCCCGCTTCTATCATATAGGTGGCCACAGCAACATATGCCACATCACTTCTTGCCGCGGATGGCGCTGACAGAAACCAATCCTCAGCAAGACCGGGGAGGTCACCGGTCTTTATCGGACACATCAGCGATGCAATGGAGGCCAACACACCTGCTATACCATACATATTATATATAATAATATATCTATAACGATGTTTTGCATTCATAAATTGTATCGCGACCCCATCAATTCACAACCATTCCACCCACTGCCACCGATTCTATCGCACCATCCTTCCCCTCCTCCATATCAATTACAACCCCGAAATGTTAAATTTTTGATCTATCTAACTATACAATGCAAAAAATGATACTTTTTTATGATTTTATTGGCATAAAGTTTGCCTGAATCCCGAAAAGTCCTTATCTTTGTCGTCACCAAAGTGCTTTCTGATTTTTAGATAAGATACAATTTTGACACTGATAGTTACAATTTAACGCATCACAATTGATTTCTATGAGCATAAATTGTCTTAAAATGTTTGTTGTACGATACGCTTATACCAAAGAGGTGACGGGCTGCCTGTCGCCCCCTTGATCTATACTCATACACTTCCCGCCGTGCTCATTCCTTTACTATCGTAATGGAATATGCGTTCCCGTCCGAACAACGCCGGACCCGATCCAAAAGATCCTATTATTTGTTACCATATCATACACCAATCCGGCGAACTGACCTGCTCTGCCGGGGGAATACGTTAGACGACATATGCGACTTTCATGGTCGTAACATACGAATATCTCATTAATAATATGAAAATAAAGTGCTTAACCTTGTTGATACTCTGTCTGCTGTCATGGCGGACTGCGCAAGGTCAGGATGTGGCCATAAACCAACCTCCTCTATGACGCTACACTCACACTCAACGGCGGCGTAGAGGTGAAGCTTGCTCCAAAATGGACATTTGATCTCAGTGGCAACCTTAACGCCTGGACTGTAAACAACCACCGATGGAAACACTGGCTGGCCCAGCCGGAAGGCAGATACTGGTTCTGTGATGCTTTCTCCGGTCACTTTGTCGGCGGACACCTTCTTGGCGGCCAATACAACTGGGGCAACCTTGACATGCCTTTCAAGTTTCTCGGCACAGACTTCCGCAAGCTCAAAGACTTCCGTTATCAGGGTTGGATGGTAGGAGCAGGCATCGTCTACGGATATTCCTGGATTTTAAACCGTCATTGGAACATTGAAGCCGCCATCGGTCTCGGATACGTATACTCCCGGTCTGATGTCTATGAATGCGCCGACTGCGGAAAAAAGGTGCGCACAAAGGTGCCCCACAATTACATAGGACTCACAAAGGCCGCCATTGATATCATCTATACATTCTGACATCTCTCCCCACGATAAAGCTATGACTAACAGAATCTTATTTCGGACAATCGCCACGCTCGCGCTTGCAGTCCCGACAACACTGTCTGTATTCGGCGCTCAGGACGGACATCTGCTCAAGGTGACCTCCATCAACATAGCCCGCCAGGGGGAGGAGGGCGACAGGCTGAGAGTAGACCTCACCATCGATCCCCGCGAGGTTAATCCCGGTCGTGACCGCGAGGTTGTCTTCACTCCCCAGATCATATCAGCCAACGGCGCCGACACCGTATCGCTCAAAGCCATACGTGTAGCCGGGCGCAACCGCTACTACTCCCACATCCGCAACAAAGATCTCACCGAGGGAGTGCGTCTATATGAAGCCGGTTCCAAGGAACTGATCGAATACCACACCGACACAGCCTTCCTCCCATTAATGGAACAGTGCAAGATAGAGATGGATGAGCAGATAGGTCATTGCTGCGACCCCATCCTCCCCGCCGGAGAAACCCCGCTTGCCGAGATAGACTATACTGTGCCTCCGTTCATCCCTGAGTTCCGCTACGTGGATCTCACTGGCGACGAAGCAGTGGAGCGTACAGCCGAAGGCAGCGCCTACATCGACTTCATTGTCAACCGCACAGAGATACGCCCCACCTATCGCCGTAACACCGTGGAGCTGGCCAAGATCATCAGCAGCATCGACCTGGTCAAAAACGACCCTGATGCAGTCATAACCCGCGTCACCATCAAGGGTTATGCATCGCCCGAAGGTCCCTACTCCAACAACGTCCGCCTCGCCATGGGCCGTACACAAGCCCTCAAAGAGTATGTGCGTGAGCACTACAATTTCGATCCTGCCATCATGAGCACGGACTATGAGCCGGAGGACTGGGATGGTCTGCGCCGCCGCATGCAGGATCTCGAGATCCCCTACAAATCAGAGATCATCGGGATCATCGACTCGAAGATGGAGCCCGACCCCAAGAATGCCGAGATACAGCGCCGCTACCCCAGGGAATACAAATTCCTGCTTGACAGCATCTATCCGGCACTACGCCATTCGGACTACACTGTCAATTACCGCATACGCACATTCGTTGATGTCGAGGAACTCAAGCGCGTCTTCGCTACCGATCCCGGCAAACTGCGTCCCGTCGACTTCCAGCGCATAGCAGCCACATATCCCGTAGGATCAGCCGAATATGATGAAACCTATCTCAAGGCTTCCGAGATATATCCCACTGATCCCGAAGCTGCCGTAAACGCTGCCAACATATATATGAGGCATGGCGATATTGCCAAGGCCACAGAACGTCTCCGCTACGCCAGCGACTCTGCCGAGGCGATATATTCACGTGCCACACTCGCCGCTATCAACGGCGATCTCAACCGTGCCCGCGACCTGTTTGACCACTCTGCCGCAGCTGGCTTTGCGCCCGCAGCCGATGAGAGCAAACGCGTCGACTCCATTCTCAAGCGTACCAAGGTGAAATATCTCATCACCCCTGAGTCCGCCCGCTGATCCGTTCCCGGCCAATTCTGACGGCCACTCTCCTATCCATCAACTAACGAGGGAATACGTTACTTTTTTAGATTCGTCAGTTGATCCGAACACACAGTTTTTTCAAGGAAAATTCATTCACACATAAAGAAAGTCAATACCGCGTTTTTCAAGGGAATACTTTTATACATAAGGAAACAACGTAAAAATTTATAAATTTCTTTTATTTAACTATTTATGAACATTTCGAGCAAACTTTTCATGGGGTTTGCCGCTCTCGGTATGCTTGCTGCATGCTCCAGCGACGAGCCTAACAATGGTGGAAATGGAAACGGCGTGACCGATAGCGGCGAAAACGCCTACCTCAACATCACACTCCGTGATGCCAACGATCTCAGCCGTGCAGGCGAGAATGACGAAGAGCAGACCGCCGATGGTGGCTTCACCAACGGTACAGGCAATGAAGGTGATGTCACCAAAGCCTATTTCTACTTCTTCGACAGCAAGGGCAACTACATGGGCCAGGCCAACGTATGGAATGGTGGCACCGAGCAGGCCAATGGCGGAAACATCGAATTCAAGAGCCCCAGTCTCGTCGTTCTTGAGAATGTCAAGAAGGGCGCAAATGACGAGCCCCAGTACCCCACCTATATGGTGACTGTGCTCAACGGCCCCCACTACACCAACGCCGATCTTACCGGCCAGTCACTCGCCGACTTCGGCAAGTCCCTCACCACATGGGGTGCCAATGAGAAAGGTGGCTTCATCATGACCACAACAAGCTACTATCTTGAAGATGATGCTAAAGACAAAGATAAGGCCGAGCATGACGACGCCTACTGGTATGCCACCAAGATCAACAAGGACGCCTTCCAGCGCACACCCGAGCTCGCCATGCAGACCCCCGGTATCGATGTATACGTAGAGCGTCTTGCTGTTCGTATCGGTCTGAAGAGCAAAGCCGAGTTCCCCATCACCGAGACCATCTTCGGCGCCGAGGGTGACAACCCCGAGATCAACAACCCCGCCGACAACGAACCCGCCGAGGCAGCCTCACAGCTCTACGTGAGAATCGACGGCTGGTTCATCAACGGCACACAGCCCGAGAGCTACCTCAGCAAGCAGCTCGGCGCGAACTGGGACAACACCACATTCCCCCTCGTCAATAGCATGGACTCCTGGATTTGGAACATGCCCGGATTCCACCGCAGCTACTGGGGACAGTCTGTAGGCTACGGCAACATCGACCCCGCTACCCTCAAATTCTACAACTACAACACCGCCAGCATCGCCCTTTCATCTTACGGCTACTGCAACGAGAACACCACCACAAAGACCGACCTCATGAAGGACAACAATGGTCGCCCCAACCAGCAGAAGCTGACCTCCGTCGTAGTCAAAGCCACTGTAGGTGCCAAGGATGCCAATGGCAATTTCACTCCCGTCACCTTCATTGAGCACAACGGTCTCTACTACACCCCGGACCGCTTCATCGCCTACATCTGCGACCTCGCAAAACACAGCGTAGGATACACCTATTCTCAGGTTGATGTATTCGATGAGGAAGGCAACAAGACAGGAACCGAATGGGCCTATATCCCCGTCCCCGCTGACAAATATATCATCGACGGAAAGAACTCCCACGTTTACGTGACACTTGCCTCCGACTACCCCACCCCTGAAAACGGTCTCTACAAGAAGAATGCCGATGGTTCCTACTCCACCACAACTCTTGCCGAGATCAAGACTGCTGTAGAGTCCATGAACAAAGGCCTCACCACCTATCAGGCCACCGGTGGCTCCACTTACTACAACATCCCCATCGCGCACCTCAACACCGCTACCAAAGATGCCAACGGCGATATTGATAAGTGGGAAGAGGGTTCATTCGGCGTAGTCCGCAACCACTCCTACGAGATCTCCATCAACACTGTCAAGCATCTTGGCACAGGTGTGTTTGATCCCAATGGCGACAAAGGCGACGACCCCATCAAGCCCAACCCCGATCCCCAGGATCCCACATGGTATCTCGGTGCCACAATCAACATCCTCTCCTGGAAGATTGTGAACAACTACGTTGATCTCTGATCTTATTGATCCTGCTGTTCAGCTGACATCAAAACCGTCAGCCTGACCACACATTCCATACTCCGGCGGGGAGCATCCCCGCTCCCCGCCGGATTTTCACTTTCAGCATTCTCCTCATCCCACCCTCTCCAATCAACCCGACAAACGCATCATCGATGCCATCCCTGTGAGGACAGGGGACAAACACCACCGCGGCCGATCCGTCTTACCGATCCACACCGCCACCATCAACAGCACATTCCATACCGCCCTCGAGCGGCATCACATATACATCTTCAACCAAGGGAATATAACCAGATACCAATTACACAGCGATGAAGCTTGACAAAATACTCTCTATCGGCACACGCAAACTGGCTGCGGCCTTCGCCATCCTGACCTGTGCTGTCACACTGACCTCCTGCGACGGTCTGCTCTACGAGGATGAGGGTGACTGCGACCCTCACTACAAAGTGAGGTTCCGTTTTGACTATAATCTCAAGAAAGCCGACGCATTCGCCCAGGAAGTCAATGCCGTCACTCTCTACGTTGTCGATCCGGAGACCGACCGCGTGGTATGGCGAAAGACAGAATCATCCGACATTCTCAAGTCCGAAGGCTACCTCATGGATGTGGAGGGTCTGGCCCCGGGCAACTACAAACTCATGGCCTGGGCCGGCGACGGCCACAAGGGCAGCCCGCACTTCACCCTGGCCGACGAAGGCGACAACCACAAGGAATTGATCTGTACGCTCAACCGCACCTACACTACCGATGGCACAGCCGAAGTGACCGACAATCTCCATCGTCTTTACAAAGATCTGCCCGAAGAATTCAACAACCGTGAGTTCACCGACCGTCAGGGCACACACATCCACACTGTCCGCCTCATGAAGAACACCAACGATATCACCGTCGTCCTCCAGCACCTCTCAGGCGAGCCGGTCGATCCTTCGGACTTCGATTTCGCCATCACCGAGGCCAACGGCACCATGAACTATGACAACTCCCTGCTCCCTGACGAAGAGATCACATATCGCCCCTGGGCCACACGCTCTGGAGTATCCGAGGGGTTTGTCCCCGAAGGTATGATACAGGCAAAATTCTCAGCCGCCATCGCCGACTTTACCGTAGGACGCATGATGGCCGACCGCAAGATGTATCTCACCATCACACGTCATTCCGACGGCGGCCTTGTGGCCAAAGTTCCCGTGATCGACTACGCTCTCATGGTCAAAGCCAACTACGGCGACATGCCCGATCAGGAATATCTGGACCGTCAGGACCACTACTCCATGGTCTTCTTCCTCGACGACGGTCTGCGCTGGCTCAACACCATGATATATATCAACGCATGGCATGTAGTGCTCTCCGACCACGACCTTTGATTCCCCATTCACCCGAAAAAAGACAATGATCGCTCACAGATACATATCCAGCGCCTTGTGCCATCTGTCGCAGATACTTCTCGCGGCAGTCATGGCCATATCATGCTCTTCCGACACCCCGGTGGCGGATCCGGAGCCTGCCGCACCCGGACAGTTTCAAGTGGGTTTCATGCTCAGCGTGGGCAATACACAACCCTCCCCGGCGCTATCGCGCGCACCCCTCACACCCGAAGGTGGATATGACCGCGGACAAGCCTACGAGAACTGGATCGACATCGACAACCGCGACTTCCGCTTCTGGTTTTTCGATGATGAGAGCAATACCTTCCTGACCGAGCTCGACATCCTGACAATCGCCCCGGTCGAGACCTCAGTAAGTTCAAAAACCTACTCCGTCGAAGCCTCCATCACCCTCACCGAAGGCTCCTTCGATCCCCGCAGACAGAACTTCAAGGTGATGGTGCTCGCCAACTGGAAGAACTACCCTACTCCTGCACCAGGCACCCACATTGACGACATAGTCCGTGCCGGCCTCTTCACTTTCAACCCCGACAGCGACCTCCCCTCCGCATCCAGTCCCATCCCTCTCTACGGCATACGCGAATACACCTCTCTTGTGTTCGGTGATTCCAAGAGAGCATCCCTTGGCCGCATACATCTGCTCAGAGCCTACTCCAAAGTGGAAGTTCTTGTAGACCGCGACAAAGACCCTTTCTCCCACCTCACCTCCGTGACCCTGCGCCGTTATTCCTCCACCGGCTATAGCGCCCCGTTCGGCATATACACTCAGGACGCCTACGTGCATGACGATTATACAACCGACTATACCGGCAAACCCAATATCCCCGACGGCGCCCTCACCGACAATACCCTCCCGTTCCGCCCCTCCGGCGCCGGAAGTTACATCATCTACATTCCGGAATATGACAACACCTCCATTGATCCATCCGATGAGGCATACCTTACATTGACGTTCTCCGACACGGATGACCCGTACACCATATTTTTCCGCAAGAAGCAGGACAATCACCTCTCGCGCTTCGACATACTCCGTAACGTATGGTACCGTTTCCTTGTCAACCGCAAACACACTGTCGATGGCGAGATAGAGGTAGATATCCAGCCCTATGCCGAACAATGGCTCATGCCTGATCTCGGGCTGATGCGCGATGAGATGGGCGACATCATGATCGAACTGGATAAAGATGAGGATGGCAAATATACCCTACCCGAATACTTCCGCGAATACATGGAAACCTACGGCAAGCAGCTCCCATTCCCCCTGTCCGACATTGTCGACGGCGACTACTACGCCATTCACCTCACTCAGGACGGCGAGATGAAGCATGCCGAGATATGGCTGAAGGACTCTGACGGCGCACACGTCATAGAGAATTTCAGCCACAGGGTTGAGAATGACCAGTTCTGCAGCACACGTCTCGTTGACGTATATTTCGGCACAGAGCCCTACCGTTTCCATAAGGACCGCTACGGTGACCGACGCATCTATCACTTCCCCAACCATTGGACCATCGTGCTTGACCGCAAGGACTTCACCATATTCAAGAGCGAGGACAACACCATCCGCTACGAGGTGGCATCGTTCGACAAGGATGAGTACGACAAGGAAGACTCCGACAAGGTGTTCTACATCTACGCCAAGCCCAAGGAGGATGACGAATACTATTACGTCATCAAGGTCAAGGACGGGATCATTACCGAAGAGAAAGAATCCATAAAGAAAAACGGCGAACCCTCCGACAAGGACTGGCCCTCGGTGCAGCCCAATTTGTAACAACATCACCCTTCCATCCGACAATTGACATTACTATCATGATCAGCAACAGAGCAAAAAAATACATTCTTAACCTGACTGCCCGGATGGTTGTCGCAGCCGGCCTCCTGATGAGCGCATGTGTCGACGAGCTGCCCGGCAATGAGACAGGCTATATAACCGATGGAGAAGTCAGCATTGAACTCCAGGCGGCTTTCTCGCCATTTTCCGAAGCTATACTGAGCCGGTCGGAGACCATACCCGGCAAAGCCATGTCCGATCTGTCCGACCTGTGCCTTCTCGCCTACACCGCCGAAGGCAAACTCATTGAAAACGACTACTTTCCCATGGAGGTCAAGTTTGACCAGTCGGATCTGGACGACGAACCACGCACCGACCCCGATGCAAGCAACGGTGATACAGCCGAAACCTCGACAAAGTGCCTGAAAAAGGATCTCACCCTCCCTGCCGGACGCTACTACATCATTGCAGTGGCCAATCTCGGCAAATATACCCGCGATGAAAAGACCGGACAGATCACCCGTCTGAAATCCACCTTCGAAGCCCTCACACAACCCGGAGGCGAATACTACGGACAGTATGCCACCCTCGATGCCCTGCGCGACATGACCGTGACTTGGGATCTCGACAACGATGCGAACAACCGTCAGATGCTCGGATTCTTCTCCACGCCCGGTGATGAAGCCCCGAGTTACTCATCACAATTCCAGATGGTGGATCTGAGCCGCAACGGGATATCCATCCGCACATGGCTGCGCCGCTGCGCATCCAAGGTCACCATCGATTTTGACGGCAGCTCGCTGCGTGAGAATGTGCGTGTATACCTCAAAGACGCACGCATCTACGACATACCTAAGACCTGCACCCTTGGTTTCGGCTACGGCGAGGAGGACAAAAGCTACAACAACGCTGCCGGAAAGGATGGTATACATACCGCCGATGAACCCCGGCTTGTCAACTCCATAACCTATGGCGAAGGCACCGACCACAAAAAATGGCCGGCCATCACCAAAGGCACACCCCATGGAGCCTACATCGAAGAGGACAATGTGAAGGAATATGACTATTCCGGACTCCACAGCGAGACAGCCGATGCCCTTTTCTTCTACGAGAACATGCAGGGCGAGTCCCTGTATGATAAATTCCAGACAGCCGATCTCAACAACGGAGGCGTACAGAACTCCGAGATTGAAAAAGACGGTGTACCCTACGGTACATACATTGAAGTGACCGCACATTACTACGCCACAGCCAACGGAGCAGTGTCGGAAGGCGATATCAAATATCGCTTCATGCTCGGCAAGGACACAAAACGCAACTGCGACGCCGAGCGCAACTATCACTACAAACTCACCCTCAAACTGCGCGGCAACGCCAACGACTACGACTGGCATATAGACTACAAGGATACCGAAGGTTTTGACATACCCAACCCTTGGTATGTGTCATACCTTTACAACCATGATGCACTACTCCCGTTCAAGTTCACCCCCAGGGAGGGATACAGGGTTGACAGCATCACCGCCAAGATCACCGAAAATCCATGGTATCCCACCGAGGTTCCCGACGGAGAGAATAAGGCCCCCTACACCAATACATATAACAAGAAGAACGGAAACGGCTTCCTGTCCATGTGGGAGACAGACGATGTGGTCATCACCCCTGAGGACTCTGGATATGAAAGATCGGAGTACATCAATTCTGCTGACGGATCCTTCAAATATGGCGATGTCAATCTTGCCGGGATGAACGAGAATTATTATCTCGGAAATTCCAAATCCACATCAGACAAAAACCGCTCCATCCGTGTATATAAATTTGACGGTAGCACCGACAATACGAACAATGGTCGTGAGGCATACTCCTACCGTATAGAAAACGGCAAATACACATTCAACATACCCCTCTTTACACGAGCCAAAGTCCTCATCAAGCAGACAGGTTACTCCGGCAACAATCCATTTGTCGGATACGAGCGTCATGCTAAACTGAAAGTGACAGCCCACTGTTCAAAGATAGGAAATCCAAAGGAGACATATACCAAAGATACAGAAACCACCGTCATCCAGGTGCGTCGTATTGTAAACCCCAAAGGTGTGTACCGCAAATCCGGCAACAATCAGGACTTCAACGTCACACTCATGCGTCTGCCCGGTGACAACGAACCTGATTTCGTCGAATTCAAGTCCGACGGTCCATGGATGGCCGAAATCATCGGCGACAAGAACTTCATCACCCTTGATGGTAAACAGATCGTTACGGGATCCACCAAGACCCCCATCAAATTCCAGATCAGGTTCAATAAGATGAACAAGGAGGGTGATCCTGTGCGCAATGCCGTAGTCAGAGTCAGATACCATAATTACACTTGCACACATCTGATCTTTGTCCGTCAGGGATACGATGCCATGGAGCTGAGCAAAACCGCAGTCCAGATGGTAAACAACACCGCCGGTACGGTAACGCCCACGAAATGGAATACATTCAACATGATCGCCAAGGACAAACCCGCCACTGATCCGCGCGACGAAGGCTCCATGTTCAAATATGGCAACGAGACACAGCCCATTGACGCATCTTGCAATGTCTACACCACCGATGGCAAATATCTCGGGACACCCAAATTCACCTTCCCCACCACCTCGGAATTCAACAATCCTCCGGCCATAAAGCTCGTCACCAGTGTCGACAAGGACAATAAAGTGACGGTAGGCGCCGGGACATGGGACGGTGTGACATACGATATACAGACAGGTTTCACCATGGACGTGGCCACAGTACGCGACTTCGAGCAACTCTACCTCACGCCCAACATACAATTCGGCTACGGTGTGCTCTATGCCGACGGCGCCACCACCACACAGGCATCCGTGAGCGACGCCTACGGATGGTACAGAGGAGAGAATGACAACACGAAAGGTATGCGTGGCATGTTTGTATATTACTGGGACAGAAACAACCCTGACGATTCCTACAATGCAAGAAACCTCTTCTTTCCCATCGGACGATCTGGATTCGGCCACAGAAAACACCGTGGATCCAAATGGGCAAAAGACACACCCGGCACACTACGGTATTCATGTAACCGAAACGGATATGCAAGCACCTTCGAAAGTGTTGCTCCCCTGTTCTGCAACCTCCACCACAGACCGGGAGCTATCTATTGGGTGAAAAAACGCGAGAACAACTATCTCGATTGGTCAGGGTCCTTAGTATCCGATGTCTGTGCCGGACTTGACATAAACTATTTCTCATTTGATGTCAACGGCATTGAGTCTGGCAACATCCTGCCGGTTGATAAGCAAGGTAACACGAATGTCATCATAGGCAGCGATGCCTGCTTCCTCCGCACTGTATCAAGATAACCGTCACCACACATACACACCACACATCCGGGAGCCGATAATGCTGAAAAACAGCACAAGGCTACCGGATTTTTTTATCATCACAGCTTAGAAACATACGGATTTCAACACCTGATCGTGTTTTTAAGCCATAAGATTGGGATATCTCGGAGAAAAATCGTAACTTTGCACCGCGGAAACTCCGTGCTAACACCCGAAAACAAACTTAATGGAGTCAAAGAAAATACTCTTCATATCCCAGGAGGTCTCTCCCTACGTTCCCGACACATCCATGTCTCTGCTCGGACGCGACATCCCGCAGTCTGTTCACGGCAAGGAATTTGAAGTCAGGATATTCACTCCCAAGTACAGCTGCATCAACGAGCGGCGCAACCAGCTCCACGAAGTGATCAGACTCTCGGGAATGAATATCATCATCGATGACAATGATCACCCGCTCATTATCAAAGTGGCCACCCTGCTCCCTTCACGCATGCAGGTCTACTTCATTGACAACGATGACTATTTCCATCCTCTCCCCGACAAAGGCCTGGAAATATCCGTGCTACCCGAAGACAACGATGAGCGCCTGATGTTCTTCACCACAGGTGTGATCGAGACTGTCAAGAAACTCCGCTGGCCACCGGCTGTGATACACTGCAGCGGATGGATCTCAGCACTCTCGCCCATGGTGATAAGACGCCAGTACGGTGACGACCCCACATTCCGTGACACCAAGATCATCTATGCTCTCCAGCCAGAGAAATTCGATGGCACACTCGACCCTCGATTCGTAGAAAAGCTGGAGATGAACGAGTTTGCAGCCGACGACCTCGCTCCTCTCAAGGATAGTCCGGTGGACTTCGCCACCCTCAACCGCCTCGCCATGGATCATGCCGATGCAATCCTGCAGGTGACCGATGATATTGACCCCGAACTCCTGGAATACGCCCGGAAGACCGGCAAACCATTCCTCTCCATAGCTGGCGAGGAAAACCGCAAAGAGATACTCTCAGATTTTTATCGCACCCTCATTGGAGAGGAAGAAGAATAAGAATAAATGAAATTTTCCCCCATTCAGCTTCTCCTCGCCGGAGCCATGGCCATAGGGGCCACTTCCTGCGAGGAATCGCTTACAGCAGGTGGCTCTCTCGTTGAAGGCGAGACCGAGATCGTCCGCGACTCCACATTCACCGTCACCGGTATTCCCGATGCCAACCCCGCGGTGAAATCCCGCACCATACTCCAGCTTCTCGGTCGTATCGACGCCGAAGGCTACGGCAACTTCTCATCCGACATCGTATGCCAGTACATGGCGTCGGCCGCTCTTGACACCACCGGTGTGAAAAGCGACTATATCGACTCCGTCAAGCTCGTGCTCACCATGTACAAAGATGGATTTGCCGGCGACTCTGTCGCCCCGATGGGTCTCACAGTCCACAGGCTCAACAAGTTGCTCCCCACCACACTCAACAGCGACTTCGATCCGTCCGGATACTACGACGAGGAACCCATCGGTTCGACCACCTACTCGGCTCTCATTGATGGATACGAAGGCATTGGCACCGACTCCGAAGGCAGCATCTTCAAGAATATCTACGTGACCCTCCCGCGTCAGCTCGGTGTGGATCTCTTCAACGAGTACAAAAACTCGCCATCCACATTCTCCACACCCTCCACTTTCGCCAAATGGTTCCCAGGCCTCTACATAGCCAATTCATTCGGCAGTGGACGTGTCACCCGCTTCAGCAACAACTCCATCTACGTCTACTACCACTCCATCACACCGATCGAGTCCGACACCAATCCCCGCGACACCACTATCAATAAGATTGGCGCATATCTGGGTGTGACCCCTGAGGTATATACCAACAACAACATCCGCTACACCATGTCGCCCAAACTGCGTGCCATGGCCGATGCTGGCGAGACCATACTCGTAGGCCCGACAGGCTATGATGTAGAGTTCACCTTCCCCGCACGCGAGATACTCGCCCGCTACCAGTCCGGTTCCGGCCCCCTCGCTGTAGTCAACTCCCTATCATTCAAACTGCCCGTAGAGGAGATTGAAAACGACTACGGCATCACCCCTCCGCCCTACGTACTTATGATCAAGAAGAGCGAGCGCGAGAAATTCTTCTCCAAGATGCAGGTAAGCGACAACCTCAACTCATTCTACGCCACTTATGACGCTTCGACCCGCAGCTACACCTTCACCTCGATGCTCGACTATATCAACGATATCATCAAGAACGGCAAAGTCGAACCTGAGGATGAGGAATTCGTGATCTGTCCGGTACAGGTATCATTCTACCCCACCAGCCAGTCATCAAGCTACTACTCCTATTACTACTATGGCTATAATACTACAAGCCAAACAGTAAGCTCCATCACTCCCTATGTGACACAGCCTGTCATGGTCAAGCTTGACTTCCCCAACGCTGAAATCAAATTCTCGTTCTCCAAACAGACACTCTGAAAGAGTACAGACGAACAAATAAATAACAAAAGTCACGAAGCACAACTAATTGTCATCCCGGCAATTAAAGCTTCGTGACTTTTGTCACATATTTGTTAGGCGGTCTACGGCCCGCATTTCTGCAGAACCATGACTCACAGACATCTACATGCCGGGAAGTGCAGTACAACAAATTCTTTTTGCATTTGTTGAAATAAAACCATATCTTTGCAATGACAAAGGGGTGCGCGGTCCCGATCCGGACTGACGCTGAGATAATACCCTCCGAACCTGATGCGGTTAGCACCGCCGAAGGGATTGTGCGACTTATCCATCAGACCATCCTGACCAGCTCCTCTTGTCGCGTATAAAAAAAATTCCACAGCGATGAGAAGATATTTTCCTGTACTTACCATAGCCGGATCCGACTCTTCCGGTGGCGCCGGCATACAGGCCGACATCAAAACCATTTCAGCCATAGGATGCTACGGCATGAGCGCCATCACATCGATCACCGCCCAGAACACCACCGGGGTAAAAAGCGTGCAGCCTATCTTACCCTCCATTGTGGCAGACCAGATAGAGATGGTGTTCAACGACATACCACCCCTCGCCGTAAAAACCGGCATGCTGTGCGACGCCTCCATCACCGCTACCGTAGCCGAGATGCTCGATCGCTTTCGCCCGGCCAACATCGTGGTAGATCCCGTGATGGTATCCACCTCCGGATCAAGACTGCTTGACGATGATGCGATACAGACACTCACATCGCGAATTTTTCCGCTGGCCACGATTGTCACACCTAACAGACATGAGGCAGAGGCCCTCACCGGCACCACCGATATCGACCTACAGGTAAAAAGACTACGGAAACTCGGATGCCGGAACATCCTGCTGAAAGGTGGCGACTCCGACTCCCGCGACTTCAAGACAGACATACTGGCACTCGAAGACGATGACGAGTTCATCACACTGCGTGCCGACGCCATTGATACAACCAACACCCACGGAACAGGTTGCACCCTTTCATCAGCCATCGCATCCTATCTCGCCTTGGGCGATTCACTTACAGATGCCGTCAGCCGTGCGAAACTATATGTCACGAGGGCACTTGAAGCCGGTGCATTCATTACCATCGGCCACGGTCACGGCCCCGTGAACCATTTCTTCGCCCCTCGCCGTCTAAAAAACCACAATCCCAATAAACCCAACCGACCATGAACGTGACAATCAATGACAAGCCTTTGACTCTTCACGATGATGCCACACTTCTCGACGGGCTGCGCCAAATGGATATCGAACCGGCAGGCATAGCCACCGCCGTCAACGGTAAAGTTGTGCCATCGGCAGCAAGAGAGACTCATCGGCTATCCGAAGGAGATAAAATCGTCATAATTAAAGCTTTTTATGGCGGCTGACAGAGACTTCAGACTCATAGCCATCACACCAGAGCATCCTGTAGAGATGGAAGGCGCCAAGATCAGGGCCTTGCTCGAAAACGGATGGTACAGAGTGCATCTACGCCATCCGTCAGCCTCGCGCACCGAACTGCGCGACATCATCGAGTCCGTACCACTGCAACTTCATGACCGGTTGGTGCTTCACGGACACTTCGATCTTGCCAACGATTACAATCTCGGCGGCCTTCATCTAAACCGACGCTGCCCTTCTCCCCCACCTCTCTATAACGGCCACCTCAGCCGGTCATGCCATTCACTCGAAGAGATAGCCGACTGTACATGCTGCACATACGTCACCCTAAGTCCGATATTCGACAGCATATCGAAACATGGATATAGGAGCGGTTTCTCACAAGCGGATTTCTACCGACTTGAGGATACAGGGCATACTGACGTATATGCCCTCGGAGGTGTGGACTGTGAAAAGATCCCGATACTGCGACGTTTCAACTTTAGGGGAGCCGCGCTTCTTGGCGACATACCGTGGGCAGGAGACATATCAAAAATAAAAGAATATTCACAAAAAATCACAGCTATATGTTAATGTTCATAACCCACCCGTCTGACCGCTACAGTATAGCGGAAGAAGTGCAGATGGTACTCGAAGGCGGATGCAAATGGATCCAGTTGCGCATGAAGGACGCCTCCGACGAGGAGTTTCGTCAGACAGCGCTCGACATCATACCGATGTGCAAGGAAAACGAGGCATTCCTTGTGTTTGACGATCGTGTGGAACTGGCCATGGAGATGAGTGTACACGGTGTCCATCTCGGCAAAAACGACATGGATCCACTCCAGGCCCGCGAGATAATGGGAGCCGAAGCCATAATAGGTGTTACAGCCAATACCGCCTCCGACATTACCCGGCTCAAAGGCTGGGATGTTGATTATGTAGGCCTCGGACCCTTCCGGTTCACATCCACCAAATCCAACCTGTCTCCTGTGATTGGACTTGACGGCTACCGGGAGATTGTCAACACAGTGCGTTCAGCCGACATTCTTCTCCCCATAGTAGCCATCGGAGGGATAACCATCGAGGATATCCCTTCCATCATGCAGACAGGGGTCAACGGCATTGCCATGAGCGGTGCCATAATCAACGCCCTCGATCCGGTGGCATATACCCGCGATGTACTTAAATCACTTTCCGAACATAAACCAAAATAACAATATGAGCGACATTCTCACCATCGGGGGAAAAGATTTCACCTCCAGACTGTTTGTGGGCACCGGCAAGTTTTCATCCAACAGCCTTATGCTCGAGTCGATACTCGCATCGGAGTCACAGATGATCACCGTGGCCATGAAGCGCATAGACATGGAACACGAAGAAGAGGACGACATGCTCGCCCACATCAACCGCGAACATGTCCAGTTCCTTCCAAACACCTCCGGAGTACGCAACGCCGAGGAGGCAGTCCTCGCTGCCAATCTGGCACGCGACTGCTTCGGTACCGACTTCATCAAACTTGAGATCCATCCCGATCCAAAATACCTTCTCCCCGACCCGATCGAGACTCTGAAAGCCACCGAAGAGCTCGCCCGTCAGGGATTCAAAGTGCTCCCCTACATCCAGGCCGATCCCGTGCTTTGCAAACGTCTTGAGGAAGTGGGTACCGCTGCCGTCATGCCGCTCGGAGCACCCATCGGTACCAACAAAGGACTTAAGACACGCGATCTCCTTGAGATCATCATAGCCGAGAGCCGTGTGCCGGTAGTGATAGATGCCGGACTCGGAGCACCCTCCCACGCCTCCGAAGCCATGGAGATGGGAGCCGATGCAGTCCTCGTCAACACAGCCATAGCCGTAGCAGGCAATCCTGTGGAGATGGCGATAGCATTCAAACTTGCTGTGGAAGCGGGTCGAAAGGCATATCTCGCAGGTCTCGGCACCGTATCCGACTCCGCATCAGCCACAAGCCCGTTCACCGCATTCCTCGATCTGTAAACCACCCACCACAAAAACACAAGTAGAACAATGACCATAGAAAATATCGACGTCAATTCCTACCCCGGATCGGAAAAGGTATACATTGACGGTACCCTCCATCCCGTGAAAGTGGCCATGCGCCGTATCAATCTCACTCCCACCGTAAAGATAATCGACGGAGAACGCATGGTGCGCGACAACGCCCCCGTCTACGTCTATGACACAAGCGGTGTATATACCGATCCCGCCGTAGAGATAGATATCAACCAGGGTCTTCCTCGTCTGCGCGAGGAGTGGACAGCATCACGATCGGATCTTGAGCAGCTTCCGGCCATCACTTCCGAGTATGGCAGGGCACGCGAGAACGATCCGTCACTCGACTCCATCCGCTTTGCACGCCGCTATGCGCCACGCCGCGCCAAGGCCGGGCACGAGATCACACAGATGGCACTTGCAAAACGTGGTATCATCACCCCCGAAATGGAATATGTGGCCATACGTGAGAACAACAATGCCGCAGCCATGGGCATCAAGAGTCACATCACTCCCGAATTCGTGCGCGATGAGATAGCCTGCGGACGCGCCGTGCTTCCGGCTAACATCAACCATCCCGAGGCTGAGCCAATGATCATAGGCCGCAACTTCCTTGTGAAACTCAACACCAACATCGGCAACTCTGCCCTCTCCTCCGGCATAGAGGAAGAGGTGAGCAAAGCCGTATGGAGCTGCTATTGGGGGGGCGACACACTCATGGACCTCTCCACCGGCGACAACATACACGAGACACGCGAATGGATCATACGCAACTGTCCCGTGCCCGTAGGCACAGTCCCCGTATACCAGGCTCTCGAGAAAGTGAACGGCAAAGTAGAGGATCTCACTTGGGAGATATACCGCGACACCCTCATCGAGCAAGCCGAACAGGGCGTCGATTACTTCACCATCCATGCCGGGGCCCTGCGTGTGCATGCCGACATGGTGGCCGAGCGACTCACCGGCATCGTATCGCGCGGCGGCTCCATCATGACCCGCTGGGCCGTGATTCACAATGAGGAAAACTTCCTCTATACCCATTTCGACGAGATCTGCGAGATCCTCGCCGCCTACGACGTAGCCGTTTCACTCGGCGATGGTCTGCGCCCCGGATCCATCCATGATGCCAACGACCGCTCCCAGTTCCTCGAGCTCGATGTGCTCGGCGAACTCACAGAGATAGCATGGAAACACAACGTCCAGGTACTCATTGAAGGTCCCGGTCATGTACCCATGCACAAGATCCGCGAGAACATGGATCGCCAATTGGACAAATGCCATGAAGCACCTTTCTACACCCTTGGCCCGCTAACCACCGACATCGCTCCCGGCTATGACCACATCACATCGGCCATAGGTGCGGCTCAGATCGCATGGATGGGCACAGCCATGATATGCTACGTCACACCCAAGGAACACCTTGCCCTCCCCAACCTTGAGGATGTGCGCAATGGTGTGATCACCTACAAGATCGCAGCCCATGCCGCCGATCTCGCCAAGGGTCATCCCGGTGCACAGGTGCGCGACGACGCCATGAGCAAGGCCCGATTTGAATTCCGCTGGAAGGATCAGTTCAACCTTTCGCTTGACCCGGCACGCGCACGCCAGTACTATGTGGAGAGCCACAAGGAGGACGACCGCTTCTGCACCATGTGCGGCCCCAATTTCTGCGCCATGCGCATCTCCTCTCAACTTGTGGACGACTGCGCCAAATAACCATACAATATGTTTTCAGATGAATTAAGAAAAATATCCTGGGACGCTACGACCGAGTTCATAAACTCGCGTACGTCCCGCGATGTAGAGGCGGCGCTGGCCAAGGGACACCTCAGCATGGAGGATTTCATGGCCCTCGTCTCTCCTGCCGCCGCTCCATATCTCGAGCAGATGGCCCGCCTGAGCCACCGCTACACACTCGAAAGGTTCGGCAAGACCATCTCGATGTACATTCCGCTTTATGTGTCCAATGCATGTACCAATTCATGTGTGTACTGCGGATTCAACCACAACAATCCCCTTGAGCGCGTCACCCTTACGCTTGATCAGGTAAAAGCGGAATGCGAGGCTATAAGACGCCTCGGCCCCTTCGAGAATCTGCTCATCGTATCCGGCGAATTTCCTACACTCAACGGTGTGGACTATCTGGAAAAAGTACTCAAGGTATGCCGCCCGTACTTCAACAACCTCACCATCGAGGTGATGCCCATGCGCACGGAGAGCTACTCGAGGCTTGTGGACTCCGGACTCAACGGCGTGGTCTGCTTTCAGGAGACTTACCATGAGGCCAATTACCGCAACTACCATCCCAAGGGTATGAAATCCATCTTCGACTGGCGTCTCAATGGTTTTGACCGCATGGGCATGGCCGGCGTGCATAAGATCGGTATGGGCGTACTCATCGGCCTCGAGGACTGGCGCACTGATCTCACCATGCTCGCCTACCATCTGCGCTACCTGCGCAAGAACTACTGGCGCACACGCTACAGTGTGAACTTCCCGAGGCTATGTCCCGCTGAAGGCGGCTACGAACCAAAGGTGGTGATGAACGACCGCGAACTCGCACAGGTGACATTCGCATTCCGCATATTCGACCACGATGTGGACATCTCATACTCCACACGTGAAAATCCCGACTTCAGGGCAAATATGATGAAACTCGGTGTCACCTCCATGAGCGCAGGCAGCAAGACCGAACCGGGTGGATACTATTCCACACCTGATGCACTCGAACAGTTCGAAGTGTCCGATCCACGCTCCCCGCAAGCAGTGGTGTCAGACATACGACGGCTCGGCTACGAGGCCGTATGGAAGGACTGGGACAAAATTTTTGATTGAACGAACGATCACAGCCACAGCAGTCATTGATCATATCATGACTCTGTGGCTGTGTCATATTTACCCCCTCATCAAACCTCGGCAAGGAGCCGTATGCAATTTTTCAATTACGATATCGTTATTATAGAGTAACAATACATCCCTATTGAAAAAAATGACAAGGCTCAGCCACAAGATACATCACATGCTCCTCCTCACCATGGCATTAGTCACCGCCATATCCATGGAGGCACAGGTGAAAATACATGGTAAGATAACAGATGCCACCGACCAACCGATCGAATTTGCCACAGTGCGCATCGGTGGCACCGCTATCGGCGTGACCTCCGGTCTGGAAGGGGAATACTCACTATCATGTGCGGCCGCCGACACTATCACAGTCTACTTCTCATGCATCGGCTACCGCGAAGAGAAAAAGCAGCTGATAGATGCCTCCGGCGATGTGACACTCAACGTCCGTCTGCAACTCAACACCGAGGTGCTGCAGCAAGTCGAGATCACCGAACTGAAAAAGCAGACCGGATCTGTAGCGACAATTGACGCATCCGAACTGCGCCGTTCGCCCGATGTCTCAGGCGGAAGCGTGGAGTCTCTCATCACCACCATGGCCGGTGTGACATCATCCAACGAGATGTCATCGCAATACTCCGTACGTGGCGGATCGTATGATGAAAACTCCGTTTATATCAACGGCATAGAGGTCTATCGCCCACAGCTCATATCCTCAGGCCAACAGGAAGGACTGAGTATCATAAACCCCGATCTTGTCGGGGCCATAGGCTTTTCCACCGGTGGTTTTCCCGCCGAATACGGCGACAAGATGTCATCCGTACTCGACATAACCTACCGCGAGCCGGAAGCGTTCGAGGGTTCGGTGTCCGGCAGCCTCATGGGTGGATCACTTGCTATCGGCCAAGGGAACAAACGTCTCAGCCAGCTTCACGGCGTGAGATACAAGACCAATTCATCACTTCTCAGCTCGATGGACACCAAAGGAGAGTATGATCCATCCTATTTTGACTATCAGACATCCATCACCTATCGGTTCTCCGACCGTTTCAAGGCCTCGTTTCTCGGCAACATCGCCATCAACCGCTATAAGTTCACCCCCACAAACCGGACCACGACATTCGGTACATCCACCGATGCCAAACAGTTTACCGTCTATTTCGATGGGCATGAGAAAGACCGGTTCGAGACATACTTCGGAGCTCTCTCGCTCGACTACCGCCTCAACCGTGGCACCAATCTCCAACTCCTCGCTTCCGGATATCTTACCAACGAGCTGGTGGCCTACGACATCTCCGGTGAATACTGGCTCGATCAGGCAGGCACCTCCGATATCGGAGGTGAACTCGGTGTAGGTCGTTACCATGAGCACGCCCGCAACCGCCTCAGGGCTTCTGTCATGGCTCTGGCTCTGAAAGGACAGACAGCCATCAACCATGCGCATACTCTCAGCTACGGCCTCAGCATTCAGAGCGAGAAGATCCTTGACCGCAGCCGCGAATGGGAGCTGCGCGACTCAGCGGGATTCTCGCTTCCGGCACTTCCCGATGAGCTACGCGTGGTGTACAACCTCGACTCACATCATGACCTTACCTCCACCCGCATGGGCGCATACATACAGGATGCCTGGAAATTCAATACCTCAGCCGGCTTTGTCACGATCAATGCCGGACTCCGTCTCAGCCACTGGAGCTTCAACAAAGAAACTCTTCTGAGTCCACGCGCATCTATCGGATTTGTACCAGAGAAGGCTCCGGGATGGGCATTCAGATTCGCAACCGGTCTATATTATCAGGCTCCTTTCTATAAGGAATACCGAATGCCGGTGACCGATGACAAGGGTAACCAGACCATCCTCCTGAACGATGACATAAAATCCCAACGCAGTTTCCACCTGATAGCAGGTGCCGAGTATACATTCCGCACATTCAACCGCCCGTTCAAGCTCTCCGGCGAACTTTACTACAAGGCATTGTCAAATCTCGTGCCCTACGAGATCGACAACCTGCGCCTTGTCTATACCGGGCGCAACGAAGCCTCAGGCTACGCCACAGGTATAGACCTGAAACTGTTCGGCCAGTTTGTGCCCGGCAGTGATTCATGGGTCAGCTTCTCTCTGATGAAAGCCAACGAGACAATGAATGGCAAGACCGCTCCGCGCCCCACTGACCGCACCTATAGTTTCGGACTCTATTTCACAGATTATTTTCCGAAATTCCCCAAACTTAAATTCTCGTTACGCGGCATATTCATGGGTGGCCTTCCATCAACGTCACCGCGCTCCACACGTTACGACGGATATTTCCGCATGCCACCCTACAAGCGCGTGGACGCTGGAATATCCTACGCACTACTCGCCCCGCTCAAGGAGGGAGAGACACGCGGGGGATTGGCCGGCAAACTTAAGAGCATATGGATCGGAGTGGATCTTTTCAATCTGCTCGACATATCCAATGTGGCGTCATATTACTGGGTCACCGATGTCAACGGCATACAGTATGCCGTCCCCAACTATCTTACACGCCGTCAGTTCAACGTGCGTCTGAGCATCGACTTCTAATCCATCTGCAGGTGATCCATAAGCACGAATGCAAACGGAGTCTCGCCTACCTGCCTGAAACCCACACTATCATAAAGTCTGCGGGCATTGTGATTCTCCTTCTCAACGAGCAGTCCAAGCTTTTTGCCGCATTCAGCGGCTCTCACGGCCGTAGCCTTTATAAGTGCGCGTGCTATGCCCTGTCCGCGGTATGACTTGCTGACGGCAAGAGTGTCAAGATAGAATTCCCCGGCCTCACACTCGGGATCCATTCCGGAAAGGTCGAGGTCAAGTATCTCTTTGGCTGCCTTGAAAAAATGTTCCCTCATGGCTTCGAGACCGGCCCCGTCATAGGCCACACAGGCACCGGCCTGTGTCCCGTCCTCGTCAACGGCCACAAGCGTGTTGCGGTAACTGTATTGTGTATCCTCCCTTGCTGCGAGAGTGGCAAATACACGTCTGACGTCATCGAGAGTACGGTTGTTGCGTGCGAGATCGCCGCAGATCTCTTCTCCGATGGCTTCCATCACACAGCAGGCTATGAAGTCGGCATCAGCAGGTCTTGCCGGAATGATTCTTATATTCATATATTTCGTTGTTGTCAATTTTCATTACTGAGTCAGGCAGACATCCTTCCGGTATTGCAGGGGCCTTTACCGAACCATGTATCGATTGCGAGCCGCGTTCCACACGCAAGCGGTCCCACAACCCTTCCTGAAGAAACGATCCGATCAATTCCGCCCCTCCCTCCACCAGCAGTGATGTAACGCCACTGTCGTAGAGCTGTCTCATCACATCGGCAAGAGGTAAAGAGTTGTTGATCACACTTACCCCATCGGGGATATCCCCTATCCTGCCACGGCGGTCCATGACAATGCGGCGGGGACTACGGCCACCATACAGACGGGTGTCGAGTCGCGGACTATCAGCGAGCCATGTCCCGCTACCGACCATTATGGCATCATGACATGCACGCAGCCTATGCACATACATTGATGAAAGCGGCGTCGATATCCGTCCATCAATGAAGCCATCGGCACTCTCGGCCCATTTCAATGTTATGAACGGACGGTGAAGCCTGTGGGCGGTCATGAATTTCTCGTTAAGATCCAGACACTCTTTCTCCAGGCATCCCACCGAGACCTCCACACCGGCCTTCTCAAGCATCCCGACACCTCTTCCGGATACCTTCTCAAACGGATCGAGCGATCCTACCACGACTCTTGGTATACCCTTGCGTATGATAAGCTCGCTGCATGGAGGAGTCTTACCGTAATGCGAGCAAGGCTCAAGTGTGACATACATCGTGCAGTCACGCAACAGCGATTCATCTCTGACAGACGCTATCGCATTAACCTCGGCATGGCCCTCGCCACACCGTCGATGCCATCCTTCTCCGATCACCGTACCGTCAGGAGCCACTATGACAGCACCTACCATGGGATTGGGCGATGCGTCCAGAATACCGTTGGCAGCCAGACGCAACGCCCTTCTCATATACTTCTTATCGATATCCATCATGCAGGATCTATCCAGTCTCCGTTCTCTTTTATAAGGGCTATCAGACGAGGTATTGCCTCCTCAGCAGGGATATTCTTGACTATGCATTCCTTCCCCTTATAGAGACTGATCTTACCCACTCCGGCACCTACATATCCATAGTCGGCATCGGCCATCTCGCCCGGGCCATTGACTATGCATCCCATCACGCCTATCTTCAAGCCTTTGAGATGCGCGGTCGCACCCTTGATATCCTTAAGTGTTGACTGCAAGTCATAGAGGGTACGGCCGCAACCGGGACAGGAAATGAATTCCGTTCTGGAGATGCGGCGGCGTGTGGCCTGAAGGATACCGAGAGCCAGATCACTCAGCCACTTGCGGTCCATACCATCACAATCTATCTGCACTCCGTCACCATAACCGGCGAGGAGCAGTCGACCAAGGTCGATGGATGCGGCTACGGTCAGTTCCTCTGCCGACATGCCCGCAGGATACGTGGCATGAAGGATGACCCTACGTCCGTCGCCCGTTCCGATCTCCATGAGCTTCCTGCCAAGATCACGCGAAAGCGATGCGCCCTCGCCGCTGATCATGACCATATCCGCAGGCTCCGGGTCATACCCTGTCACGACAGGCGTCGGACGCCCCGAACAGTCCATCGGTGTGAGTCCCTCGCTCTCCCCCATTTGCGATATATGGTTGAGAATGAGCCTCGCCACCGGGATCTCGCATTCCGGTTCCTCACTGAGCGACACACGGATAGTATCGCCTATACCGTCGGCCAGCAGTGAGCCAATACCGACGGCCGATTTGATGCGTCCATCCTCGGCATCGCCGGCTTCAGTCACACCGAGATGCAACGGAAAGTGCATGTCCTCGGCATCCATGGCTGCGACCAGCAGTCTCACCGTTGTGGTCATGACAACCACATTGGAGGCCTTTATCGATATGGCAACATTCCGGAAGTCATGACGCAGACACACACGGAGAAACTCCATGGCGCTCTCCACCATACCTTCGGGCGTGTCTCCGTAGCGACTCATTATCCTGTCGGAAAGCGATCCATGGTTCACACCTATACGCAGGGCGGTGCCATGATCCTTGCACAGATCCAGCAGAGGCACCAGGGCGGTCTCTATCTTTGCGAGCTCATCAGCATACTCCTCGTCAGTGAACTCGATTTTTTTGAAAACACGTCCCGGATCCACGAAGTTGCCCGGATTGATCCTCACCTTCTCTACACGTGAGGCAGCAGCAAACGCCGCCTTCGGATTAAAGTGGATATCTGCCACCAACGGGGCATCGTAACCCGACCGGCGGAGTTCCTGACGGATCTCACCGAGATTCTCTGCCTCGCGTACACCCTGCGCCGTAAGGCGCACTATCTCACCTCCGGCATCCACGATGCGCTTTATCTGGGCTACACTTGCCGGAGTGTCCATGGTTGATGTCGATGTCATCGACTGGACTGCCACCGGATATGACGAACCTATCGTGACATTACCGATTTTCACCGGCCATGCCTCACGACGTTGCGGACATGACATATATTGAAGTTTTTTCAGCCTACCTTATAATCATATTTTACATCCTTGAGCTCGGCATTGGCCTTGACGATCTTGCCGGAAAGTGTGGCACGGTATTCGTCAAAACGCTTTGCGAGCTCCTCATCCGACAATGCAAGAATCTGCACGGCCGTTACAGCGGCATTCATGCCGGCGTTGATACCGACAGTGGCCACAGATATGCCCGGAGGCATCTGCACAATGGAATAGAGCGCATCCATACCGCTCAGCGTGGAGTTGATGGGTATACCTATCACGGGCAGAGGCGTCATGGCTGCGATCACACCGGGAAGTGCGGCGGCCATACCTGCAGCGGCTATGATCACCTTGATACCACGGTCACGGGCACCGCGAGCAAAGGCCTCTACCTCCATGGGGGTGCGGTGGGCCGAAAGAGCATTCATCTCAAAAGGCACCTGCATCTCATTGAGGAAATCAGCCGCTTTCTTGAGGATGGGAAGATCACTGGTGCTTCCCATGATGATACTGACGATTGGTTTCATTTTTATATAGCAAAATATTTAAAGTGATAACATAGAGAGTAACCACACGCACACGAATCCGTTTGCCGCACCGGCCATGACCTGCATGAGGGTGTGACGGTCCAGATATACACGAGCAGTCATCACCATACCGGTGAGTATGATAGCTACGGATATCCATATATCAAGGCTGTGGAGCGCATATTGCGAGGATGCCATACTGAACATCATGGCCACGAGACCACCCATACCTGCGGCATGGGCCGAGATCTTCCACCACCGGTTCACTATAGCCGAGATGGCTCCGGCCACAGCTCCACCGGCAAAAAACATATATAACCATGCCGGTGCCGAAGCCCTGTAGAGGAACAGACATCCTCCAAGATAGCACAGCACCACGAGCACATAGGGTACGGTTCGCTCCGTACGGTCATTCAGCGCCGGATCAGAGACAAGCCCAGTCCTGTACATAGCCAATATCCCCGTAGCCGGGATGACACACGTAATTATAAAGATTATCGTTATGGTGGTCCACAATACGGATGACGGCAGGAGCACAAGCAGCGAGAGGTATGAGGCAAGGATCATACCGTAGGTCGGTATGAACAACGGGGAGAATATGTACGATAATACATTCGATATCTTTTTCATAACTCTAAAACAATATCTTGCCGCTAAAGTTTTTTTCTCAGACGCGCCACTGGATATCCAAGCTTCTCCCTGTACTTGGCCACTGTGCGTCTGGCTATATCGTAACCGGCCTCATTGAGTCCGGATGTTATCGCATCATCACTGAGCGGAGCCGCGGTATCCTCCGAATCAATCATTCTCTTGATCATGGCGGCAAGCTCGCGCGATGACGAGGCATCTTCTCCCCCCACCTTCTCATTGAAGAAGAACTTCAACGGATATATACCGCTCTGTGTAGCCACATATTTCCCGGCGGTAGCCCTGGAGATAACAGACAGATCATATCCCGTCATGGCAGCGATATCCTTAAGTATCATCGGGCGCAGGCTCGACTCGTCGTCATCGCCCATGAAAAACTTTTTCTGATATTTCACTATCGCTTCCATGATACGCATGAGTGTGACACGCCGCATCCGCAGGAGCTCGATGAAGTCTGCCGCATCATCTCTCTTTCGCGATATGAACAGCATGGCATCACGCCGCCTTTGCGAGGTGTCGCGATCCGGTTTGGACATACTGTCGTCAGCCGCAGCGAAACTCCTCTCTATGGCAAGATCCGGATGAGATCCGGGCATACTTACGGTAAGATTGCCGTCATCGTCCGCCTCCACCACGAAATCGGGTATTATGTGGCGTGTCCTGTCATCCACATCACTGTCACTGAAGCGTCCTGCCGGCTTTGGATTCAGCGAGCGTATCACATCCTCGGCTCGCCGAAGATCCTCGCGCGATATCTTCATCGCTGACTCAAGACGGTCAAAATGCCTCAGTGAGAACAGATCGAAATAATGGTCCACTATCGCTCTGGCGTTGTCGACATCCATCGACTGCGGCAACCTCCTGAGCTGAAGCGCGAGACAGTCGCGGAGATCATAAGCCCCCACACCTGCCGGGTCAAGCGACCGGATAGTATCAAGTATACCCTTCACCTCTCCAGGTGCCACATCGATCCCGGCCCCGAAAGCGAGGTCATCCTCTATTTCAGGGATAGAGCGTGTCATATACCCGTTGTCATCGAGATTACCTATTATATATCGGGCTATGGACAGCTGTCTGTCATCCATATCAGTCTCCGAGAGCTGCGACATCAGATTGTCCATCAGACTCTCTCCGGCTGCTACAGCCACAGGCTCATAATAGGTATCATTCACACTCCTGTTACGCGACTCAAGCCTATAGGCCGGTATATCGTCTTCGTCTCTATAGTCCGCGAGCTGCATCTCCTCGGAGGTTTCATTGAATCCGGTATCGTCGCCGGAATCATGTTCAGCCTCGACAAGAGCCGGATTGTCATCAAGCTCCCGTCTCACCTCTTCCTCCACCTCCGGTTCAGTCATCTCAAGCATACGGGCATACCGCATCTGCAGAGGCGACAGCCTCTGCTGCAGTTTCTGGTCAAGTGACAGTCGGAGTGATTCTTTCATTATAGTTCTATGAGTGTGTCGTATCCGAAATCGCGTATGGCCCGCTTACCTATCACACGGTCCCAATCCATCGGACTTATACCTCCGCCCGGACGTTTCACTGTGATATTATCTTCCGTAAATATCTCTCCGGCCGCAATATCGCGTGAGGCAACAATGCTTTTTCTTGCCACGGCGATGTTGCTTTGCTCGCTTGAAGCCACTCTTTTGCGCCCGTCGCCCATGGCCCTCTCCACATTTCTGACAGATCTGACCATGGCGGCAAGTTCTGACGGATCGAGCGATGCTCTGTGATCAGGACCGGGAAGAGACTTGTCAAGAGTGAAATGCTTCTCTATAACACATGCGCCGAGAGCGGCTGCAGCTATTGGCACCTCAATGCCCAGTGTATGATCGCTATACCCTACACCCCCGGCACCGAGTGTACGCAGGTGATTCATGGCCAGCAGGTTCACATCTTCCATGGGAGTAGGATACTGGGTGGTGCAGTGAAGCAGGATCACATCCTTACGGGGCGTACCGTTCTGCTCCAATACCTGCAGAGCTTCCTCTACCTCACCGAGCGTTGACATGCCGGTCGACATTATCACCCTCTCCCCCCTGTGCGCTATCTTGCGCAAGTATGGCAGATTGGTTATCTCTCCCGACGGTATCTTCCAGAAATCCATGTCGAGAGCGGCAAGCGTATCGATGGACACAAGATCAAAAGGTGTGCTCATGAATCCTATACCTTCATTCCTGCAAAGCTCGGCCAATTCGGCATAGGCTTCGAGCGGAAGATGGATGGCACGGCACATGTCAAGCTGCGACTCTGCGGCACCTGTGGTTTCTTTCTGGTATTCCGCCTTGGGGGCTATCGAAGAAATGACAAGTTCAGGTACCGCGGTCTGAAACTTCACATAGTCAGCACCCGCCCTGGCAGCCTCCTTCACCATGAGCCTGGCACGCTCCATCGAGGCATTATGATTTACACCTGCCTCTGCAATGATTATTATCTTATTCGGTTTCACAGCCATAGAATACAGTTTCTTCAAAATAACGGCATATCATCGTGCCTGGCAATATCTCGTCGACCGGTCTCAGCTCCAGACCTATATACTCGCGGAGTATAAGCATGGGGATATCGGCACCGGCATGCACTGAGCATACCACCCCACCGCCGAGGCGTGGATTTATCTCCATGAGCATCAGGCGCCCGGACTCTCTGTCCCTGAGATACTGTATGGTGACAGCTCCACGCAGCCCGAGGCGGGCTATCGCGGCATAGGCGTAATCTACAATTGACAGATCGTATACAGTGACGGTTCTTGACACCTCGCCGCCAAGCACCTCAAGGCGCTTCCTCGGGCTAATGCACAAGGGGCGGCCATCGGCACCCACATAGCAATCCACAGTGTACTCCTCACGGTCGGGATAATACCTTTGTATCACGTATTCATCCTTGACCTTTATGATGCGTCTGAACTCCGACACATCATTTATGATCTGCAACCCCTTCGAAGCCGAACCATGACGGGGCTTGGCTATCATCGGAAAAACGGGACGGCCTGCATGGTAAGTCTCCGGAATAGATAGACCGGCTTCCTCAAACGCCATGGCGCAACTGACTTTATCAAAAAGCATCTCAGCAAACGCAGGACCGACTACCGGCGACCATGCATCGCCGAATCTCTCCACATATGCCCCCGCCACAGCTACAGCCGGATCGACGAACGGAAGTATGATATCTATATTCTTATCAACGACAATCTCATGCAGATGCTCCATAAGCGATGGATCCTTCCACCGCTTGCCAATGATCACCTCTGCCACTGCGGCAATCGGGACATGAGGCTCGAGTTCATAGCTGTACAGCACGACCTTGCAGCCCAATTCAGCACCAGCCTTGATGAGCTTCCTGCCCATCGAGACTCTCTTGGCCCCGCCGAGAAACAGTATGTTTATAATCCTGTCACACATTGTAGATATCAGTCTTATATTTTGCGAGGTTCTCCGGTTTGGTGAACCAATCTATCGTCTCGCGCAAGCCGGCTTCCAAAGTATACCGTGGCCTCCACTCCGTGAGTGAGGTTATGACGCTGTTGTCGCCACATAGTCTGAACACCTCGCTTCCGGCGGGACGCAAACGGGCCGGATCGACCACATAGCTCACGCCGCCGCCCATCAGTTCGGCGATGGTCTCGAGTGTCTCGCGCATGCTCACCTCGGTGCCGGTAGCGATATTGATCTCACGTCCCTCCACTCCCGGGGTTTCGCCAAGCGCTATGAAACCCTCGGCCGTATCACGCACAAAGTTGAAATCGCGTGTAGGTGTGAGGTCACCCACCATGATCTCCTTCTTGCCTGCGGCGATCTGCGATATGATGGTAGGGATAATGGCACGTGCGCTCTGGCGCGGACCATAAGTATTGAACGGACGTGCTATGACCACCGGCAGACTGAAAGCATTGTAGAAACTCAACGCTATGGCATCGGCACCGATCTTTGTAGCGCTGTAGGGCGACTGTGGCTGTTTGGGATGTTTTTCATCAATAGGCACATATTTTGCCGTGCCGTATACCTCGCTTGTGGAAGTCACCACAAGACGTCTCACTCCACAGTCTCTCGCTGCCTGGCAAATGTTGAGTGTACCCTTTATGTTGGTGTCCACATAGCTGTCGGGCGCCACATAGCTGTATGGGATAGCTATGAGCGCGGCCAGATGATATACAGTATCGCACCCTTTCACTATCTCACGGCAGAGATTCGGATCACGCACATCGCCGGTCACCACTTCAAGATCCGGATGCGAGATCCCTTCGAGCCACCCCCAGTTGTTGAAGGAGTTGTACTGGCTCAATGCCCTCACGCTGTAACCATGTGAGAGGAGAGCCTCTGTAAGATGAGAGCCTATGAATCCGTCGGCTCCGGTCACAAGCACTCTTGTCTTCATATTGTTATCTGCCATCAGTATGCTTTCTTAAGATGATATACATATTTAATTCCATCCACACCGCTTCTCTCGAGCATAAGCTCGGAAGAGGTATACTTAAGTATGGCGAGCCTGTTCACAGCTCCGCCATCCAGATGCAGAGCCGGGGGTGGCGTATAGTTGAGAGATCCATCTATGTCAGTATGATCGAAGTCAAGCAAGAGTTCCTTGTCAGTGATTGACCATGTGCCCCTCACAGCATCGGCATCATCATGCGGGAGGATACTGTTTATCACTATTATGTGGCTTTGGAACGACCAGGTGTATAGCAATACATCGCCCTCATAGAGCGGCATATCCTCTCCATCGGCCGAAAGAGTTTCCACACGCCAGTTGCCAAACAGCGGCCCGATGTCGCCATTGTTGCGCGTACAGGCGCTGAAAAATATCATCAGCGATATACACAGGCTTGATATCGAAATTTTCTTTACCATAGAAGAGAGATCAGTAATTGAATGATCCATTATATCTCACGGTCAGCACCGCCCCGAAATTATTGCATGGCATGTCACCGCGGTCAAGTTCCAACTGCCCTTTCACTGACAGGCCGCTCACTCCTTTCACAGCCCAGTCGGCCTCGATCATCACAGCAGTTAGATGTATGGGGTTGGGGAGCATCTGATATCCGTTGCCCCAAGCCCTGCGGTAGCCACCCTTCACCCGATACCTCAGGCCCGGTATCAATGTACCGGTAAGGCCGACATGGAATCCACGCATCGCATTTGCCCTATAGGCCATGTATCCTCCTGTATTGTATATAGGAGCCATCAGCGCCGGAGTGCCGATCGACATTCCGTAGTAGGCATATGAGTTGTAGGCCCTGTTGTTGTAATAGTCATCGCTTCCCGAGGCATGATCCGGTATTGTGGTACCCTCGAAATCGCCGGGCGAGAAATGTATCGGACCGCTTTGGTTTGTGAAATCCAGATACTCTATCACCGCCCCTGTCAGCAAGCCATCGGCACAATTCTTGTATTCCAGCCCCCACAGGCCATCCCAACCGTTGAGTTTGCCGATACCTGAACCATCCTCCCAAGGCCAGGAAAAATAAGCATAAAGCTTCTGGCCGCCGGATAGAGTATATCGTGCGCGCAGGTCCCATGAACCGAGATGATTGCCGGTATAGAACGCCTCTCCACCATCCTGATGTGGTATAAGGACCTTGAGAAATGTCTTCAGATCGGATGAATGTTTCTCCCTGTAGGTAGGTTTGCCCTTGTAATAGAACTGTTCCTCGCCCCCGAAAAGCGCGGCGGCCTGCATGCCCACCGTGACACTGAATCTCTTCGACGGATTCGTGCGGAAATACATGCGTTTGTAGTTATAGAGAGTGTTGCGGGCTATGTGATAGTTGTAATAGTTGTAGTGGTCCTCCCACCAGGAATTGTCCATCATGTAGCCGTAACCTACCTCACCTTGCACCTGTACCCAGCCGTTAGTGAGAGGGATATCCTGAAAATCCACAAAACCGACTCGCACCTGAGGAATGGGCCGTGCGTTTCCGCTCTCCACGAGATCGCCTGACGTGAGATCATTGTCAAGCAGATACGAGCCTCTCTCCTTAGCTCCCGCCGAGAGAAAGAGCGAACGCCATTTCACTTCGCCATAGAGCTGCTGGATCCATGCCGCCGACGGACGTTCGGCGTGACTGAACCACACCTTGTCAGCCTCGTTCCATCGCTCATAGTCGACTGTCGAGGAATAGCCGGCCAACAGATCCACCCCGAAACCATAACTGAACCTGCGGTCATTGTCCATCGGTTTCCTCAACAGGCCCTCGGCCTGAAGAGTATACCTCTGCGACAGACGGCCACCACGCATGGAGGATATGTAGTAGGGCGCGAACACTCCGCTACCACCACCGGCGGTAAGCGAGGCTTCGTACTCCACATTCTCTCTGGCACTGGCTTCGCCAGACCATCCTGCAAGGATGACCGACACAAGCGCTATTTTTATGATAAGGTGTTTCATTTGCCGGTGAGTATGGTTCGGATATCATGGAGCTTGTTCAATGCGGCCATGGGAGTGAGATTGTTTATATCGAGGCCGAGTATCTGATCCCTGAGCTGCGTGAGCACAGGATCGTCGAGCTGAAAGAACGACAGCTGCATCCCTTCAGCGGCAGAATCAAGAGTAGACAATGATCCTTTGGGCGAATCACTCTCGCGGTTCACCTTCTCGAGATGCTCCAGCACCTTGTCGGCTCTCTTCACTATGGTCTGTGGCATTCCGGCAAGTTTGGCCACATGGATGCCGAAGCTATGCTCGCTTCCTCCGCGGGCCAGTTTACGCATGAACACTACCTTGCCGTCGATCTCCTTGACCGACACATTGTAGTTCACCACCCGTTGGAAACTTTTTTCCATCTCGTTGAGCTCATGATAGTGGGTGGCGAAAAGCGTCTTGGGCCTTATATTGCCATATTCGTGGATATATTCCACGATGGCCCATGCTATCGAGATGCCGTCGTAGGTGGATGTTCCGCGTCCGAGTTCATCAAAGAGTATGAGCGAGCGCTCGCTCATGTTGTTGAGTATCGAGGCCGCCTCATTCATCTCCACCATGAATGTGGATTCACCGAGCGATATATTGTCGCTCGCTCCGACACGGGTGAATATCTTGTCGACAACGCCTATGTGGGCACTTTCCGCAGCAACAAACGAGCCTATCTGCGCCAGGATGACATTCAGTGCGGTCTGACGCAGCAACGCCGACTTGCCTGACATGTTCGGCCCGGTGATCATCATAACCTGCGTTCCATTGTTGGACAGATTCACCGTATTGGTTATGTAAGGCTCGCCCGGAGGCAGCTCCTTCTCTATGACCGGGTGACGACCCTCCACGATAGATATCTCAAGCGAATCATCCACCACCGGTCTGTTGTACCGGTTGTCAAGAGCCACACGTGTGTATGAATTGAACACATCCAGCTGTGCCACGAGCTGCGCATCCAGAAGTATGGCAGGGATGAAGTCGCTCACCCTTGCCACGAGCGAGCTGAACATGCGCTGCTCTATAATGGCTATCTTATCCTGGGCGCCGAGAATCTTCTCCTCATACTCCTTGAGTTCCTGGGTGATATAACGTTCGGCATTGACCAGAGTCTGCTTTCTGATCCAATCCTCAGGCACCTTGTCCTTATGTGTATTGGTAACCTCGATATAGTATCCGAACACATTGTTGTAGCCAACCTTAAGCGACGGTATGCCCGTGCGCTGGCTCTCGCGCAGCTGCAGTTTGGCCAGATAGTCTTTGCCCTTGAAAGCTATCTCTCGCAGTTCGTCAAGTTCAGCATCCACACCATCCCGTATCACGGGACCACGGTTAAGAGCCGTAGGCGCATCGTCCACAAGCTCGCGCCCTATCTTCTCCGCTATGCTCGCGCATGGATTCAACTGTTCGCCGATCGACTGCAGCGCCGGTTCGGTCGAGCCGAGACATATCTCCTTGATGGGGACAATCATCAGCAATGCGTTGCGGAGCTGCCCAAGCTCCCGCGGTGTGACACGCACAGCCGAGACCTTGCCTATAAGGCGCTCAAGATCGCCTATCTGCGCAAGCGAATCGCGCAGAGTGTCACGGCTGTCAGGATTTTTGAAGAAATAGTCCACGATATCCAGACGCTTGTTGATCTCCTTCGGATCCTTGAGCGGGAAAAGAAGCCATCTGTGCAGCAGTCGCGCTCCCATCGGGCTTACAGTCCTGTCTATGATATCAAGCAGACTCTTTCCGTCCTCACCCATGGCGTGGACAAGCTCCAGACTTCTTATCGTGAATCGGTCAAGACGGACCGACATTTCCTCCTCAATCCTGGCCAGAGATGTGATATGCCCTGTATGCGTGTGCTGGGTGATATCGAGATAATGCAATATGGCGCCGGCGGCTATTATAGCCGAGGCCATGGAATGAACTCCGAATCCTTTCAGCGATGAGGTCTCGAACTGTTTGAGCAGTCTGTCCATAGCCGATGAGGATGTGAATACCCAGTCATCGAGTTCGAATGTATAGTACTTTTCGGCAAACGACTCTTCGACCAGACGCTTCTTCCCGCGCTCCACAAGCACCTCCTTTGGAGCGAAGTTCACCATCAGCTTCGATATATAGTCAATGGTACCCTCCGCTGTCAGAAACTCGCCGGTAGATATATCGAGAAAAGCGATACCGGTCAACTGCTTGCCGAAATGGATGGCTGCGAGGAAATTGTTCTCCCTATGGTTGAGCACATTGTCATTGATCGACACGCCGGGGGTGACAAGCTCGGTGATGCCGCGCTTGACAAGTTTCTTGGTCGTCTTCGGATCCTCCAATTGCTCGCATATAGCCACCCTCTTGCCGGCTCTGACGAGCTTGGGGAGATATGTGTCAAGCGCATGATGAGGGAATCCGGCCAGTTCTACATACTGGGCGGAACCGTTGGCGCGGCGGGTGAGGGTTATGCCGAGTATCTCCGATGCTGCGATAGCATCTTCTGAAAAGGTCTCGTAGAAGTCACCGACACGAAAAAGCAGTATAGCATCCGGATGCTTCTGCTTCATCGCCACATACTGTTTCATCAATGGTGTCTCGACAATAGCTTTGGCCATCTGAAGTGGAATTTTATCACAAAGGTACTAAAAATTCCACCATTTCACTAATCCACCTCTATTATTTTACCACTGTCAAGATAATAGAGGAATCCTCTTACGGCAGGATAGCCGATCGACTTGAAAAAGTCGATATAACCTTTTATCTGCTTGACATATCTGCGATAAGGCTGACTGCCCGACTTATAGTCTATCAAGTGAATCTCGCCCGAGGCAGTCCATACCACCCGGTCGAAACGCTTGATCTCACCTTTGGCTGTCATGACCTCACGCTCTACAAATACGCGCCGGAATCCCTCGAACCATTCCCTGACCTCCGGATCCGTCACTCTCTTGCTTACAAGATCGCGCAATGCCTGACGTTCCTCCTCCGGAGCGCTCAGCATGTCGGGCATCGCCTCAAGCATGTTCAAGGCCCGATCCACATCATCTACAGTCAGTATGCGCGACATGACATCATGGATCACCAGTCCCCTCTCCCGTGCATTCCTGAATGATCCGGAGCGCTGCTTCTCCAGACGTGTATTTTCCCACAGCGACCTGTCGGGCGAAAGCGCATATGGCTTCATCACAGATGATTCGGACGGTTCCATGGCCGAGACAGTCTTACCTGCGCGTGGAGGTGCCACAGTAGGACGTCCAACCTCAACCACAAGTGTATTATCAAGACGCAAAGGTGAGAATACCTCATCGTCAGATGCGCCGCGCAGGTCCTTCATGCTCCTGCAGAATTCATCATCACAATCAAGCAGCGACCGATATATGAACCTGGCAGGGGATGGAGCCTCACCGTCATCGCCCGTTTTACCCTCGATCTCCTTGACCGGCACCTTGACGCTGACAATAAGTTCTTCCACCGCTCGGGTGAACGCCACATAGAGCAAATTCAGTCGGTCGAGTTGCTTTTCGTTGACACTACGTTCATATTCAGCAGCAAATGGTGTATCCTTCATGGCCGAACTCACCGCAAGCGGAATCCACGGCGGCACGATACGGCTGTCTATACCCTCTACCGAACCAAGCCTGAACCACGACCAATCGGGCATATTACTCTCCGTGAACTCGCCGAACGGTATGTGGACACACGGGTATTCCAATCCTTTCGACTTATGGATGGTGAGGATATTGAGTGCGTCAGGATCCTTTGCTCCCGACACCGATGTGCGCCATCCCGTCTCATCCCACCAGTTGAGAAACGAGCGTATATCAGCCCTGCCACGTGCCACAAACTCAAGCACGAGATCCTGGAAGGTGGCTATGTAGACATTCTCGGACTCAAGCAGTTCACCGGGCACATTTCTCGCTATGATGGACTCGACGAGCGATATCATATCACTTCCTCTGAGAGGATCATCGCCGGCATGTGTCTCCGTCATATTTCCGGAAGTCTCTTCAGGCATATCTACAGCCCTCAGCAAAGCTTCGCCCGGAGCGAGCCCCCCACTTATACCGGCCTCATATGCATTGATGATCCTTGCCGTATCACGTCGCGATCGCTTATGCCTGTCGGGTGCGAATTCCGTGGAAGACATGAAGCGAAGATGACTGACAATCAACGACACCGCCGCCGAGCGCGACACAAGCAGTGACTTGTCGGATACGATTGTGAAATATGGAAACGATGGATCGGAGGCCCTGACGGACTCAAGGTACTTTATCACCTCGTCTCCCTCCTTCCATCGTCTCACAAGTACAGCTATGTCACCGGCACGGTAGCCCGATTCGAGCTGCCGCCTCAGATTATCGGCCAGGACGGCAAGAGCCGCCTCCCGCGGATCACTCTCCTTCGAGTCCGGAATGACACCGAGTCTCACATACCCGCGATGGGCGAGATGCTTCGGCGAGATGCGTTGTGCCACATTAGCATAAATATCCTCAAAACCGAGCCTGCGCGCTATGGCCGAGAAGAGCGTGTTGTTGAACCGCACCACATCGGCCGATGACCGCCAGTTGGTATTCTCCTCAAGGGTCTTGCCCCTGACTACCGAACGCCCGGAAGCCACCCTGTCATTATGCAGGTTCTGCAACAACGATGGATCACTGTCCCTGAAACGATAGATACATTGCTTCTCATCACCGATCACAAGACTGTCATGCGATGACGCGAGGCTCTCCCCAAGCAGCGGGCTCAGATTCTGCCACTGGCTATAGGATGTATCCTGAAACTCGTCCACGAGGTAATGATTGTATGTATTGCCGATCTTCTCATATAGAAACGGCGAATCCTCGTCACCGATGATCTTGGCGAGCAGAGCGTTTGTATCGCTGAGCAATATGGTGGAATTCTCGCGGCGATATCGGTCAAGATACCCGTTGAGCGAGGACAGGAGCCCAAGCTGATACAGATTGGACATGATGATGCCTATATACCGGCTCCGGCGACAACAGTCATCCATAGCCGACAATGCCGCCGATATCGCACCGTCAAGTTCCGGCGTGCGCAGAGGCGACGTATCCTTTCCCTTCTTGTATATCGAGGAGATGTCGGCTATGCCGTTCATCACGGTTTTCGACAGTGAGGGTCGGCTCTCCCCCTTCTTAACGTGATACCCGCGCACACTCCAGTGTGCCAACGGATCAAGTATATTCTTCTGTATCTCGGACTTCATCCCTCCGGCCGACTCGATCATACCGCAAGCAAGGCGACAGGCCTCGGCTGTGGATCGGCGCACAGATCCCGACAGAGTGTCGAGTGCATCGATGAATTCGAGAAATCTCGAACTGTCAGAGAGATAATCCATGATCTCGTCATAATTGGCCTTGAACGTATCGTCCATTATACCGTCGATAAAACTTATGAGCTGCGAATGCACCTCCGACGAACGGTTGAATACATTGAAGGCCTTCCCCTCCTCTATGAGTTTGATCATATAGCGGGTGAGCCATTTCACAAGAAATCCTGATGACGGTGCATCCGGCTCTCGGTTAAGATCCTGAAGCATCCGGTCGATGGACGAAGCTATCACGGATGTATCATCAAGTTCCACCTCATAGTTGCCTGACACGTCGGCCTCATGGGCAAACGCACGCAACACGGTCTGAAAAAAGGCATCGATGGTCGACACGTTGAACCGGTCGAAATCAAACAGCAGCGACCTCACGGCGGCAGCGGCCGTCCTGGCGAGCTGAGCGGGAGTGCAGTCGAACGTCTGACAGAGATAACCCTCGTATGGACTCTTCTCAGTCCACCCGGGCTCGATCCCGGCCACTACGGAGAGCTCATGTATGATACGTCCCTTCATCTCTTCAGTAGCCTTGTTTGTAAACGTGATGGCAAGCACCGCCCTGTGTCCGGCGGCTCCGGGCGAATTGAGATGATATACGCCGTTCTCATCCTTGCGGCCGAGAATCAGCTTGATATACTCTCGTGTAAGCGTGAATGTCTTACCCGACCCGGCCGATGCCTTATAGATCTCTATCATACCTCCATCACCTCCACTACACGGCTACTTCACCTTATAGCCCATCCCCGCAAGGAGAGTCCTCACCTCGCCGGCACGATCGCCCTGCAGCAGGATCTCCCCGCCACGCGATGATCCTCCGGTGCCGAGACGTGTTTTCAGCCTGGCGGCGATATCAGCCACCTCCTCATCCGAGCAGCTGAAACCTTCTATGATAGTGGCAGTCTTACCCTTGCGGCCCTTGCGGTCGATCAACACATGCAGCACATCTTTTTTGGACGAGGACTGTACGGTTGGGGCTGTCTCCACCGGATCACTGTTCTCCACCGGAAGTTCTCCTGCGTCAATCTTGCTCTTCAACAGATCTTTCCAATCCATGGTTCAATTGTTTATCATACCGATCGAGTCAGGCGATACATAGGGATCATCGTCCTCAAGCGGCGCCGGTGGATTGTCGAGAGTGCTCACGATCGTGGCAAGGGTCATGGCATATTTATCCTGATCCACAGGCAGATGCTCGTAATACATACGGGCGGAGTCTGCGTTAGTCTCAAATGCCTCCCGATAGCACCGTGTGGCCAGCTGGAGCGCATCCGGATCATCGGTGCGGTCATGCAGTTGCATATACAGGATGGAGAGGCGTGCCAGTTCGGTGGCCACATACGAACCGTGGTCACGATTCATCAGACCATCACAGATATTACGTGTGGTCACCACATCCGACTCTGCCATGGCCATCTCGGCCGATGCCACCTGCTCCGCCACAGAGTCGTTCTGGCCGCATGCTGCTGTAGCCATGCAGACCACCGACACCATGACCGCAGGAAATACTTTTCTTATATTTTTCATCGTCTTTGATAAAGATACGTGACTCCGTCACTCTCCAGCTGGAGATTGAAGTCATTGAAAGAACCTACCTTGCGGGCCACCCTCTGCGGGATCTTCCCGATGAGAGTGCTGTCCCCCTCATATTCGAGTGTGAGCGGATCGAGAGTCACTATCAATGAATCATCCAGCACATTCCATTTTCCATCCACACTGTAGCTGAGCACACCCGGCTTTATGGCCCGGATACGGCATGTGGCATCACGCCTTAGTTCCATCACCGGATCAGTCTGGGAAAGCTCGGGATTGTAATACGTGCCGGCTATTTTTTTCGCATCGTCCGACAGTCCCGAGCATCCGGAAGTCAGCCCGACAAGGAGTGCGGATATGAAAAGTCCTGACAATCTCATATGCAGCCTACTATCTCGTTGATATCCCTTATGCCATGGCGAGTGCAATAATCCTCCATAAAGTCTATCACCTTCATCGTCACGGCAGGATCTATGAAATTGGCCGTACCGATCTCGACAGCCGTAGCTCCGGCAAGCATGAATTCGATAGCATCACGGCCATCCATGATACCGCCCAGACCTATCACCGGGATCTTGACAGCTTTAGCCACCTGCCATACCATTCTCACCGCCACAGGTCTCACGGCAGGGCCGGAAAGTCCGCCGGTGATCGTAGAAAGATGCGGACGTCTGCGCTCCACATCTATGCTCATACCCATTATCGTGTTGATGAGCGACACGGAGTCAGCCCCCTCAGCCTCAACCGCGCGGGCAATATCGGCCACAGATGTGACATTCGGCGACAATTTGACAATCATGGTACGCGGGAACACCTTGCGGATCTCCCTGGCCACCTCGGCAGCTCCGGAAGCGGTGGTGCCGAATGCCATACCTCCCTCCTTGACATTGGGGCATGAGATATTCACCTCTATGGCACTGACATCCTCAAGCGGAGCGAGGCGGCGGGCCGTCTCCACATAGTCTTCCACCTTGGCGCCCGACACGTTGACAATGAGCCGGGAGTCTATCTGACGGATGCGCGGATATATATGTTCTATGAAATAATCCACACCTTTGTTCTGAAGCCCGACGGCATTGAGCATACCCGACGGAGTCTCGACCATACGTGGATATGAATTACCCTCCCTGTGGTTAAGAGTGGTACCCTTGACTATGTATCCGCCAAGGCGGTTCAGGTCGATGAACGGGGAGAACTCCTCGCCATAACCGAATGTCCCCGAAGCCGTGAGAACCGGATTCTTAAGCTCCAGCCCCCCTATATTCACTTTTAATTCCACCATGATTTTACCAGTTAAGCATTTCGACATTAAACACCGGGCCTTCCGTACATACGCAGACATTTCCCTTCACCGTGTTTTCCACACAGCACAGGCATGCCCCCAATCCGCAGGCCATCATATTCTCGAGTGAGACATAGCACTCCGTGCCGCGCTCCCGGGCTATTGCTGCGACAGCCTTCATCATAGGCGATGGGCCGCAGCAATATATCCTGTCAAATTCCGAGCCGAGAACACTGTGTTTTGTCACAAGCCCCTTCTCTCCGACCGAGCCATCCTCCGTCGACAGATGCACATGGCCTACAGCCTCGAAACGCTCCCTCTGAAGAAGATCGCCCGATGATCTCGCACCGAGCAGGAAATGCACGTCAACACCCTCGTCAGCCAGCTTTCTGCCAAGATAAAGCAGCGGGGCCACTCCCACTCCTCCTCCTATAAGGATAGCCTTCGACCCCGGATGCATGCCGGTATCGAAGCCATTGCCGAGAGGCAGGAGTATATTTACGGTATCACCGGCCACAAGTCTCAGCATTGCCTCAGTGCCACGGCCTGCGCGGCGCACAAGCAGATCGAGAGTGCCATTATCGGCATCCACCCAATTGATGGAGATAGGGCGACGCAAGAAGACACCGGGTGTCCTGACAGCAACCTGCACGAACTGACCGGGCTTGATGTCCGGGAGCGGAGAGCCGTCAGCAGGCCTCAATCGCAGCATGCCATACATATCATTGTAGCGCACTGTCTCCGCAACGATAAAATCCTTTACTTCTTTCATGGAATATTTCGGTTCTTTACCACAAAAGTAATAATTTTTAACCTCGCATGCAAAATAACCCAACAAAAAAAAGGAGACAACCCGCCTCCCCCTGAAAATGCCGAAACCGCCGACCGCTGGAGCCTGACGGTTTCACAACAAAAAAATGAACGAACAATGTACCTCGGAGGGGAATCGAACCCCTATCTGAAAATTAGGAATTTCCCATTCTATCCATTGAACTACCAAGGCTTCGGTGATATTCCGGAGACAAAATTACAAATTTGGCCCCATATGTGCAAATAAAAAATTGTCCGCAGGAGCTTTGATGCCGCCCGCGGACATGGATATCTGTCAGAATATATTGTCTTTCAACCTCCTCGTCCGTCAACGCAGACGGTTGTAGGAATTGAGAAGTTTGATGTCGCGGTTGATGCCGGACACGCCGAGTATCTCGAACAGGGCTGCGACAGGGAGAAGTATGTCCCACACAGAGAAGTGCGCGTCAAGCCCCTCTGCCTTGCCCATCTTGAACAGGGCGAAACATACCACAGCTATAGTGGCGAGCGTGAGCATCAGACTCACCACAAGCACCGTGCGCTGAAGCTGTATGTTCCTGTAGAGAAACAGGTCGATAAGCAGGAGTATCACTATCGCAGCGGCAGGTATGAGCACACCATATTCAGCCATGGTGTAGAGCGGCTCGGTCACCACGGGTTCCTGGGTCTGGTAGATCACCTCTCCGTAAGGCACGATGATGAATATGGCCATGGCCACGATAGCGAGAAAAATGTAGACTGACTGTATACGTTGGATCTGCATATTGAATATGGGTTTATGAAGTTGGATGATTATTTTTTGCCAAAAGTAATAATTTTTTAACAATTGGCGGACTGATTAGTTAGCAAATTATCGTAATTTTGTTGAAAAGTTTTTATTGGTACAATGCAGAACAACCGCCCACTCATATTGATTTCCAACGACGACGGCATAAAAGCCCGTGGTATTGAACACCTTGTGAGAATAGCCGTCAATCATGGCGATGTGATTGTCGTCGCCCCCGACGACGCTCAGTCCGGAAAGTCATCGGCCATATCAGTCAACACTCCTCTCACGCAGCATCCGTCTATCGGCGGAGCCAGAATGTTCAGCGTAAGCGGCACGCCCGTTGATTGCATAAAAGTAGCCATGCACGCCGTAGTGGACCGCAAGCCCGACCTCATCCTTTCCGGCATAAACCATGGCTCGAACGCCGCGGTCAACAATATATATTCGGGCACAATGGGCGCCACAATGGAAGGCTGTCTGCTCGGCATACCTTCCATCGGATACTCTCTGCTGAGCCACTCGCCGTCGGCCGACTTCGATCCGCTCACACCGTTTATCGAGGAGATCACCGCCAAAGTGATCAGCAATGGACTCCCCGAGGGAATATGTCTCAACGTCAACTTCCCGGCACGCTGCACTCCGCTCGGACTGAAGACCGTGAGAGCCGCCCGCGGCTACTGGACAGAGGAATATGCCGACTATACCACTCCACACGGCACACCATTCTATTGGCTTACCGGCAAGTTCCACAACCTCGAGCCCGACAATGACGAGACGGACGAATTTTGGCTCGCACGTCAATATGCCACGGTGGTACCCATACGTCCGGACCAGACCGCGCTCGACGCCATCGACGCCGTTAGCAACACCCTCCTGTCCGACAAATGACTCTCCGCTCCCTGCTTCTGATAGCCGGACTACTGATCACACTCACAGCCCGGCCATTTCCCATTGATCTCAAAGGCGTTGACACTACCCGTACAGCCATCTACATACGCGATCTGCGATGGGGCACCGACCTTGTCAAGGAGAATATAGACCGCCCGCTGATACCTGCGTCCGTGACAAAGACTGTCACCGTGGCTTCCCTGCTCAATCTCGCCGACGGGGCCGAAAGATTCGCCACCCCCGTAGTGGCCGAAGGTGAGATATCCGACAGTACTCTCCACGGCAATCTCGTAGTCAAGACATGCGGCGACCCCACCATCGAGTCATCTTTCCTTGAGGAGGCCCAGGGATTTGTCGACGGCATAGCCGACGGTCTTCGCGCACTCGGCATACGCCGCATCAATGGCGACATCATCATCGATCAGTCTGCCTTCCCCGACGCCACCACACCCCCCGGATGGATGACGGAAGACATACCGTGGCCATACGGCGCAAGACTTTTTGGCGCCAATTTCATGGACAACAGATTCCGTCTGCGACTCCCTTCAAAGGAGACCACGCCCCATGTCCCGGACCTGAAATTCTCAATCTCTCCATCCAAACGTCGCGGCGTCAAGGTAGATCGCAAGGACGGATCGGAGACATTTCTGATAAGCGGCAATACCCGCCGGGGATTCAGCGACATGTTCTCCATGCCCTACCCGGCCAAAGCCATGAAGGCGGCGATAGCCTCAGCGCTGTCAGACGAAGGCATATCCGTGGGGGGTAGCGTGCTTAAAAATGTGCGCCCCGTCACTACCGAAATATACACCCATCATTCCCCCGCATTCGATGAGATAATGCGCAGCCTTATGTTCCGGTCGGACAATCTCATGGCCGAAGGCATGCTGCGGGCCATAGCCCCGGGGGGCACCCGTTCTGATGCGCTTGTGGAAGAACGAGCCGTATGGGCCATGATGGGCATAAATTCCCGGGGAGTCAGCATAGTAGACGGCAGCGGACTGTCACGCGACAACCGTCTCACTGCCCGTTTCCTCTCCGAGCTGAACGCCCATATGGCATATGATGAGTTCGGCACAGACTACACGTCTCTCTTTCCACGCGCCGGCCTTGACGGCACGATGAAAGGCTTTCTGGCGGACACTCCGCTCGAGGGTCGCGTAGCCATGAAGACCGGCTCAATGAAGGGCGTGCAGAGCTACAGCGGTTACCTCCTTGACGAAGACGGACACCCTACACACGTGATCGTCTTCATCGCAAACGGATTCAGATGCTCGCGTGCGGCGTTAAAAAATTCGTTCCAGCGTTTGTTATTAAAATTATTTGACGTAAGTTTGCAGGAAAATTGATCATAAGACATGACACACGATTATAAAGAGCTTCTCCGCACAGCCTACGAGATCGAGGGACTGCTGCTTCTGCAGATCGACCGCAAAAGCGAATGCTCACCTGAGGTAGACCGTATGATAGCCGAGAAAGCCGCCATACTCCACAGTGAGATGAACGGCACCTCCGGCCGGACAGTCCCGGCCCCTGTTGCCACTCCGGCTCCGGTAGCTGCGCCCACAGCTCCCGAGCCCGAGACGCCCATCACACCGACTCCCGACGAGACACTTGTGGCCGAAAGCGCCCTTATCGAGGAAAAAGAGATGGCCGACCCCGCCGCACAGCTCACTCTCGACGAGCGCATAGCCCGCGAAAAAGCCAGCGATATCAGCAAAGCCTTCACTCTCAACGACAAGTTCCGTTTCCGTCGGGAGCTTTTCGGCAACTCGCAGGAGGAGTTTGAGGATGCTCTCAATGTCATTTCATCCATGAACTCCTTGGACGAAGCAAAGGAGTATTTCTATGAGGATCTGTGCTGGGATCAGTCTGACGACAATGTCAAGGCCTTCATGGAGATCATCGCAAAACATTTCTGAACATACGGCATCACCGCATGGCAAAATTGTTCATAGTCCCCACACCTGTAGGCAATCTCGAAGACATGACCCCGAGGGCCGTGAAAGTGCTCGGCGAATGCTCGCAGATCTACGCCGAGGACACACGTACCTCCTCGGTACTGCTGCGCCATTTCGGCATCACCACTCCATGTGCGAGCCATCACAAGTTCAACGAGCATGCCACCGCCCGGCCCATAATCGAGAGAATAATCGCCGGCGAGAACATTGCCTTGATATCCGATGCCGGTACTCCCGGCATAAGTGATCCAGGATTCATGCTCACACGCGAATGCCGCGAGGCGGGCGTGGAGGTGGAGACACTCCCGGGCCCCACCGCATTCGTCCCGGCTCTGGTAAATTCCGGACTCCCCACCGACCGTTTCACATTCGAAGGATTTCTCCCCCCGAAAAAAGGACGCCACTCCAGGATAGAACGCATCGCCGCGAGCGACTGCACATCCATCATCTATGAGTCACCGCTCCGGCTCGTGAAGACATTAGGCGAACTTGCCGCTGCATGCGGCGGGAACCGCCCGGCATCCGTATCACGTGAGATCTCCAAACTACACGACACAACCGTGCGCGGCACCTTGGGCGAACTTATCGGATATTTCAATGAAAACAATCCCCGCGGAGAGATTGTTATCATTATAGGACCGCAACTTGCCGAGGGTCCTAAAGTTCACAAAAACAAATACAAAGAAGAATAAAAACCTCACATTCAACCTATTAGCGATATGAAAAAAATTGCAACTCTTGCTTTGATCGCAGCAGCGGCCCTCACCTCCTGCAATGGTGACAAACTCCGCGATGCAGAAGCTCAGAATGAGCAACTCAAAGGTGACCTCCGCGAGACCCTCGCCACTCAAGACAGTCTTCTCGTGCTTGTCAACGACATATCCGACGGCATGAGCCAGATCAAGGATCTTGAGAAAATCATCTCCACCCCCGGCACTCTCGGCGGCGAGTCATCATCTCGCAAAGAGCAGATCCGCAATGACATGATCGCTATCCAGCAGGCCCTGCAGGAGCGTCGCGAACGTCTCGCCGAGCTGGAAAAGAAACTCAACGACAACGGCGGCGAGAACGCCACCCTCAAACGCACCATTTCCAATCTCAAGGCCCAGATAGCCGAGCAGTCAACCGAGATAGCCACTCTCACCAACCAGCTCGCCTCTGCCAATATAAAGATTGAGGAACTCACATCCACAGTGACTGACCTCAACACCCGCGTAGACTCGCTCAACACAGACGTCGAGGCTGAACGTCTCGCCAAGGCAGCAGCCGAGGAGGCAGCCCGTATCGCCGACGCAGAGGCCAACGCCTGCTACTATGCAGTAGGCACCAACAAGGAACTCAAGGAGCGTGACATCCTCAAGTCCGGATTCCTCCGCAAGACCAAGGTTATGAAGGGCGACTTCGACATGAGCTACTTCACCAATGCCGACAAGCGCACTCTCACCGAAATCCCCACCCACAGCAAGAAGGCCAAGATCATGACCTCGCAGCCCAAGGACACCTACGAGATCGTCGATGTCAACGGACAGAAAGTCATCAAAATCCTCAACCCGGCAAAATTCTGGCAGCTCTCCAACTTCCTCGTGATCGAAGTTGACTGAACCCGATGAACCTTTACAGATCATACATATAATTATTTTTTGAAGGATGTATGTCCCCGGCCGGGGACATACATCCTTCATCACATACTTACCCCCTTTCCAATCAACATTTTTATCATGAAAATTACACCGGTCTTGACAAGTATCATCATCGGCTGCGGCTCTATGACAGCCGCACAAATCACAGATCCCGACTCTAAGTTCGGCAGTTTCCCATCCTACAGCGGCGAGGATCTCGAGCTGAGCGTAGACTCCAATGGAACGCACTGGCGCATGTGGTCGCCTGAAGCCGAGGCAGTCCAACTCATCATCTATCCCTCCGGGCGCGGATCCGCAGCAGAGCAGATCATCGACATGACACCCTCCACCGATGGCACATGGATAGCATCTACACCCGCACAGCTCTACGGTAAATTCTACACTTTCAGAGTGAAACACAGTGGCCGATGGCTTGCCGAGACTCCGGGTGTATGGGCCAAAGCCGTAGGCGTGAACGGCAACCGTGCCGCCGTGATTGACTTCAGCGCCACTGATCCCGATGGATGGGCCAACGACAAGGGACCTGCCTTGAAACATATCAACGATGCCGTGATATACGAAATGCACCATCGTGACTTCTCTGTGGATCCATCATCAGGCATAGCAAACAAAGGGAAATTCCTCGCACTCACCGAACATGGCACCACTAATCCCGAAGGAGACCCCACAGGCATTGACCACCTCAAGGACCTCGGCATCACGCATGTGCACATCCTTCCGTCATACGACTACAACAGTGTCGACGAAACCAATCTCCCGGCCAACACATACAACTGGGGATACGATCCTCTCAACTACAACACACCCGAAGGATCCTACTCCACAAATCCGTCCGATCCGACTACAAGGATCAAAGAGATGAAAGAGATGATCAAATCTCTTCACGATAATGGCATAGGTGTGATCATGGATGTAGTGTACAATCACACAGCCGACAACGATGACTCCAATTTCTCGCTCACCGCTCCGGGCTACTACTACCGCCACCGTCCGGACGGAACATACAGCGATGCTTCCGGATGCGGCAACGAGACCGCATCCGATCGCCAACAGATGAGAGACTTCATCATCAACTCCGTGAAATACTGGGCTAAGGAATACCACATTGACGGATTCAGATTCGATCTCATGGCCATACATGATATCGAGACCATGAATCAGGTCGCAGCCGCCCTCAAGGAGATCAACCCCGACATTTTCGTATATGGCGAAGGTTGGACCGCCGGTGACTCCCCCCTCCCGGTGGAACGTCGGGCGCTCAAGGAGAATGTTTCCAAAATGCCTCAGATTGCAGTGTTCAGCGATGACATCCGCGATGCGGTGAAAGGACATTACACCGATGCCTCCGACCGCGGATTCGCCACCGGCAAACCGGGGCTTGAGGAAACCGTCAAAATCGGTATCGTAGGCGCCACCGCTCACCCGCAGGTCGACTATTCGAAAGGCAACAACAGCAAATTCGCCTATGCCGCCTCTCCGTCGCAGATCATCAACTATGTATCCTGCCACGATGATCTCATGCTCACCGACAAGCTGCGCAAGTCTATGCCCGATGCCACCGAGGCTGACCGCCAGCGTGCCGCACGACTCGCCCAGACTATAATCTTCACTTCGCAGGGCACTCCGTTCATGTTTACCGGCGAGGAGATTTTCCGCGACAAAAAGGGAGTACATAACTCCTACAATTCCCCCGACTCGATCAACGCCATCGACTGGAACCTCCGCCACAGCAACGCCGGACAATTTGAATATTACAAGGAACTGATAGCCCTACGCAAAGCCCATCCCGCATTCCGCATGACCACAGCCGAGGATGTGGCCCGCCATCTTAAATTCGACAAGACCGAACCCGGACTCATATCCTACTCCCTCACCGACCACGCCAACGGCGACGAGTGGAAGGAGATAAAAGTGATATTCAACGGCTCCGATGAACCCCGCGAGGTCAAAGTCAAAAAACGCGACTGGACTGTGATAGCCGAGGACGGAAACATCAAGGCCTCCGGCCTTGGAACTTCCCGCGGAGGCAAACTGACCGTAGCCCCCCGTTCCGCCCTGATTCTCGCAGCAGAAAAATAACACAAGCAGACCGTGTCAGAATTGACACAAAGAGATACTGAAGTCCCTATAATGCGGAACGCATTATAGGGACTTCAGTATCTCTTTTGCTTACACACATTTCAATACCTTTGGCATTCTATATCCACATTTCAGAATTAACAATCATTAACTATCAAAACTAACTTTTTAGTTGCATTACTAATTTTTTAGTTATACCTTTGCCACATCAACTAATTTTTTAATTCAAAGAATCCCCATATACTATATAACAATGAAAGCCGGACGCAAAAAACAGCTCCTCACCGAAAAAGAACTTCCCATCATGCAGATGCTATGGGACAACGGCCCACTTTTTGTCAGAGAGATGGTGGCGCTATATCCCGAGCCAAAGCCTCACTTCAACACCATTGCCACACTCGTAAGGATCCTTGAGGAGAAAGGCCACGTAGGGCATGAGACCATCAACGGCAGCCATCGCTTCCACGCGATAGCCGCACGCGAAGACTTTCAAAAAAAATCCTTATCCGAGATTGTGGCAAACTTCTTCAACAACTCCTACAAGAGCGCAGTGTCAGCACTTGCCGAAGAAGAAAAAATATCGGTTGAGGAACTCAAGGAGATCATCAACCTGATCGAAAGCAAGAACAACAAGAGGTAATAACACACCACATCAATCACAATGGGACCATTCGTAGCATATTCAATATATTCGTCCATTCTTCTGCTCGCCCTCTATGTGAGCTACAAATGGGCTCTTGCCGGTGAGAATCAACACCGCTACAACCGCATGGCTCTATGGGCCATATATGCGGTAGCACTTCTTGCCTATCCGGCGTCACACATCATATCACAGATGATGACCACCGCGGGGCATCCCACCGTCGACATTCAGGCCACCATTACAGGCATCATGCTTCAGCCGGAAGATCTGTCAGCCGCATCCCAACCGCTTTACCTCTCAATCCTCATATGGACATACATCTCAGGCATGGTGGCTGCAATAATATATACCGTGATAACGATATTCAAGCTTTGCCGCGTCATAAACAACGGTGACAAAAGGCACTATGACACATACACCCTTGTTCTCACCGACGATACCCGCATAGCCCCCTTCAGCTGGGGCAGATATGTTGTGATGAGCTATCCCGACTGGGATGATAACGGCGAAATGATCCTCACCCACGAGCTCCGTCACATCAAGCACATGCACTGCATCGATCTTATGTTCGCACAGTCAGTATGCATATTCCAGTGGTTCAATCCCGCAGCATGGCTCATGCGCGAAGAGCTGAAGACAGTCCACGAATATCAGGCCGACAGCGCCGTCATAGCCTCGGGTGTAAATATCCGTGACTATCAGATGTTATTGATAAAAAAAGCTGTTGGCGCGAGATTCCCGTCACTCGCCAACAGCCTGAATCATAGTAAACTTAAAAAACGTATCACCATGATGTACAATTCCAACGACTCGCGTGCCCGCCGTCTGCGCGGACTCGCGCTGGTGCCGGCCCTTGCCGCAGCACTCTTCGTGACCGATCTTCCGGCCGTGGCCGCACTGCTGTCCGACACCTCATCCGCCCAGGCGCTCATCGGAGCGGCAACCGGAAACAAAGGTAGCGAAAATACCCCGGACAACCAAACCGCCATCGGACTTATCGCAATGACCGATCCACAGCCGGAGGCAAACAGTCCCGCCCGGAAAGCATCCGCCAATAGCGGGAAAACAGATAACAGGATCTATGATGTGGTAGAAGAAATGCCTCGCTTCCCCGGTGGTGATCAGGCCCTGTTCAAATTCCTTGCCGAGAATGTGCGCTATCCGGAGGCCGCCATGAAAGCCAACATCCAGGGGCGTGTCGTAGCTCAGTTTGTAGTGACATCCACCGGAGCTGTAGGCGATGTCAGAGTGGTGAGAGGTGTCAGCGATGACCTCGATGCCGAAGCCGTCAGAGTCATCAAATCGCTCCCCGACTTCACCCCAGGCAAAGTCAACGGCAAGCCGGTAAGCGTATGGTACACCCTACCCATCTCGTTCACTCTTACCGATGACGGCAAGAAAGACTCCGCCGCTCCGGCTGATAATAAAGTTGAAAAGAGCACAATAGTGATCAAGAGCTACACCGGATCAGCATCCGATGAAGAACCGATCATCTACATCGACGGTGTGAAACAGGACATCACAACATTGAAAGTCATCAACCCTGACAAAATCGAGTCCATCGACGTAGACAAAAGCAGCGGCACTCCCATAATCAAAGTCGTGACAAAAAAATCGTGACCGACATATGATCGTCCGCGCGATCAGGATCCCGGCATTCTCACCCCGGTTTCTCAAGCTTCTTCTTTAGCTTGGCCGGGGTAAGGGTGTCGGGATATTCTGTAAATGGCAGACGCAGCGTACACCCCTCTCTGAACCGGCTGCATCCGAAAGCCGTCCTCCCCTTGAGTATATGCCCCTGCCCGCATGCCGGACACACCACTTGCTCGAATTTAGTGGTGCGAGGTGCCCGTGGCTTGGTAGGCTTCGGCGCTCCATCGGCCGCAGACTGTGCCCCACCACCCGACGGCGGACGCTGTTGGCCCGTATCTATCTTGCCATGCTCATTGTCGCTGAGCACATTGTACACTATCTTATCTATAAGCTCCTTCAGCTCGGATATGAACATGCCGGCCGAATACTCCCCACGCTCTATCCTTCGGAGTTTGTTCTCCCACAGGCCGGTGAGTTTGGCGCTCTTGAGCAGCTCCTCGTGTATGGTTGATATGAGCTGGATGCCGGGAGCCGATGCGATGATCGACTTCCCCTTCCTCTGTATATAGTGTCTCTTGAAGAGAGTCTCGATAATAGCCGCACGAGTCGAAGGGCGTCCTATGCCATTCTCCTTCATGGCCTCGCGCAGATCCTCGTCATCCACAGTCTTTCCGGCACTCTCCATGGCACGCAGAAGCGTACCCTCCGTATAGAGCTTGGGCGGCTGAGTGGTTTTCTTGACGAGCGATGGCTCCTGCGGACCGCTTTCACCCGGTGAGAACGGCGGGAGAATCCTGTCGCCACTGTTAGCTGCATTATCATCATCCTTACTGTCCGCCTTCGGCGTTACTGTATCGAGCACATCGCGCCAGCCCGGGGAAGTTATGACCTTGCCCAAAGCCTTGAATCCGGCCTTGTCAACATTCCCGAGCACCGTCGTGGTCATGAATTCACAATCAGGATAGAACACAGCGATGAACCTCAGGGCGATAAGATGATACAGCTTGCGCTCATCCCCAACAAGCGACGATGGTGACTGCCCGGTAGGGATGATGGCATGGTGATCCGTCACCTTCGAGTTGTCAAACACCTTCTTGCTCTTGGTTATCTTTCCGGCCAGCAGACACGATGTCAGAGATGCATAAGGGGTCATCTGCTGCAATATCGACGGAATTTTCGGGTATATATCCTCACTGAGATAAGTGGTGTCCACACGCGGATAGGTGGTGACCTTCTTCTCATACAGACTCTGTATGAGGCGCAAGGTCTCGTCGGCGGTCCAACCCCATTTCTTGTTACACTCCACCTGCAACGATGTCAGGTCAAAGAGCCTCGGGGCAGATTCGCGTCCCTTCTTCTGCTGCACATCTGTGATCACCATCGGCCTACCCACAAGATCGGCCACAGCGGCCTCTGCCTCCTCGAGTGTATTGAACCGTCCGGCAGTAGAATTGAATGTAACCCCCTTGTACAGACTTTTGAGTTCCCAGAAATCCTCCGGTCTGAAGTTCTCTATCTCATGATGGCGCTGCACTATCAGAGCGAGCGTCGGAGTCTGCACCCTCCCTATGGATAATACATTTCCAGGAGATGAATACTTGAGCGAATACAGGCGTGTGCCGTTCATGCCAAGTATCCAGTCGCCTATGGCACGTGACAATCCCGCATGATACAGATTGTCATACTTCGACTCCGGCTGCAGCGACATGAATCCCTCCTTTATGGCGTCATCCGTCAGCGATGATATCCAGAGGCGTTTCACCGGACATTTCACTCCGGCCTTCTGCATCACCCACCGCTGTATCAGTTCACCCTCCTGACCGGCATCACCGCAATTTATTATCTCCTCCGCCTGACCCGAGAGAGTCTCTATCACCTTGAACTGCTGTTCATAGCTTTGCACAGGTATCAGCTTTATGCCGAATTTGGCAGGGATCATCGGGAGCGATCCGAGCGACCAGCGCTTCCACGCCTCAGTATAGTCATGCGGCTCCTTAAGCATACACAGATGGCCGAAGGTCCAGGTTACATAATATTCCGGACCCTCAAAATATCCGTCACGGCGCACATTTGAGCCGAGCAGACGGGCTATATCTTTGGCTACACTTGGTTTCTCGGTTATACAGAGCTTCATAGAAATGTGATGGAGTCGGAGAATAGCCGGCAGCCGGCGGCACATCAGCGTGCTATTGTGACGTCGTATGCCACACTACCTCGCTTTTGCCGCGACCTTCACGCCGGACTCCCCGCGGGGGGTTGAGAACTGGATATCAGCCTCGCGTATCGGTTTCATTGACGGAAAATCGATCTCAACGAGGATAACACCGTCATCCTCCCATTGATAATATCGGTTGAGATCTATACCATCAATATCTGTGCACTCCATACCGCCGAGCGTCACTCTGTCTATACGTCCGGATGTATGCGGACGTCCCGTCAGGCTGCCGTAGACCCTGGTAAGATTCTTGCGGTAGTCTATGCTGTCGACCTTGAAATCCACTATGGATGGCGAGGTGACAGGATGGGTTTCAAAATTCCTTTCGACGGCTGAATGTGCCATAAAACCGCACGACATGACTGCGGCGGCAGCAAAGCTGACTATTTTCTTCATGATGAAATGGAGTACAAAATTAGCAATTTTTTTCGTGTTATTTCACAGGGGAGAGATATTTTTCAAGAGTCTCGACCGATGGATTCTTGGCCACGATCTTACCTGAAGGATTCATGAGATACGACATAAATCCGTCATGAGCCTTATAGTCACGGCCGAGATTTCCGCTCTTCACATCCATTATATGGAACTGCCGGCTCAGATCGAGGCCATCCTTGCGGGCTATCTCCGAGTACAGACCGCGGTCATCGTCAGTGTTGACCGACACCATCTCGATCCCCTCCCCCGGATGCGACCGGAAAAAGCGGTCATACTCAGCAGTGGCTATGCGCGACACGGCATTGGACGAATCCCAGAAATTCACAAGCACATAATTGCCTTTCAGCTTATCAAGCGAAAGCTCACCCGCAGGGCCGGCAAGCTTCTCGACACGGGGCTGTGTGACCGCGTCGCTGTCCACGCGCCGTGAGAACAGCCATACCATGAGCCCGACTACGGCAACGAATGCAATGTAGGGTAAGAGTCGTTTCATACCTTTATGACAACCCGTCATGCGCAATAGTTCACTAAAATTCGCATAAATTGTCATTTTTGACTAATTTTGCAGATCCAAATCCATCTATTCCAATTATGACAGTCCTCTACGAAGACAACCACATAATCATCGTCAACAAAGAGCCCGGCGAGATAGTACAGGGCGACAAGACCGGCGACACCCCTCTCGTGGACACACTAAAGGAGTGGATCAAGGAGAAATACTCCAAACCCGGCAACGTGTTCTGCGGGGTGGTCCATCGCCTTGACCGTCCGGTAGGCGGAGTGGTAGTCTTCGCCAAGACATCCAAGGCTCTTGCAAGGCTCAACGAGATGTTCAGACTCGGGCAGGTCAGAAAGACCTACATAGCCATCACACGCAATCGTCCCGCCGACGACGAGAAACGCCTCACAGGCTATCTTAAATCCATCGAGCGCAATAACAAGAGCTACATATACCCCGTTCCTCGCGACGGCGCCAAACCCGTAGCTCTAAGCTACCGCTACATGGGAAGCTCCGACCGCTATCATCTGCTCGAGATTCATCTCGAGACCGGACGCAAACACCAGATCCGCGTTCAGCTCGCCTCCATCGGATGCCCTATAAAAGGAGATCTTAAATATGGCGACAAGCGCAGCAATCCTGACGGATCCGTGTCACTTCGCGCACACCGTATCGAGTTCGACCATCCGGTATCTGGCAAACATATCGACATCACCGCCCCTCTCCCTGCCGACGACACCCTCTGGCAGGCATTCTCAGCCATAATCGACAAGGATCAGGAAGCATGATGAGAATTGATATCGACAATGTACTGAGGCTGCGTGTGCCGCGTTATCACCGCCGCATACCCCGTTTCATGATACGCTGGCTGGAGAGAATCATCCATCAGGACGGACTCAACCAACTTTTAAGCCACAATGCCGGAACCGAAGGCGTGGATTTCGCTGCAGGAGTCACCGCCGATCTCGGAGTAAACTACCGCATAGAGCGAGACTCCTCCATGGCGCCCGCCCGACGGGTGATATTCGTGTCCAACCACCCTCTCGGAGGACTCGACGGACTCATTCTAGCCCAGGTGATACGTGATCTCTACGGCGGCGACAAGAAAATGAAATTCATAGTCAACGACCTGCTGACATTCGTCGAGCCATTGAAGAGCATATTCATCGGCGTGAACAAACATGGCGAGCAGTCCCGGGAATCGGCTTTGGCCCTTGACGAGGCATTTGCCGGTGACACCCCCGTGGTCATGTTCCCGGCCGGACTCGTGTCGCGCCGCATGCCCGATGGCTCCATCGCCGACCTGCAATGGCACAAAATGGTGGTCAATAAAGCGATTTATTACCACCGGGATATAATTCCATTGCATTTTAGCGGTGAGAATTCCTCTTTTTTTTATAAATTTGCACAGTTAAGGACTCGGCTCGGATTGAAATTCAACATCGAGATGATCAGACTCCCGGCCGAGATCTTCAGACAAAGCGGGCACACATTTACCGTCACAGTAGGGAAACCCATCGGTTGGGAGACACTCCGGGGCGGCAAAGATGCCCAAAACCAGGCCGATTCGCTCAGAGAACTCGTCTACCGGCTCAAAAAGGCCGATTAAAAATTAAAGACAGGAAGCTACATGACAGAACCTATAATCGAACCCATCGACACTGCCTTGATCGAGGCTGAACTGACACCGGGCAGACTGTTGCGTCCCACAAACAAGGGGGGCAATCTCATATACATTATCGACGGGCGTGAATGCCCCGCCGTGATGCAGGAGGTGGGGAGACTCAGGGAACAATCCTTCCGCGCGGCCGGAGGAGGCACCGGAAAAAGTGTGGATATCGACGAGTTTGACCTGATGGATCCTCCTTGCCGTCAGCTCATCGTATGGGATCCGGAAGCACGCCTCATTCTCGGCGGCTACCGGTTCATACTTGGAAGTGAGATACGCATCAGCGACAGCGGTGTCCCACGTATAGCCACAAGCCACATGTTCAGATTCTCGAAAGAGTTCGTCAATGACTATCTGCCATCCACCATCGAGCTCGGACGCTCATTCGTCAGACTGCACTATCAGTCATCACAGGCAGGCGCAAAGGCTCTATTCGCCCTCGACAATCTCTGGGACGGACTCGGTGCTCTCACAGTGATATACCCCGACATAAAATACCTGTTCGGCAAGATGACCATGTATCCCGGATACAACCGCACATGCCGCGACATGATTCTGTATTTCCTACAGAAATATTTCCCCGACCATGACTCGCTTGTGGTTCCGATCACACCGCTCGACACCGAGATCGATGCCGGCGCAATGGAGTCGCTCTTCAGAGGCGGAAGCTTCAAGGAGGACTACAAGATACTCAACCATGCCATACGCGAGGCCGGGTTCAACATACCACCGCTGGTCAACTCATACATGAGTCTCTCGCCGACCATGAAGATGTTCGGCACAGCCATCAACGATGAGTTCGGCGATGTCGAGGAGAGCGGCATATTCTTTGCCATCTCTGAAATTTTCGAAGAGAAAAAACGCCGTCACATAGGGACATACGATCCCTCAAAAGCCATCGAACTTTACCGCAATTACCATCAACAAGAATAAGATGAAACAAGAACGCATCCTCGTCACAGGTGGAACCGGCTATATCGGTTCCCACACGGTAGTCGAACTCCAGCAGGCCGGCTATCCCGTCACCATCATCGATAATCTTTCCAACTCCAACGCCGATGTCATCGACGGCATCGAACGAATCACAGGCATACGCCCCGACTTCGTGGAAGGTGACTGCACCGACATTGACACCCTCCGCCGGCTTTTTGAAACATATCCCGACATAAAGGGTATCATCAATTTCGCCGCATCGAAGGCTGTCGGCGAGAGCATGCACAAACCCATTCTGTATTACCGCAACAACCTCAACACTCTGCTCAATCTGCTTGACCTCATGGGACCTGCCGGAGTGAAGGGCATCGTGTTCTCTTCATCATGCACCGTCTACGGCGAGCCTGACGAGAACCCCGTCACCGAAAACGCACCCATCAAGAAAGCCACCTCCCCCTACGGCAACACCAAGCAGATATCAGAGGAGATCATCACTGACGTCATCAATGCAGGCGCACCTTTCAAGAGCGTTATACTCCGCTACTTCAATCCTGTCGGCGCCCATTCATCAGCCGAAATCGGCGAGCTCCCCAACGGTGTGCCCCAGAATCTTATCCCCTACCTCACCCAGACGGCCATAGGCATACGTAAGGAGCTCAGTGTGTTCGGCAATGACTACAACACCCCCGACGGCTCCTGCATACGCGACTATATCAATGTGGTCGATCTTGCCAAAGCCCACGTTATCGCAGTGGAGAGAATGCTCGAGGACCGTTCCGATGCAAAGATCGAGATATTCAATCTCGGCACAGGCAACGGTGTCTCAGTGCTTGAACTCATCCACACATTCGAGGAAGCCACCGGCGTGAAAGTACCCCACAAGATCGTGGGACGCCGTGCCGGCGACATCGAGAAAGTTTGGGCCGACCCCGCATATGCCAATGAAGTGCTCGGCTGGAAGGCTGAGACTCCGCTGGCCGACACCATGCGCTCAGCATGGGCTTGGCAGTGCCGTCTGCGCGAGCGTGGCATAATGTAAAATGACATAATGCAATATCTGAATACAATGAACATGGATATAAAAAAGGCAGGTGTTCTTTTCGATCTTGACGGTGTCCTCGTGGACAGCGAGGGCGAATATTCCAAATTCTGGGGCGGCATGGCCGAACGTTACGGCCTGCCCGCAACATTCGCCGCCGACATCAAGGGAACGACACTCGGGGAGATACTCCAGTCATTCCCCGAGGCTGACAGAGAAGGCATCGTCGAAGAGCTTCACGCCTTTGAGAACGCCATGCTCTATCCTGTCTACCCGGGTGTAAAGGAGTTCATCCATGAACTGCATGCCAACGGCATCCCCTCAGCCATCGTCACAAGCAGCGACGATGTCAAGATGAGCTACCTCTTCCAGCGCCATCCGGAGCTGAAAGACGCTGTCGACGCCATTGTCACAGGAAGCATGGTGACCAACTCCAAGCCCGATCCCGAAGGCTACCTCACAGGCGCACGCCTCATAGGACGCGATCCCGCATGTTGCTTCGTGTTCGAGGACTCCATGCAGGGACTTGAAGCCGGACGTCGCTCCGGAGCCACAGTCATAGGCATAGCCACGACCAATCCCAGAGAGAAAGTGAGCGCCATAGCCGACAAGACCTTCGATTCGTTCGCGGAAATAAGCCTGGATCAGATCCTCGGCAAGTGATCTGAGAATGTGTCAAAATATGGAACTGTCTCATAATTGACAGAAGGATACAAAAGGACAAAAAAGGGACAAAAGGGACAAATATTAATTATCTGTGCAACAATTAATTACTTTTGTCCCTTTTGTCCCTTTTTTGTCCTTTTGTATCCTTCTGTCAATTATGGGTTCAGGTCATACAGCTGCCTTGAAGCTCATGTCAAGCCCCTTGACAGAATGGGTGAGTGCACCTACTGAGATAAAATCCACGCCACATTCGCCATAGTCGCGCAGAGTATCAAGAGTGATGCCTCCCGACGATTCGATCTCCACACGTCCGTCTATGAGTTTCACAGCCTCACGGGTGCGCTCGGGAGTGAAATTGTCAAGCATGATACGGTCCACCCCGGCCTCCAGAGCCTCAAGAATCTCATCGGTGTTTCTCACCTCCACCTCTATCTTCAGATCCTTTCCATTAGCCTTGCAATACTCCTTGGCTGCATTGACAGCCTGGGTGATACCACCGGCAAAGTCTACGTGGTTGTCCTTGATCAGGATCATGTCGAACAGTCCGATGCGATGATTGCATCCGCCACCTATACGCACGGCCTCCTTTTCGAGCATACGCATGCCCGGGGTTGTCTTGCGGGTGTCGAGCACCTTGGTCTTCAATCCCTCCAGCCGGGCCTGATACTTTGCCGTCTGTGTGGCTATGCCGCTCATGCGCTGCATGATGTTGAGCATCACACGCTCGGTCTGCAGGAGCGAGCGCACCCTGCCCTTCACTTCAAAGGCAATGTCACCTGGTTTCACATGTGCACCGTCATTGATATACACTGTCATCTCCAGCTCGGGATCAAACTTACTGAAAACCCGTCGGGCTATATCAACGCCGGCAAGCACACCCTCCTCCTTAACGATAAGACGCTGGCAACCCATCTCACTTGCCGGAATGGTGCTGAGCGTGGTATGATCGCCATCACCCACATCCTCGGCAAACGCGAGCGTGAGCAGATCGTCGATCAATTCTTCTTTACTCTTCATATACTGAACAATTTATTTAGTTGATTCATGAAAATCGTACTTATCACCGTAGGCAAAACCTCGACACCATATATCGCCACCGCAGTGGACGACTATGTGAAACGCATCAACCGCTACTGCCCTATGGAAGTCGTCACCATTCCTGACATAAAAGCAGCCAAGGGACTCACCGAACAGTTGCAGAAACAGCGCGAAGGACAAGCCATACTCTCGCTCCTGCAGGGGGGCGACCAGGTGGTGCTTCTCGATGAGAGAGGCAAGGAACTCACCTCCCGCGAACTGTCGGCCGAGATCGACCGCAGAATGGTGCTCGGACTCAAGCGCCTGGTCTACGTGGTAGGAGGTCCATACGGATTCTCGCAGGATGTATACTCACGCGCCGATGCCAAACTCTCGCTCTCGCGCATGACATTCACCCACGAGATGGTCCGTCTCTTCTTTGCCGAGCAGATCTACCGTGCCATGACCATAATGCGTGGCGAACCATATCACCACGATTAGGATCAGGCCACAAGCGATATGATATACACCACCACGAAGCCGAAGATGGCATAGAACGCCATGCTCCGGAGCATCAGCCTCACCCGGCGTTCACGTCGCGGCGACATCCATGTATAGAGCGCACCCGAAAGCACACCGAAAAGCACTGCGGCCAGAATCCAGTAGAAAAAATTTCCCATTTGCTGTGTTATCTTGTCTTCGATCCTTTCAGTCCGCCCTTCACACCTCCCGACAGCGAGAAGATGTTCTGGTCGTAGCTCACGGTCTTCTGACCCTGCTCACGCTTGCGCTTGAGGGCCAGACGCACAAGGCGCTCCATCAGGCCGTCAAACGGCAGCCCCGTGGCCTCCCACAGATAGAACGACAGCGATCCGGGGATTGTATTGATTTCATTGACATACACCTCATTGCTGTCAGCGTCAATGATGAAGTCAATGCGGCTCACACCGTGGCAACCGAGCACACGGAATGTCTCGCCGGCCAGAAAACGAATACGCTCAGTCATCTCAGCAGGAAGCTCAGCAGGGATACGTTTCTGCGACGACTGCATACCCTTGGCACCCTTGGTGCCACCCATATACTTGTCCTCATACGAAAGGATCTCGGCGCTCTTTATCGGCTCCTCGAGCACAGATGACTCATACTCATCACAGTCGCCGAGCACCGAGCAGTTTATCTCCTTGAGATTGTCCACCATATGCTCCACGATAAGGCGCGACGAGTACTTCTCGGCAGCCTCAACCTTGGCAATCAGCTGCTCGCGGTCGGCGGCACGGCCTATACCCACGCTCGAACCGAGATTGGCGGGCTTGACAATCACCGGATAGCCTATGCGCTCCTCTATACGGGCTATCAGTTCGTCGCGCTTGGCAAACCATTCCTTGTCCGTGAACCACACGTAGTCTATCACCGGGATACCGCACTCCCTCAATATCATCTTCATGGTGATCTTGTCCATGCCGTTGGCGCTCGCGAGGGTATTGCAGCCGGCATAAGGGATACCGATGGTCTCGAGCACACCCTCGAATATTCCATCCTCCACGTTCGAGCCGTGAAGCACGGGGATGACAACATCAAGCTTGGTCATGACATTGCTGCCAAACATCGGCTTATTCACCTTATAGAGATTGTAGTCTCCGTAGGACGGCTCCATATAGACCTGTGTGCATTTTGACAGCAGCGAGGGTATGTCGCGGTAATTGGCCACATCGAAGAGGGCATCGCCGGTATAATATTTTCCCTGCTTGGAGATATAGATAGGCGTCACGTCATATTTATCTCTGTTTATGGCATGCATGGCCTGTGAGGCGGATATCACCGAGATCTCATGCTCGGTGGAGCGGCCGCCGAAAAAAACTCCGATATTGGTTTTCATATGTTGTATTTATGATTTTGCTATTTGAAAGTATCCGGCAGATCATTCTCGTAGAGCACCGTATCGCCCGGTGCGAGCATACCTGCCAGCAGGGCCTGTGCATCGTTGAATGTATCTACCTTATGTATACGGGCCACCCTCACAGGGGCATTCTCAATACCCTCCACAATGGCCTCGCGGTTATACTGTCCCACAATGATGGCTTCATCGGCCGATGCGGCTATCTTCTCGCCAAATGCCCTGTTAAGCTCGGCCTGACGCTCCCCGAGTTCTATCATGCCCGGAGTCACGACTATCCTCTTGCCAGGTTTCATCATGGCAAGCACATCAAGAGCCATACGCGAACCCGTCGGGTTGGAATTGAACGCATCGTCTATAATGGTGACGCCGCCGGGAGTGCGTTTCATGTTCAGACGATGCTCCACCTGCTCTATCTGGCTCACGGCATATTTTATCTTCTCCACGGGCACTCCCATACGCAGCGACACTATGATGGCGGCCAGAAGGTTGGACACATTGCACTCGCCTACCAGACGTGTGCTGAAGTCCATTGAGGTTCCGTCAGGCATCTTCACCGTGAAGGTTGTGCCCTGCGGGCTATATGTGATATTCTCCGCCGTATAGGCCGCGGCATCGGTCGACGTCACCGCATAGCGCACACACTCCGTGTTGCTGACAGGACGGTTGGCCACATAGGGGAAATCATCATTTACAACGGCAAGTCCATCGCCCGGAAGTGAATCGATAAGCTCAAACTTAGTGCGTTGCACATTCTCTATGGTCTTGAACGACTCGAGATGCTGCTCGCCCACTGCGGTAACTATACCCACCGTCGGATGCACGAGATCGCATATCTCCTTGATATCGCCGGGCTGCTTGGCCCCCATCTCCACGATGAATACCTCATTGTATGGTTTAAGATACTCCCTGACAGTACGTATCACACCCATTGTGGTGTTATAGCTTCCGGGGGTCATCATCACATCGAAGTGCTCGGAGAGGATCCTGTTCAGATAATGCTTGGTGCTTGTCTTGCCATACGATCCTGTTATGCCGATTATCTTCAGGTCAGGCATGGAGCGGAGTATCGAGGCGGCATCGTCATAATATCCTTTGTTGATATGCGCCTCCACCGGCTTCAGCAGCCAGTTGGCAATAAGGATGAACAGGTGGGAGAAACAGTATACACCGAGAGCCACTATCGCGGCCACACCTGCACCCTTGGTTCCAGCACCACCCATGAAGAATGACGCGGCGACCACAATCACCGCAAGCAGAGCCGTTACCGCATAGATGCGTCTGGCTCGCGGAGTCCACACAAGAGGCTTCTTGTATCTGGCCCTGACAAGATTCAATATGTCGAGCAGCGACACCGCACAGACAAGTCCGAGCGACACCACCGGGATGGAAAGTGTCGAGAATGCGGCGAGGACCACAGCACCGCTCACCAACCGGCGTATGGATGTGGAGTCCTGCGAGGTGGACAGCCAGCGGTTGTAGCGCTCGTTGCGGTATGAATTCTGCTGCAACATCATAAGGCAGCGCCTCAACTCATACACCGCGGCTGTCAATGCTATCAATAAAGTTATATAACTGAACCAGAACATAGGTTATTATTACAATGTGATTATTTCAAAAAACTTTTCAGCACGGCTGCAAATCCGCCCGGATTGTCCAGAAAGCTGTAGTGTCCGCACCCCGGATAGCTCACGAGTCCGGCGTCCGGTATCAGGCGCTCCATCTTCTTCGCGTCGGCCAGTGGAGTGGCCGTATCATTCTCACCCCATATCAGCAAGGTAGGAGCCTTGACGGAGGGCAGAGCATAGGTCAGGTCCTCATTGACCACCTTCGACAATATGCGGCGCATCATTGGCGATGCTCCGGCATAGTCGCTGGATCCGGCCTTGGCACGCCTGGCATCGAGCTTCTTCTCAGCCTTCTCACGTCCATAGAGGAGATACATCATATGCTTTATGAACTTGAACGTGTATACCTTGCGGTAATACCCCAGCGACCGGCGGGGCTTTATACCGGCGGCATCCACGAGTATGAGCTTATCCACCTCGGGATGTCGGGATGCATAGAGTATACCGACACGACCTCCGAATGAATGTCCGAGCAGTACCGGTCTCTCTATTCCGAGGGTGCTGACGAGCTCCTCGATGAGCGCCGTGTACTCCTCCACGCCCCACACGTCCGACGGCTCCTGCGACTTGCCGAACCCGGGGAAGTCGACATTGACCACCCTGTAGCCACACTGCAGCGCGGTGCGCTCTATTGAGGCGAGCGTAGTGTGGTCGCACCCCCAGCCATGCATGAGCACTATAGTCCTGTCACCTTCGCCGCTGTCGGTGAAGTGAAAATCAAGGCCTTTGAGTCGGATATTCTTTTCCATACTGAAACAATCGCACAAAAGTAGAAAAAACTGTAGAAAAAAGCAATTGCAGCATGCTATGATTGCTCGAGAATCTCACGAACGAACGGTGCCGTAGGTGAGTTGCCGGCAGCTATTTCTGCCGTTGAGCCGGTGGCCACAATCTCTCCGCCATGCTTTCCGCCGCCTGGTCCCATGTCTATTATATGGTCGGCCGCGCATATCACATCTATGTTGTGCTCTATCACAAGCACCGTATTGCCCTTATCGACAAGACGGTCAAGCACATTGAGCAGCACGCGTATATCATCGAAATGCAGACCGGTGGTGGGCTCGTCGAGTATGAAGAGCGTATTGCCGGTGTCTCGCTTGGCCAGCTCATTGGCCAGTTTGACACGCTGGTTCTCGCCACCCGACAACGTTGACGAAGGTTGACCGAGCTTTATATAGCCAAGGCCTATCTCCTGCAGCACCTTTATCTTGCGCAGTATGGACGGCACCGACGAGAAAAACTCCACGGCCTGATTGATAGTCATGTCAAGGACATCGGCTATGGACTTCCCCTTGAACCTCACCTCGAGTGTCTCGCGGTTGTAGCGCTTACCGCCACACTCCTCGCATGGCACGAGCACATCCGGCAGGAAATTCATCTCTATGGTCTTGTAGCCGTTGCCCGAGCACTTCTCACATCGGCCTCCGCTCACGTTGAATGAGAACCGTCCCGGCTTATATCCTCTGATCTTGGCTTCCGGAAGCGATGCGAAAAGATCGCGTATCAGTGTGAAAACACCTGTATAAGTTGCCGGATTTGATCGTGGCGTGCGTCCGAGAGGCGACTGATCCACGGTCACAACCTTATCTATATGTTCAAGTCCGGATATGGACTTGTAGGGGAGCGGCGTATCGTTCGATCTATAGAACTTGTTGCTGATGATGGGCTGCAGTGTCCCGTTGACAAGCGATGACTTGCCGCTTCCCGACACACCGGCCACACACACAAACTTACCCAGAGGCACCTCGAGCGTCACATCCTTCAGATTGTGACCCGTAGCTCCCTGGAGAACTATGGATTTGCCATTGCCAAGACGCGGCTCGCGCCTGACGGGCAGACGGAGCCGTCCGTTCAGATAGTCGGATGTCAAAGTATCCTTGCCGAGCATCTCTGACGGGGATCCGGAAAACACCACTTCCCCACCCTTGCGCCCTGCGAGAGGGCCGATGTCAACGATATGGTCAGCCTCGAGCATCATGTCGCGGTCATGTTCCACCACAAGAATCGAATTGGACGCGTCGCGGAGTTTCTTGAGCGAGTCTATGAGTTTGCGGTTGTCACTCTGATGCAGACCGATGGACGGCTCGTCGAGTATATAGAGCACATTCACAAGCTGACTCCCCATCTGGGTGGCCAGACGGATGCGCTGGCTCTCGCCGCCCGACAGGGTGGCTGATGCACGGTTGAGGTTGAGATAATCCAGCCCGACATCGCAGAGAAAACGCAGACGCCCGCGTATCTCCTTCATGATCTCGCCGGCTATGAGGCGGCGTGTAGGATCGAGACGGTCCTCCACACCCTGCGACCATTCATACAGCTCCCCTATGTCCATGCGCGACAGCGAGGCTATGTTGTGCCCGTCCACAAAGAAATGGAGCGCCTCCCGGTTGAGTCGGTCACCATTGCACTCCGGACACACCTTCGGCGTCTTGAAGAGCATGCTCCATTTGTTTGCCGACTCCGACACACTGTCAGAGCCGAGCATGGATATGTATTTCAATATTCCGTCATAGGGACGGTAATAGTCATAGGCCGACACCTTCTCACGATCCACTTTCAGCTGCTCCGAAGTGCCGTTGAGGATATCACTCAGGCACTCCTTGCCCAGATCCCTGATCGGGGTGGACAGATGGTGACCATACTTCTTGCACACGGCTTCTATCTGATAGAACAGCAGATTCCCCTTGTAACTCCCGATAGGCTTAATGCCACCGTCGAGTATGGACACTGAAGTGTCGGGGATTATCTTGTCGATGTCGATATCATGCACATATCCGAGACCCTTGCAGCAGGGGCAAGCCCCGAGCGGAGAGTTGAACGAGAAGTTATGCGGAGCCGGATCCTTGTACGACATACCTGTGGCCGGATCCATGAGAGTCTGCGAATAATACGCCGTCCGGTCTTCATCCGCGTCATATACCATCAGCTCCTTGTCACCCTTGTCAAGGGCCTCCCCAACTGTCGATGACAACCGCTCCATATCCTTGCGCGACACTTTAAGCCTGTCAACCACAAGTTCTATATCATGGTTTCGGTAGCGGTCTACCTGCATTCCGAGCGTAAGCTCCCTGATCTCGCCATCCACACGCACGGAGAGATACCCCTTCTTGCGCATCTGCTCGAAGAGTTCCTTATAGTGACCCTTGCGGTTCTTGACAACAGGGGCGAGTATGTAGATACGGTGTCCGTCATACCGATCAAGAACGAGATTGACTATCTGCTCGCGTGTATACTTGACCATCGGCTCGCCTGACAGGTAGCTCACCGCAGTACCGGCGCGGGCATAAAGCAGTCGCAGAAAGTCATAGATCTCCGTTGTTGTGCCAATGGTGCTTCGCGGATTGCGGTTCACGGTCTTCTGCTCGATGGCGATGACCGGCGACAGACCTGTGATCTTGTCCACATCCGGACGCTCGAGCGACCCGAGCATATTGCGGGCATATGACGAGAATGTCTCTATGTAGCGCCGCTGGCCCTCGGCATATATGGTGTCGAAGGCAAGCGACGATTTTCCGCTGCCGCTCAGACCGGTGATCACCGTGAGGGCCTTGTGCGGTATGCTTACGTCTATATTCTTGAGATTATGCACCCTCGCTCCGTAGACGTCAAGCGAGGGTATATGTCGTGTCTTGTTCTTTTCTATATTGTTTCCGTTCATCTGCTTTTGTTACTTCACCACCCAGCGGGGATCATACACCTTGCTTCCGGCGGTGGAACGTGAGAGTGATTCCTTTGCAGGAATTTTCACCTTGTATGTCTTTCCGGTCTTGTTGGGGAGCGATTTGGATCTTATCCATGGATTGTGCTCGCGGAGAGTGAGATAGTCTATTCCCGCAGCCTTGGCCCATGTAGGCCAGTCTGTGACGGGTGTTGACACCTCCACGGTCTTGTATTCCACCGGCTGATACAGATTGTCGGCGGTGAGCATATAGCCATATGCGCCTGGATTCTCCATTATCATCTTCATGGCCAGAAGACGGAACACATATCTCATGGTCTCCTCGGCAAGATAGAGGTCATAGGCCGAATCCACCTGCTGCGCGGATAGCTCGTTGCTTATCCTCCCCATGCCGCCGTTGTAGCTCGCCGCTACCGACTCCCAGTTGCCATACTTTGCATAGGCGTTGCGCAGATACCGGCATGCTGCCTCGGTGGACTTTTCCGGATCGTAACGTTCATCTACCGCATCGTTCACCTCCAGCCCGTACTCTTTGGCTGTGGAGGGCATGAACTGCCACAGTCCGGCAGCCTTGGCAGGCGATACAGCCTTGGGATTCATGGTTGACTCTATAGCCGCGAGATACAGCATATCCATAGGTATGTTGTTGCGCTTCAATATCGGGGCGAGCACAGGAAAGTAACGGTTGGCCCGCTTGATGGCAAGAAGAGTGTTGCCATGCGAATAGCTCATGGCCGAAAGCTCGCGGTCAAGACGCTCCCACATATTCACCGGATCGAGCGACACTTCCTCGCCGGCGAATGTCACCGATGCAGGAACTTCCGGCACGACCACCGGCGATAGTGCAGGTGCGCCGGCATGCGACTCTTCCTTTTCATGACGTGGTTCGGCCGAGGCCTCTCCTGCGGGAAGTAACATGGCGACAACTGCCAGCGCGACAGCCGAGCCGAGAAATGATATTCGGTTGAGATTCATTTTCACTTGTCTTTACATTAGAAGTTTGTCAATTCATTTATAGTCGACGATATTGATATCGCCCGAAAGGTCATACGAGCGTCCGTCAGCCCCTTTGGCCTTAATCACATAATAATAAACACCTGCGGGGACAAATTTCCCTTTGTACTTGCCGTCCCATCCGCCCGACGGGTCGGAAAACGATGCCATAAGATGACCCGCCCGGTTGAATATATGACACTCGAATGACACTATGGAGCTGTACGAAACTTTCCATACATCATTCACACCATCCTCATTGAACGGAGAAAAGGCGTTGGGACATTTCAGCGACGACGCACCGATGGATATCTCATAGGTCTCTCCGTAATAATCGCACGAAGCGTCCGAATTGGCGCAGTAAAAACGCACATATGTCACACCCTCGTCATTGAACGTATGGGTGAAGTCAAGCTCGCTCACGCGTAGATCCACATCGTCAAACTCGGGATATGACGATATCTGCCATTCGCGGAATATCGCCGCATCAGTCACCTTGGCTGAGAAATCGATCACACATGGTGCCGATCCGCCGTAAGCGCCACCCGACGGGGGCGTGACCTCATTGTCCGCATCCCTTGTCTGCTGCTCGGCCGAGGTGTGGGCCTCCACGCTGTGAGGTTCAACCACAGGCGATGTCACGCTCTGGCTGTCATTCCAGCTGCGCGAGAATCTGTCACCGGTGAGTGTGAATTCCGTGGGACACAATACTGCCGGAATAGATATCACCGGTCGGACATATTCGAATGTCTCCACAGTGGCGGTCTCACGGTACTCCTTCTCATCCTCGCTCCACTCCAGATTGCGGTATTCGAGCTCCAGGCCGCGGCTGAGGGTTACTTTGCGTCCATTGATGGTATAATAGGCAATCTCAGCCCCGCTGCCCGACACGTCGAGCGATGTGCGCCCGCAGTCCTGCTGCATGGATGGCGACAGGCCATTCAGTTCAAGCGGATGACGGCTGTAATCCACAAGCCAGAACATATAGCTGCGGCCGCCGGCCTCAACTATATATCCCATGTCACCCTCAGGGCGTCCGAGAACCGGGCCGGTGGCTACCTCCTCGGCAAAAGCTCCCCCCATCGATGAGAACCGCAACCATCGCGCCTCCGATGCGCCCTCACCGGTATATGTCACTGACAGGCCCTCCACTGTCGGGGCCACATATACCGCATCAAGTCCGGACGACACTGCCGGTGTCTCGGTAAGAACGGGGAGCGTGCTCCCCGACCAAACGACACTCGCGGCGCCCGACACGCCCGACAACATGAGCGAAAAAACAAATACCGATATTCTCATTGATGCTGATTTTTACGATTGACGCATATATAACACACAAAGTTACGAAATAATCACCAATTCCGCAACTCCGCTCTCAGCCGTTAATGTCAAAAATATCCAAAATATCAGTCAAAGAGTGAATGCGCCTGGAAGGCAGACATTCGGGTGCCACAGCATCAAACTCCTGGGCATGCACATTATCTCCGGCATCGAGAAGACACACCGTATCCCACCCGAGCCTACGCGCGGGTGCGAAGTCCTTGGCGGGATTGTCTCCCACATACACGTAATCGCGCCCGGGATAGCGCGACATGACACGACCGAAAGCCTCGCCAGACACCTTGGACGCTCCCACCTCCTCTGATATGAAGACATCCTCCTTGTCCACGAATCTTCCTATACCGAGCGCTTCAAGCTTATTGCGCTGCGTGACCGAGCGCCCGTCTGTGATCACCGCCAGAGGGCACCCTCTGTTGTGCAGACTGGCAAGCGTATACAGCGATCGCCACGGCAATGATATATCAGGCTTGTGCCCGCGGTAAAGATCAAGCACCGCGGCAGCATCCACTCCGGTAGAGTCAAAAGCCGCCCTTGGAGTCTGAGCGGCAAGCATCGCCGGAAGGAGATGCCGCCCCCATCTTGCAGCGACAGCCCTGTATGCGGAGCGGACAAAATCCATCTCCGGAAACAGAGTATCGTCAAGATCAAATACAAATACCGGTGCTGACACTTCCCGATCAGAACTCGTAGTCCACGCAAGCACGCGCCTCCTTATGCCCGGCCAGTAGTAAGGCCGCAGCCACATGGGCAGGATGCTTTGCATAGATATCCACCGAAGCCATATCAGGGACCACAGCCGTGAGCACCACATCCCATTCCTCGCCGGGATTCGCATTGATACCCACCTCCATGCTCTCGAGCACATCTATCTCGGCCGGAAGCGCCATGAGGGCATCGCGGAATTTGCCGGCCACTGCTTTTCTCTCCTCCTCTGTCCCTGACAGCTTGAACATTACGATATGTTTTACCATCTTTCTGAATACTCTTTTTGTAAATAATCCGATTTTTGTCACAAAATTAATGAAAATTTCTTATTTTTGCACTTATGATTACCACCCATCTCAATTACGACCTCAGTCTCCGCAACACTTTCGCCATGAAAGTGAGCTGCGGTTGCTTCATGGAATACGACTCTGCCGACGACATTCCATTCCTGCTGTCAAGCATACGCAAAGATATCGACATCAAGCACATCGGTGGCGGGAGCAATCTCCTCTTCACCGGCGATTATCCCGGTGTGATAGTCCATAGCGCCATCATGGGTATAAACGAGGTGGGCCGGGACAGTTCGTCGGTGACATTGCGTGTCGGATCGGGGGTAAAGATGGACGACTTCATTCTCCATGCCTGCTCTGCCGGACTGTGGGGGGTGGAAAATCTTTCCGGCATACCAGGCGAGGTCGGAGCCTCGGCCGTTCAGAATGTAGGGGCCTACGGACGGGAAGCAGCCGACACCATCGTGGCCGTCCACGCCTATGACTGCGACGAGCACGAGTTCGTCACACTGTCCAACGAAGAATGCCACTTCGGCTACCGTGACTCCATATTCAAGCGTCCCGACAAAAAAGGATGCTATATCATACATGCGGTGGACTACCGCCTAAGCACCATTCCCGCACCTGACATCAGCTATCCGGCACTGAAATCGCATTTCAACTCCGCACCCTCCACCCCCATGGAGGTAAGGGAGGCGGTGATAGCCATACGCGACAGCAAACTGCCCGATCCGGCAGTGGTGCCGAGCGCCGGAAGTTTCTTCAAGAATCCTGTCATATCGCCGGCCGACTTCGAAAACGTCAAAGCCGCCGCACCGGACGCCGACGTCCCCCACTACACGGTGGAGGGAGGTATAAAAGTCCCTGCAGCATGGCTCATCGACAAGTGCGGTTGGAAAGGGCAGACACGCGGCAATGTCGCCGTATGGCATCTTCAGCCGCTTGTCATAGTCAACCCCGACCGCCGGGCCACCCCTGGCGAGGTGATAGCTCTCGAAAAAGAGATCATATCATCCGTCAAACAAAGATTTGGTGTGACACTGACCCCGGAGGTTGAACACATCTGACCGCACTGCTGTTAAACATTTTAAGACAAACACTCATCACCTCACCCACGAACCCGACAATATGAGCACCTACATCATCGAAGGTGGCCACCACCTGCATGGAGCCATCACCCCACAGGGAGCAAAAAACGAAGCGCTTCAAGTGATCAGCGCCACTCTCCTCACCTCCGAGCCCGTGACCATCCACAACATACCGAACATCCTTGACGTAAAGAATCTCATCAATCTGCTGAAAGCGATGAATGTGAAAGTCGACAAGGTCGGTGAATCCAGCTACCGCTTCCAGGCCGATGACCTCGATGAGGAATACATATCGAGCGCTGACTTCGTGGCACGATGCGCAGGTCTGCGAGGCTCGGTGCTTGTGGTCGGCCCGTTGCTCGCCCGTCTCGGGCAGGCTTATTTCGCAAAGCCGGGTGGCGACAAGATAGGGCGCCGCAAGGTGGACACACATATAACAGGCCTCTCCAAACTCGGTGCCATGATAGCCTACAATGAGGAGCGTCAGGCCTACTACCTCGTCACCGTCAATGGACTTAAGGGATGCTACATGCTCCTCGACGAGGCTTCCGTGACCGGAACCGCCAATATCATCATGGCCGCCGCACGCGCTGAGGGCACCACCACCATCTACAACGCCGCATGCGAGCCTTATGTGCAGCAGCTCTGCAAAATGCTTGTGGGAATGGGCGTGAACATAGAAGGTATCGGTTCAAACCTTCTCCGCATCACCGGCACCGACCGCCTCGGAGGTGCCGTCCACACCATCCTCCCCGACATGATCGAAGTGGGCAGCTTCATAGGCATGGCAGCTCTCACACAGAGTTCTCTCACCATCAAGGATGTGTCATATGACAATCTCGGCATCATCCCCGATGCATTCCGACGCCTCGGTATCAACATCGAGCGGCACGGCGATGATATTTTCATACCCGAGCAGGACACCTACGAGATAGAGACCAATCTTGACGGATCCATCCCCACTGTAGCCGACGCTCCCTGGCCCGGTCTGACACCCGACCTCCTCTCGGTGATGCTCGTCACTGCCACCCAATGCCGCGGCAGCGTGCTCATACACCAGAAGATGTTCGAGAGCCGTCTGTTCTTTGTCGACAGGCTTATCGACATGGGCGCCCAGATCATGCTGTGCGATCCTCACCGAGCCGTGGTCATCGGCCTGGACCACAAGGTTCCCCTCAGAGCCAACAAAATGCACTCGCCCGACATACGCGCCGGCATCGCCATGCTCATCGCCGCCATGAGTGCCAAGGGGGTATCCACTATCGACAACATTGACCAGATCGACCGCGGATACGAGGCTATCGACACCCGTCTGAACTCAGTCGGGGCCTGCATCTACCGCAGGGACTGATCCCCGCTCCCCACTCCACCATCACCACATCCCGTAAACGCAATGAAAGAGAAATCAATTCAGACATCGCCATTCATCCTCATCCGACGCCTTGCCGCCCTTACAAGCGAGGTGGCCGAACCAGGCGATCTCACGGGACTCGTCTCCACATTCCGCACCCTGCGCGACAACGGTTTCCGCCCTGCCCAGCGCCACGGTATAGACCCGCTCATAAAGGCGTTGAACACTGCTGTCAACCTGTGCGAGATGGTATCCCCCGACCGCAATATGGTGATAGCCATCCTTGTCTACGAATTATGCGTGGCCGGCGTGATGACTCCGGCAGAGGCAGGAAAGAAATGGGAGCCCGATGTGGAGCTACTCGTCAACGGTCTAATAAAAGTCTCCACTCTCTACGGAAAACAGTCAGCTGTAAAGACCGACAATTTCCGCCATCTGCTGATGGCTTTCGCCGAAGATATCCGTGTCATCATAATAATGATCGTCGACCGTCTGACACTGATGCGTGCCATCAACCATCATCCCGACGAGAAACTTGTGGCCGACACAGCATTTGAGGCCAGCTACCTCTACGCACCACTGGCCCACAGGCTCGGACTCTACAAGATCAAGGGAGAGCTTGAGGATCTGTCGCTCAAATACACCGCACGCGACACTTACACACGTATAGCCCGTGGACTGAACGAGACCAAAGTGGCCCGCGATGCCTATATAGCCGACTTCATAGCCCCCGTCAAGGAGAAACTCGACAAGACAGGACTGGATTACGAGATAAAGGGACGCACCAAATCCATCTTCTCCATCTGGAACAAACTGCGCAAGCAGAAGGTGGATCTGAGCGGCATATATGACCTTTTCGCCATCAGAATCATCCTCGACGTGCCACGCGACATGGAAAAGGCCGAGTGCTGGAAGGTGTTCTCCATCGTCACCGACATGTACACCCCCAATCCCCAGCGCCTCAAGGACTGGCTGTCCATACCCAAGAGCAACGGCTACGAGTCGCTCCACACCACCGTCATGGGTCCGGACAACAAATGGGTGGAAGTGCAGATACGCACACGGCGCATGGATCTCGTGGCCGAGAAGGGTCTCGCAGCCCACTGGAGATACAAAGGCATAAAGAGCGAAGGCGATCTGGACTCATGGATGAACAATGTGCGCGATATCCTCGAGACCGCCGACGGACCGATGGAGCTGATGAAGAACTTCAAGATGGACCTCTACGACAAGGAAGTGTTCGTCTTCACTCCTCGCGGCGATCTCCACAGGCTACCGTTGGGCGCCACCGTGCTCGACTTCGCTTTCGCCATACACACCAAGATAGGATGCGCATGCGTGGGTGGAAAGGTGAACGGTCGCAACCGCAAGCTCACTCACAAACTGCGCTCCGGCGACACGGTCGAGATCATCACCGCCCCGGGACAGAAACCGAAACAGGACTGGCTCAGTATCGTAGTGACATCAAAGGCACGCAACAAGATCCGCCAGACACTCAACGAGACCGCCAACCGCTCGGCCGAATATGGACGCGAACTCCTGCAGAGGCGGTGCAAAAACCGCAAGATCGAGCTGGAGGAGAGCGTGCTGATGCGTGCCATCAAGAAACTCGGCTTCAAGACCGTCACCGATTTCTACAAATCAGTGGCCGATGAAGAGACTGATGTCAACGATGTCATAGCCACGTGCGAACTCATAGCCAATGGCGATCGCAAGAATGCCGAGGAGAAAAAAAGCGCCGAGGAGTTCGAGCTTGCCGATCCGTCCGAGCGTCTCGCCGAAAGCAGCGACGACATACTCGTGATCGGCGACAACATAAAAGGCCTCAATTACAGACTGTCAAAATGTTGCAACCCGATATTCGGTGACGATGTGTTCGGCTTCGTCTCGGCCGAAGGCGTCGTAAAGATACATCGTCATGACTGCCCCAACGCAGCCCACATACGCGAGCGGTATCCCTACAGGGTGATACGCACACGGTGGTCCGGCAAGGCCGGCAACCAGTTCGCAGCCACCATACGGATCGTTGGTCAGGATGACATCGGCATAGTCACCAACATCACATCCATCATCAACAAGGAGAAAGACATCTCCCTGCGCAACATATCCATCGAGAGCCACGACGGCATCTTCTCGGGATTCCTCGTACTTGGTGTGAACGACACCCAGGCCCTCTCCGGAATAATCAAGAAAATCAAAACAGTAAAAGGCGTGAAAGATGTGCAACGCAGCAATTAATAAAACACTGATCCTCCTCTCCCTCCCTCTACTGCTCGGATCCATGTCCGTCACCTCCTGCTCAGGCAACGGCGACAAGGACAAGGCCGAGGCACTCCTCAGCGAGGCCACCACGGCATGCGATGCCGGAAAATACGAGCTTGCGCTCTCGCTCACCGACTCTTTGAAACGGGCCTATCCCGAACAGATCGACACCAGGCGCAAGGGGCTCCACATCACGGCAAAAGCCACCGAGGGACTTACACTGCGCAACCTCGAGAGAGCCGACTCCACACTTGCCGTTCTCGGAGAACGCGGCGATTCGCTCAGCCATCTCGTAAAATGGGTAAACAACCCCATCGAAGGATACTATGTGGCAGCCGGAGCATCCGCCGCCCCGGTCTCGTCAGCCACCGGTCTTTATGCCCGCGTAAGCCCCGGAGGAGACTTCTACCTCATCTCCGTTCTCAAATCCCCGGCTGTCAAGAGTACATCCGTCACTGTCAGCTGCGGAGCTGATCAAGCCTCCACAGCCACAGTGGCCCACGATGGCGAGCGTAACGACCGCTCTATGGGTGCGGAAGTCATCACCTTCATCGGATCGGAATGTGACGACGCCGGCAGATTCATAGCCGATCATGCCGGACAGCCCGTCAAGGTCACATTCAACGGCCAGCGTAGCCACTCCGCTACACTTTCATCCACACAGGCCGCCGAGATCGCCACATTATATAATTACGCAACCACTGTACGCGAGGCCAAGATAGCCGCCATCGAGAAGACAAAACTCGAACGCATGCTCGACACCGCCCGCTCGCAGGCAGCAAGGACATTTGTCGAGCCCGACTCCGTAAAATGAGAATATGAATACACCTGCAAAGCACAACGAACCGGGATGGTTTGACCGTTTCAAGGCCAGATGCCTTGCATGGTGGGCCTACTGTTCCGAAGGAGTGTGGACCGACCACCGGGACACCCTCAAGGTAAAGACCGTCAAGACGATCAATCTCACCGTCAGCACCTTCATGAGCAGCGACCTTCAGAACAAAGCCGCCGCCCTGACATATCAGACACTCCTCGCCATCGTCCCCGCGCTCGCACTCCTTTTTGCCATCGGCCGAGGGTTTGGATTTCAGAATCTGCTTCAGAAACAGCTCTACACCTATTTCCCCTCTCAGCAACGTGCCCTTGAGATGGCATTCTCATTCGTGGACTCATGTCTGGCACAGGCCTCCGAAGGTCTCTTTGTCGGTGTAGGCATCATATTCCTGCTCTGGACCATAATCTCGCTTCTCAGCAATGTGGAGGACACTTTCAATCAGGTGTGGGGTGTGAAAGACGCCCGCTCCATGTTCCGCAAGGTCACCGACTATCTGGCCATCTGCATCATCCTCCCGATACTCATGATATGCTCGGGAGGTCTACAGATCTTCATGTCGTCCGCCATACAGAAGTTACTACCCTTCGATGTAGTGACACCGTTCGTCGAGTTCGCACTTGACTGCGTGAGCTTCATGCTGGCATGGCTCTTTTTCGCCGGTGCCTACCTCCTCATCCCCAACACCAAAGTCCGCTTCTCCAACGCCATGATAGCCGGAACGATAGCCGGAACGGCTTTCCAGGTACTTCAATGGCTCTTCGTGAGCGGACAGATGGGTGTGGCCAAATACAACGCCATCTACGGCTCCTTCTCCTTCCTGCCGTTGATGTTGCTGTGGATGCAGTTCTCATGGCTCATCACCCTCGCCGGAGCCTTGATCTGCAGCTCGGCACAGAACATCTCCATGTTCAGCTTCATCCGTCACACCAGCGATATCTCGCCCGACTATCGCCGCAAGATCATGATAGCCATCCTCGCCATCATCCTCAAGCGCTTCCGCGACGAAGAGGAACCCCTGTCACCCAAGGAGATCGCCGACTCCTACGGCATACCGTTCAGACTCGTCAGAAACATCACCGACACTCTTCTGGCCTGCGATCTCGTGGTGAGGATCGCTCCGCAGGGCGAGCAGACCGATGTCAGGGAGGAACTCCCTCTCCAACCCTCCACAAGCATCGACAAATACACTCTCGCATGGGTGCTCTCACGCATTGATGCCCATGGCGAGTCAGGATTTGTACCCGGATTCGACACAAAGTTCAAATCAGCCATCTCGGCCATCGACAATCTCACAGCCAGACTCGAGCAAGCGTCTGCTGAAACTCTAATCATCAACCTCTAAAACCATACACATGAAAGAAGTAATCTCAACCACCAACGCACCCGCCGCCATCGGCCCCTACAGCCAGGCCATCAAAGCCGGCAATCTCCTCTTCTGTTCCGGTCAGATCCCCGTCAATCCCGCCACAGGCGAGATACCCGAAGGCATCGAGGCACAGACCCGCCAGTCGCTCGCCAATGTGAAGGCCCTTCTCGCAGCTGCCGGCTGCGGCATCGAGAATGTTGTCAAGACCACAGTCTTCCTCGCCGACATGAGCCTCTTCGCCCCCATGAACGCCGTCTACGCCGAGGAATTCTGCGAGCCTTTCCCAGCCCGCTCAGCCGTTGCCGTACGCGAGCTTCCCAAACAGGTACTCGTGGAGATCGAAGTGATAGCATCCATCTGACGCATCATCAAACCGACACATCCCCAATGCATTACACATCATTTGGGGATGTGTTGACATTTTTCTCTTGTGGAGGGCTGAATTTTTTCGTAACTTTGCATCGTGATTGACTTCATCTCACATATTGAATATCTTCTGCTGCGTCACGACTGTGTAGCCGTGGCCGGACTCGGCGCATTCCTTGTGCATGAGACCCCTGCCCATTATGATGCAGCGGCCGGAATATTCATCCCTCCCACACGCACGCTCGGCTTCAACAGCGCTGTCAATATCAACGACGGTCTCCTTGCCGGAAGTGTGGCCAGGAAAGAGGGTATCTCCATCGAGGCTGCCGCTTCAGCCATCGCGGTAGAGGTCGCAGCATTCCGTCATCAGCTCTCCACCTCAGGCTACCTCCCTATGGGCCGACTCGGCGTGATGTCCGTCGGCTCCGAGCCTGACGCCCTGCTCTTCGAGCCGGCTGCTGACTCCAACGTCACCCTGAGATACACCGGACTGCTCCCACTCGACATCTCACCGATAGCCGACGACGACACCGAGATAGCCGCCGAATCGGCCGACGGAGCCTCAGCCCGCTCTACTATCCTGCCTCTCCCTATCAAGATCGCCGCATCAGTCATACTGCTGCTCGTAGCCTGCGGACTATTTTTCACCACCGGCGATCTCGTCAACAACACACGTCAGGATCTGGCCCTGCTCGACTCCGGTCTCACCGGACGCCTCGAAGCCAGCCAGGTAATATCCGAAGCGGAGCTCACCCCTGTGTCGAGAGAGATCATTCTCAATATCGCCCCCCCTGCCGAGCTCCCCACCATAGTGGACACCACCTCGGTAGCCCCGCAGCGCAAAGGCGCCGCCGTCACCCCATCGGCCACCCCGGGCAGATATCTGCTCGTTGTAGCGTCACTCCCCTCCCGCCGCGCGGCCGAGAAGCACATCGGTGACGACAGCTCCCTCCATATCATAGAGATGGAAGGTAAATTCCGTGTCTACACCTCCTCCTGCGCCACCTTGTCCGAAGCCACAGAAATGGCATCGGATGTCAGAAAGACCCACCCCAACGTGTGGATCTGCAAACGATAACCCCTCTTTTTTTCACCTCAATCCCATGGATTTTCACGATCTGATCATAAAGCGCCGCAGCATACGGCGCTACACCGCCACACCCATCGACCCGGAGCATGTACGGCTCATACTCGAGTCCGCACTTCTGGCACCCACCTCCAAAAGCGCACGCGCATGGCAGCTCGTAGTCATAGAGAACAAGCAGAAGATGGAACAGCTCGCACAGTGCAAACCCGCCGGAGCCGTATCGCTTAAGGACTGCCCCCTCGCCGTAGCTGTAGCTGTGGACGGCACACGTACCGAAGCCTGGATAGAGGATGCTTCGGTAGCAGCATCCTACATGCAGCTCCAGGCCACAGCACTCGGACTCGGTTCATGCTGGATACAGGTATACGGACGTTTCGCCGCTGATGGCACCCCCTCCGACCAATACGTGCAGGAATGCCTCGGCATTCCCGAGACATGTCCCGTGCTGTGCATACTCACCTTCGGCCACCCTGCCGAAGAGCGCAAACTTCAGGACACGGACAAACTCAAATGGGAAAATGTCCACATCGGCCAGTGGTAAGAAACAGCCGGGAAGCATCGTCTTCATCGGCGCAGGCAATGTAGCCTCCCACCTCGCACCGGCACTCCATCTCGCCGGCGCGGGAAAAGTCGTACAGATATACTCCCGCACAGCCGCATCGGCATCAGCCCTCGCAGCCAAAATAGGATGTACGTACACCGACGACATCCACAACATCATCCCGGATGCGGACACCTACATCATCTCGCTTGCTGACAGTGCCCTCCCGGACATCATAGACCGCCTGCCCCACAACACCGGTGCCCTATGGCTCCATACATCCGGATCACTCCCTAAAGAGATCTTGTCAGGCCTGTCACCGCGCCACGGAGTCCTCTACCCACTCCAGACATTCTCCAAGGGAATAGACCTCGACATCCGGGAGGTACCGGTATTCACCGAAGGTTCCGACACCGCAACCGAATCGGAGATCACCGCCATGGCATCGGCCATATCTGACAATGTACGCCACGCCGACAGCGCCCTCCGCAAAAAAATGCACATAGCCGCCGTCTTCGCATGCAACTTCACCAACCACCTCTGGGCCATATCCGCCACCCTGCTGCGCAAGGAAGGCATGACCATAGAGGTGCTACACCCCCTTGTGCGCGAGACACTCCGCAAAGCCATGGCATCAGCCACTCCGGCCGCGTGCCAGACCGGCCCCGCCGCCCGTGAAGACCACGATGTCATGGACAGCCACATATCCATGCTCCCCGAAGAACTCGCCGCGATATACACACTGATGTCGCAATCAATCATGAACTCAAAACATCACACCCCATGAGCGCCATTGACTACGATCTCTCCATCATACGCGGCATAGTCTTCGACATGGACGGAGTCCTCTCCGCATCCACCGTCGCCGTAAGGGAAGACGGCACACTCCAGCGCCACTCCAACGTCAAGGACGGCTATGCCATACAGTACGCACTGCGCTGCGGTCTAAAGATAGCCGTCATATCAGGTGCTCGCGACCTCTCCATGCTGCGCCCCTATCAGTCCCTCGGACTCACTGACATCTACTTCCACTGCTCCAGCAAGACCCAGGTCATGCTCGAATGGATGGGCCGCCACAACCTTGCCAAAGAAGAAGTGGCATACGTAGGCGATGACATCCCCGACATCAAAGCCATGCTCGAAGCCGGACTGTCAGTCACCCCCGCCGACGGCGCCCGCGAAGTCAAAGAGATAGCCCGCTACATCTCCCCCTTCAACGGCGGCCATGGCGTAGCCCGCGACCTCATCATGCAGATCCTCTCCGCCAAAGGCCAATGGCTATCCCCCGACGCCTACGAATGGTGACATCCGTCATCATTCCTATTGTACACTTTGTGTAGCGCTATATGAATTTTTAAGCCTGCGTGTCGGGTGGATTTGCAAAAAAATAGCTAATTTTGCACCTCAATATTTCCACCGACAATGTTTGAAATACACCTTACCCCTATTGTCATAACCCTGGCGGCGGTTCTTCTCGCGGCTACTCTCTGTCTCCTGTTCGGATTCAGACACTATGTAGCATCCGTGGCCGCACGTGTCAGGGATGATTCCCGCCGACCCATGCCCGACGATGGTTATGAATGGCCTGCGGTATCGGTGATTGTCTATTCCGAAGATGATGCTCCAAACCTCGAAGTCCTCCTGCCGCAGATACTTGACCAGGACTATCCGGCCCACTTTGAGGTCATCGTGGTCAACGATGGCGCCGTTTCCTCCACCAAGGACGTGATAGCACGGCTCGAGAAGCGCTACAGCAACCTATACATGACCTTCACCCCGCTTGAGTCACGCTCCCTCTCACGCAAAAAACTCGCTCTGACACTCGGCATAAAGGCTGCCCGCTTTGATGTGGTGGTCCACACCACCGGCTGCTGCCAGGTGCCTTCCCGACTATGGCTGAAATCCATATGCCGCAACTTCACTCCGGGCACAGACATCGTCATCGGCTACTCCGCTCCCGCCGTACCCGATGGCATTCGCGAGCCTCGCAAACGTCTCCATGCATTCGACACCGTGCGCACAGCCGTCGAATATCTTTCATGGGCCATTGCCGGACGTCCATACCGCGGCAACTGCTGCAACCTCGCATACCGCCGGAGCCTCTTCTTCAACAACAAAGGATTCTCAAGGACCCTCCACCTAAAGTACGGCGATGACGACCTGTTCATCAACGAGGTGGCCACTCCGCGCAACACCGACGTGGAACTTTCGGCCGACTCGCTCATACTCAACGTCGAGAACACTCCGGCCGCATCCCACCGCGCCTCCAAACTGCGCTACGACTACACCGGCTCCAGACTCCGCACCCGTTCGCGCCTTTTCTTCGGAGCATGCTCCACTATCTGGTGGCTTCAGATCGCCTCAGCCATATGGCTCGCCGTGGCAGGACTCCCGTCATTGATCCCCCTCATCGCGGCGGCCTTGATGCTGCTGCTCACATGGATCGTGCTCATGTTCACATGGCGCCGCACCTCGCGGGCCCTGTGGTCACGCAGCATACTCCTCACATTCCCATGGTTCATGTCCATCCATCCCGTATACACCCTTATATATAAGATCAAAGGATTCAGAAAACGCGGCAACAACCTCACATGGTCATGACAACGGTTATCGAAGTCAACAATCTGCTCCTCACGGCCCATCACGGTGTGATGCCGCAGGAGCGCACGGTGGGCAACATTTTTGATATCACCGTCCACGTCCACTACCCGTTTGAGCAGGCCATGAGATCCGATGATGTGAACCATACGCTCAACTATGCCATCCTCGTCGACTTGGTAAAAGAAGTCATGTCAGTTCCGTCATTTCTTCTTGAAAACGTCGTATACCGTCTGCGCAAGCGCATACTCGCAGAGTTTCCCGAAGTGCGTGGCGGCATGATACGGCTCGCCAAACTCAATCCACCCATCCCCTCATCGCAGCTCGGGAGCGTGGCTGTAAAAATACAATGGTGACCGACTCTCTGACATATCCGGCATCTGTCCAGGCCACAGACACCAATGATGTATGTGACCGCAGCAGTGTGCTGTCGCGCACGTTCTCATCCTTGAAATGGTTTCTTGCCCTGACAGTGGTAGCCGACCATTTTTTCCGCATCACTCCCACCACAGCGGGAGGCGTAGCATTTGACACTGCCTCATATCCCGGATTCACTTTCATATGTGACTTCGTCAGCCACTTCATAAAAAATTATGCCGTACCCGTATTCTTCTTCATGTCCGGCTATCTGGCATACCGGAGTGACATTCTGACGCGCAATGACTGGAAGCGGATACTCAGCAAGAAAACCCGCTCCCTTGTCATCCCCTTCCTGGCATTCACCCTCTTCGGCATACTTGTCTTCTATGCCCTCAATCTGATATTATATTTCAAAGGCTCCATGCAAGCCTCAGTCGCTTTCATGCCTTTCATTGCCGCAGACGGCTCGATGGATTTCAGTAACCTCGGCTCGATGATAATCGGTATAGGCAGCGACACATATTTTCCATATTACAACGTCCCCTTATGGTATGTCCGTGATCTGTTCGCTCTGTTTCTGCTGCTCCCGGCCATACACTATGCTGTCAGACGTCTCAACGCCCCCTGCTTATTAATCATCCTGGCACTGGCCCTCATCCTCCTCACCGGAGCATGGTTCGCCCGCCCGCAGGTAGGACTCTTCTTCTTCACGTGGGGCTACTGGATGCGCAGCCGCCATATTGATCCCGAGAAAAGCTTTTCCAGGACACTCCCGATAGTGGTGATACTCTATCCCCTCCTGTCCACCATATGTTTATTTTTATCAGACACACATCCTGAACTGACAAGAATCATACATAATGCCAACACTATACTGATCGTCCCTTTCCTCATAGGCATTTTCAGCATATTGGTGCGAAACGGCATCCTGTCGGGAAGCGGATTCCTTGCATCCGCATCATTCCTGCTCTACGTCACGCATCTGTGCTGGATGTGGATCTTCAAGGACATCATCCTGCGCACAGTCAACCCTGCCGACGGTAGCATTGCCGGCACATTATCTCTCCTTGCCACATACATCATTCTGATAATAACGACCCTTATCCTCTACAAGGCTCTATCCGTATATACTCCGCGATTCCTCAATCTCATCTGCGGCAGATATTGACCGGGAGCCTGAATAAAGAACATGATAAAAAACATCACTCCCATGAACAAGAATATCACCCCCATACTCCTGCTCACCGGCTATCTCGGCAGCGGCAAGACCACCCTCGTGAACCATATCCTCTCCAACGAGCGCGGCATAAAGTTCGCGGTAATAGTCAACGACATCGGTGAAGTGAACATCGACGCCGACCTTATAGAGCGCGGCGGTGTGGTCGACTCCAAGGACGACAGCCTCGTAGCCCTTCAGAACGGATGCATCTGCTGCACGCTCAAGATGGATCTCGTGAAGCAGATAGAGGACATCATGGCCGCTGGCCTCGACTACATAGTCATCGAGGCCAGCGGCATATGCGAACCGGCCCCCATCGCTCAGACCATCTGCTCCATCCCCGCTCTCGGCGATGCCGCTCTCACCCACGGCATTCCCCGTCTCGACTGCATCGTCACCGTGGTCGATGCCCTGCGGCTTCAGGACGAATTCGGATGCGGCGACTCTCTGAAAAAAGAGAATCTCGACGAAGAGGATATCGAAAACCTCATAATACAGCAGATCGAGTTCTGCAACATAGTCATCATCAACAAAGCCTCCGAGGTCACTCCCGCCGAGCTTGCGCGTGTCCGCGAGACCGTCCGTGCCCTCCAGCCCGATGCCACCATCATCGAGACCGACTACGCCGATGTTGACATCACCCGCCTCATCAACACCGGCATGTTTGACTTCGGCTCGGTAGCATCATCCGCGGCATGGGTCAAAGGCATAGACCGTCCTAACGAGGAGATCGAGCAGGAAGAACGCGAGCACCACCATCATCACCACCATCATGAACATGAGCATCATCATGAGCATGAGCATGAACACGAGCACGGACATGAGCACCATCATCACCATGATCATGACGGGGAATGCACATGCGGATGCTGCCACCATCACCACCACCACGATGGCGAAGGTGAGGCAGAGGAATACGGCATCAGCACGTTCGTCTATTACCGCCGCCCGGCGTTTGACCTCAACAAGTTCGACTTCTTCGCCGCATCAGGTTGGCCCAAAGAGATAATACGAGCCAAGGGTATATGCTATTTCTACAACAACCCCGACATGAGCTACCTCTTCGAGAGTGCCGGCCGGCAGAAACAGCTCAAAGAAGCCGGCCTATGGTATGCAACAGCCCCGGCCGACGAATTTGAGGAACTCGTTGCCCAGGATCCCGGCATACTCAAGGACTGGGACGAGGAGTATGGCGACCGTATGATCAAAATCGTGTTCATTGGCCGCGGCATGGACCGCGAAGCCATCACACGCGCACTTGACAACTGCCTCGAACGCTGATGAAACCATATCTGCAGGTTGAGGATCTCACCAAGAGCTACGGTGACCGTATGCTCTTCGAGGATGTCACTTTCGGAGTGAACGAAGGTGACAAGATAGGCATTATCGCAAAAAACGGCACCGGCAAGTCAACACTGCTGCGCATACTCTCCGGCTCTGAAAGCCCCGACAGCGGCAGTGTGACATTCAGGAGCGGCATCCGCGTAGGCTTCCTTGATCAGGAACCTGTGTTCAAGGCCGGAGCCTCACTGATGGACAATCTGCTCCCCGCCATCCCCGACCACGGCCACGAGGAGTGGAACCGCGGCGACCGGGTGCGCCAGATGCTATCTCAGATGGGCCTTAACGATGCCGACGCATCAGTTGACCATCTGTCAGGCGGACAACTCAAACGCGCATCATTGGCCAGAGTGCTCCTGAGCGAACCCGATCTGCTGATACTCGACGAGCCCACCAACCACCTCGACATAGCCACCATCGAATGGCTCGAGAACTATCTCACGCGCCAGAGGGTCACTCTGCTCATGGTCACCCACGACCGCTATTTCCTTGACCGCGTATGCAACAAGATCATAGAGATCGACCTCCGCAGCATATTCACCTACGAAGGTGACTACGCCACCTACCTGCGCCGCAGGGCCGAACGCATCGAGGCTCTCGAAGGTGAGGCGGCCAAAGCACGCAACACCCTCCGCAAGGAGCAGGAATGGATGCGCCGCCAGCCTCAGGCCCGTGCCGGAAAAGCACGCTACCGCATCAACGCATTCTACGACCTTAAGGACAAAGCCGCCCGTCGCTACGACGAGCGCAACATCGACCCCTCGGAAGTCAAATCGAGCTACATCGGCTCAAAAATCTTCGAGGCCGAGAGCGTATGCAAAAAATGGGGCGACAAGGTGATACTCGATGACTTCACCTACACATTCGCCCGTTATGAGAAAGTGGGCATCGTTGGCGACAACGGCGTGGGAAAATCCACATTCATCAAGATGCTGCTCGGCCTCGTCAAGCAGGACTCAGGACAGTGGAACGTAGGCGAGACCGTCAGGTTCGGCTACTACTCGCAGGAAGGTCTCGACCTGCCGGAAGGGAAAAAAGTGATCGACGCCGTCACCGACATAGCCGAAGATGTGGTGGTCAACGGCACCACTCACTACACCCCCATGCAGTTCCTCAACCGCTTCCTCTTCTCCCCCGCCGACCAGCAGAAATACATCTCCACGCTGAGCGGAGGCGAGCGGCGCCGTCTGCATCTCGCCACCGTGCTGATGATGCAGCCCAACTTCCTCATACTTGACGAGCCGACCAACGACCTCGACATCGTCACGCTCGGCATTCTCGAGGAGTACCTGCGCAATTTCAAAGGCTGCGTCATCGTGATCTCCCACGACAGATTCTTTCTTGACTCGATCGTCGACCACCTTTTCGTCATGGAGGGTGGAGGCGTCATAAAGGACTTCCCGGGCAACTACTCCGACTACCGGGCCTACATCCGCGAGCAGAAAGCCCTCAGGGAAAAAGAGGCTGCAGCCACAGCCCCACAGGCACAGCGGTCCAAACCGGCCGCCGCCCGCCCGCCGAAACTGACCTTCAAGGAGCGCAAGGAACTTGAGGCACTCACTGTCGAGATCGATGCACTGACCACCGAAAAAAAAGAATTGGAATCACTCTTCAATTCAGGTGAATCAATATCCGACATCAGCGTCAAGGCCGCACGCTACAGCGAGATCAACACCATACTCGACGAAAAAGAGATGCGCTGGCTCGAACTCTCCGAGAAGGAGTGATCGGCAGAAGATCCGTCCGGCAAATCCAAGGATTGGTATGTTTTTTCTCACCGTTGGCTGATGGTTTTATGGATATCACGATATAATGAGTAAATTTGCGACATCAAGAGGTTGTTTAAAAACCTAAAACCGCAAAGACATGGTGATAAATCCGACCAACAACAAAAGGCTTGAGACCCTCATCTACGCATGCCTGTGGCTGATAGCCGTGATACTCTTCCTGCTCGACATCATGCGTGCGCACAGCTACACCGGACTGCCGCTCCTCGACCGGCAGTCTGTGGTGCGCCTCACCATCACCATGCTCCCGTTCATGGCGCTCTTCGCGCTCAACAATTATCTCCTGATACCTCGTCTTCTCAAGCGTGGGCATTATACCAACTACTTCATCTCCGCAATTCTCTCCATAGCCGTCATATGGTTCTGGCAGAGATTTCTATTCTTCAATATCCTTATCGCCGGCCGGCCCATCGAATTCCAGCTACCTCCCCACCCCGGTCCCCGTCACGTCCTGCCGCTGCCTCTGTTTCTCGACATCATTTACGACCTGCTGATAATAGGCGTCAACCTTGCCATCTCGCTTCTGTTCCAGCAATTTGCCGACCGCCTGCAGCATGAGAGCCTCATGAAGGAGAACGCCGAGAACCAGCTCACCTATCTCAAAGCCCAGATCAATCCCCATTTCTACATGAATATGCTCAACAATATTCATGGCATGATCGAGATTGATCCGGCCAAAGCCCAGGATATGGTCATCGAAATGTCAAGACTGATGCGCTACATGCTCTATGAAAGCTCCCGTCCGGAGATAGCACTCTCTGCCGAGATCGGTTTCATCAACGACTATCTTGCCCTCATGCGTGTGAGATATCCCGAGGATGTTGTAAGCATCTGCGCCACCACGCCACGCAGCATGGACGTGGCCGGCATAACCATCCCTCCCCTCCTTTTCCTCGTGTTTCTCGAGAATGCCTTCAAACACGGCATAAGCTATACCGATGGATCGTTCGTTTCGGTCGATCTGTCAGTCGAAGCCGGAAAGATAATCTTCCGCTGCATGAACAGCATGCACCCGGGCCGCCGCGAAAACTCTCGCGAAGGTATCGGATTGGAGAATGTCAAACGCAGATTGGATATTATCTACGGCGACAAATACCGGCTCGACATTAATCACACTGACGCAGCCTACACCGTTAACCTGACATTGCCTCTCTATGAAACTGAAGACTCTGATAATTGATGACGAACCGATAGCTCTGGAAAAACTCCGCAGCTATGTGTCCAAAGTGCCCTTCCTCGAACTCACAGCCGCATGCCGCAACGGCATAGAGGCCACCGAGGTCATTTCAGGCTCACAGATAGATGTAGTGTTCACCGACATCAATATGCCCGACATGAGCGGAATGGATTTCATAGCCTCGCTCACAACTCCCCCGTTGGTAGTGTTCATCACAGCCTATGCCGACTATGCCGTGGAGAGCTACAGACTGTCAGCAGTCGACTACCTGCTCAAACCCTATGGATTCGCCGACTTCCAGCGGGCTGCCAACAAGGTCTACGAGCGCGTCAGCCTCCGCCGGGAACAGCCCCGGCCCGACCGCCGGGATACCGCATCGTCCACCCCCGGCGACTCTCTTTTCATCAAGGTTGACTACCGATATCTACGTGTCAGACTTTCCGACATCCGCTACATCAAGGGATATGGCGAATATCTCCAGATCCACACCATCGGATCCACCTCACCACTCCTCACACTCAGCTCCTTCAGCTCTATCATGGAGAGACTCCCGTCATCCTTCATGCAGGTCCATCGCTCCTACGTGGTGAACACCGATGCCATCCAGAGCATCAGCAAGAACCGTATCATCATGGACGCCGATACATACATCCCTGTGGGCGACAGCTACAAGGATGCCTTTCTTTCGTATCTCACCACCCGCTCCATCGGAGCGCCACAGAAGAAATGACCGGTTTTCATTGGACGTAACAGGCGGTTGGTTGAAGTTTTTTGCCAACCGCTTTTTTCACATCTAACTTTGCGGATGTAACAACAGTCATCCGTATGAACAAAAAGACATTTACAACATCACTGCTTGCCACCTCACTGGTCCTCAGTGCATATGCCGCAGATGACGTGTGGAGCTATGCGGAGTGTGTTGACTATGCGAGAAGCAACAACATCTCGCTGCAGAAACTCCGGCTCAGCGAACAGGTATCCGGACTCGAGCTCGAGGAAGCTCAGGCCCAGTGGCAACCCACTCTCGACTTCAACACCACCCACGGATTCACCAACTCCCCGTGGCGTTCGTCCGACAGCAATGCCTACAACGGACAGGTGGGATTCAATGCCGGCTGGACTGTGTGGAACGGCGGCGAACGCGAGAAAACCATCGAACGCAACAAGCTCAACACCGAGATCAGCCGTCTCGACACCGAAGATGCCATACGCACCCTGGAGACCGACCTCCTGCAGGTATACCTCAACATCCTCTACGCCCGCGAAGCGATAGCCATATATGAAGAAGCTGAGAAACTGAGCGGCGCCCAGGCCGAACGCATGCGCCAGCTCATGGATGCGGGACGTGCCTCCAAAGTGGACTATGCTCAGCTGAAAGCCCAGCATCAGCAGGACATCTACAATCTGGTGAACTCGCAGGGCACCTACGACACCCGGCGCATGGAGCTGAAAAAACTCCTCGAGCTCGGTATTGACCGCGACATAACACTTGCCGATGTCGAGATCTCAGCCTCACAGATTCTCGCCGCGCTCCCCCCGGTGGACGAGAGCTACCGTCTGGCCGTACAGACCGACCTCAAACTGAAAGGGCTGGAACTTGAGGAGGACGGCGCGGAGCTCGACGTTGCCATAGCACGCGCCTCCGGCATGCCCAGAATATCTCTCAACGCCGGTGTCAGCACCGGATACTACGCTCCCGGCGATAACTTCGGCACACAGCTCAAGCAAGCCTTCAACGAGAATATCGGACTGACACTTGCCATACCCATACTCGACAACAAACGCACCAAGACGGCAGTGGCACGTGCCCGGGTACAGCAGCTCAATGCACGTCTCGACGCCGACCAGCGCCACACCGAGCTCGCCCAGGCCGTGGAAAACTGGTATATCGACACACGCTCGGCCCAGAGCCGATATCAGGCCGCCGAGCAGCAGCTCGAGTCAGCCATGGCCACCGACGAACTGACCAACGAACAGTTCTCCCTCGGACTTGTGAACACCATCGATCTGATGACCGCCCACAATAATCTCGTGGAGGCACGCCAGGCTCTCCTACAGGCCAAGTACATGGCTCTGCTCGGACAAAAAATGATTGAATATTACAGAACATCAACAGTATCATTATGAAAACGTTGTCAAGAATCTTATCGCCATTGGCATTTATTTTGATCCTAAGTGCTTGCGGGAAAGAAAACGGCGTGAAGCTCGATACCGTAAGGGTTGAGAAAGGAGAGCTTACCGAAACCGTGACCGCCACCGGCACGGTGGAGTCTGTCACACAGGTGGATGTAGGTACACAGGTCACCGGTATAATCGACAAACTCTATGCCGACTTCAACTCCATCGTGAAGAAAGGCGAGTTGATAGCTGAGATTGAGAAGACCGTACTCGAAAGCGACTACAAAAGCGCCGAGGCCAATGTGAAATCCGCACAATACACCTACGAGTACAACCGCACCAACTACGAGCGCGACAAAGCCCTGCATGACAAACAGCTGATAAGCGACTACGAATTCCAGACATCGAAGAAGGACTACGAGGTATCAAAAGCCACCTTCGACAAGGCCGTGGCCGATCGTGTCAGAGCCGCCAAAAATCTCAACTACGCCGAGATATATTCCCCCATCGACGGTATCATTATATCGAGAGACGTAGAGGTAGGACAGACCGTGGTGTCAAGCATGAACGTGGCCAACCTGTATACCATCGCCGATCTCGACAACATGCAGGTGGTGGGCAACGTCGACGAGGCTGACATAGGTCAGGTGAAAGTCGGGCAGAAAGTCACATTCTCAGTCGACGCATATCCCGACGACATGTTCGAGGGCACCGTGACACAGGTACGCCTGTCCCCCACCACCGAGAGCAACGTTGTGACCTACGAGGTGATAGTAGGCGTCCCAAATCCCGACCACAAACTGATACCGGGTCTCACGGCCAACCTCACCATATACACCATGAGCGAACAGAACGTGCTCATGCTCCCCGCCAGCGCCTTCACATTCGAGCCCGTCGACTACCCCGACAACAAGAATCTGCCCGAGATCGGCAAGAGAATCGACAAGGGAACGCTCTCACCCGACCAAAGAGGCATATGGGTGGTGGAGGGCAATTCGCTTGTCAACAAGATCGTCACCATCGGCATGACCAACGGCATAAAGACCAGCATCCTTGACGGCATCACAGAGGGTGCGGTTGTAGCCACCGGCTATGACGCTGCAACCTCCATGGGCCAACCTGAGGAACCTGCCGATATGAAAAGCCCGTTCGCTCCACAGCCCCCGGGCCGCAACAAAAAGAAATAGACCGTATACGATATGAAAGAGATAATCCGCGTTGACGATCTTCGCCGCGAATTCATCGTGGGAGGAGAAAAGGTGAAAGCCCTGCGTGGCGTCACCTTCTCCATCCGCGAGGGTGAGTTCGTCACCATAATGGGAGCTTCCGGATCCGGAAAATCAACCTTGCTCAATATCCTCGGATGTCTGGACACACCCTCCTCAGGTATCTACGAGCTTGATGGCATATCCGTGCAGTCCATGAGCAAAAACCAGCGGGCTGTGACACGCAACCGCAAGATTGGATTCGTGTTTCAGAATTACAACCTCCTCCCCAAGACCACAGCTATCGAAAACGTCGAGCTGCCGCTCCTCTACAACTCGGCGGTCAGCTCGCGCGAACGGCGCGAACGTGCCGAGCGTGCTCTCGAAGCCGTGGGGCTCAAGGAGCGCATGTTCCACAAGAGCAACCAGATGTCCGGCGGACAGCAGCAGCGCGTGGCCATAGCCCGCGCCCTTGTCAACGATCCGGTGATCATACTCGCCGACGAGGCCACCGGCAATCTTGACACACGCACATCCTTCAGCATCCTCACGCTCTTTCAGGACCTCCACCGCCGCGGACGCACTATCATCTTTGTCACACACAATCCCGAACTCTCCGACTATTCCTCGCGCAACATCGTGCTGCGCGACGGCAAAGTGATAGCCGACACATACAACGACAACCCGAAGTCAGCCCACGAGGCATTGATGGCTCTTCCCAAAGACAACGACTGATGAAATTCGCCAACTTACTCAAAATAGCGCTGAAAGCCCTCAATAACAACAAACTGAGATGCTTCCTCACCATGCTCGGCATCATCATAGGTGTCGCGTCGGTCATCACCATGCTTGCCATTGGCCAAGGGTCCAAGAACAGCATCAAGGCCCAGATCTCAGAGATGGGGTCCAATATGATAATGATACATCCCGGCAGCATGCAGCGTGGAGGCGTGAGGCAGAGCGCCGACGACATGCAGTCGCTTGAAGTGGCCGACTACGAGGCATTGCAGTCCCTCCCGGGCATTGCGGCCATATCACCATCGGTCAATTCCGGAGGTCAGCTCGTCAACGGCAACAACAACTATCCCTCCACCATCTACGGTGTCACGCCCGACTATCTCGACATTCGCAAACTCAAGGTCAAGGACGGCTCCATGTTTACCGAATATGACATAAAGTCTGCCGGAAAAGTTTGTGTGCTGGGCAAGACCGTGGTAGACAATCTCTTTCCCAACGGAGAAGACCCCGTGGGGCGTGTGATCCGTTTCGGCAAGATTCCCATGACGGTCATAGGTGTACTCGAATCCAAGGGCACCAACTCCATGGGCATGGACCAGGATGATGTCGTGCTCGCTCCATACACTACTGTCATGAAGCGCATCCTTGCCATCGACTATCTGCAAGGGCTCTTCGCCAGTGCCGTCGACGAGAACCACACGGAGGAGACCATCGACGCCATCACCGGTATACTCCGTCAGCAACACAAGATAAAGGATGGCGAGGATGACGACTTCGAGATACGCTCCCAGCAGGAACTCAGCGAGATGATGAACTCCACCTCCGACATGATGACCGTGCTCCTCGCCTGCATAGCCGGGATCTCGCTTCTGGTAGGCGGCATCGGCATCATGAACATCATGTTTGTATCCGTCACCGAACGCACACGCGAGATCGGTCTGCGCATGTCCATCGGCGCCCGAGGCATCGATATACTCTCGCAGTTCCTCATCGAAGCCGTGATCATAAGCGTTACCGGCGGAGTGATAGGTATCATCATAGGCGTCCTTGCATCCTGGCTCGTGACGGTGATAGCCCACTGGCCTGTTTACATACAGCTCTATTCCGTGGCCCTCTCATTCGCAGTGTGCACCGTCACCGGCGTATTCTTCGGATGGTATCCCGCCAAGAAAGCCGCCGCGCTCGACCCCATCGAGGCCATACGCTACGAATAGGCTCAGACCACGATCAGCCTGCGCATCACAGCATCAGAGCGCAGCCATCTCTCCTCAGGGATAGCCACACGGCCCGGCTGTGTGGCTATCAGCTCACCCTCTGCCATGAGCCGCTCCACCTCCGCCATCACCTCAGGATAAGCGTCCAATCCTGTGGTGTCCAGTCCGGCCGAAGTGCGCAGCGATGTTATGATGCGGTCATTGAGCCTTTCCAGCTCATTCTCTTCCTCAACTATGCCGAACGCCTCACCACGTGAAGCCACATATCCCCTCAGGTCTGACGGATTATAACTCCTGACGCCATCTATCATCGAATGCGCCCCCGGGCCGAGACCGATATAATCACTTCCGTCCCAATAGCCGGAATTATGAATCGCCTCCCGGCCCGGAAGGGCAAAATTCGATATCTCGTAATGCACATATCCGGCCCGGCGCAGAGCCGTGCAGAGCATATCGTACATAGCGCATGCAGTCCGCTCGTCAGCCTCCTCCACCTTTCCTTGCTCAAGCATCACGCCCAGCCGTGTACGGGGCTCATAGCTTAGCAGATAGGCCGATATATGCTCCGGACGCAGAGCAAGCATCCGTTCTATCGACCGTTCCCACGACCGGAGTGTCTGGCCGGGCAGTCCGTAGATAAGGTCGCACGATATATTTCCTATTCCACCCTCGCGGAGCGTGGCGAACGCCTCCTCAGCCCGGCGTCCGGAATGCCGCCGGCCTATGAAGCGCAGCTCCCCGTCGTCAAACGACTGTATACCCATGCTCACGCGGTTGACAACCGTCCCGCAGGTCAGTCTTTCCACCCATCCGGGGGTGACGTCATCGGGATTTGCCTCCACAGTACATTCGGCCAACCGGCTCCCCGCCGGAAACACCGAAAGCATACGCACAAGGCTCTCCACCGGAAGTGACGAAGGAGTCCCCCCGCCCACATATATTGTCGAGATATCTCCGAGCCCGTCCCCGTCGCGGTGTGTCCACTCCATACCTACGGTGTCCACATACTTCTCCATCAGCTCCGTGCGTGGAGTGGAATAGAAATCACAGTAGGCGCACTTCGATCTGCAGAACGGCACATGCACATATACCTTCATGTCATTGCAATTTAGTTATTTCTACGGCAGATGGGTTTGAACGAGCAGAACGCACACGAATGGTCGTCAGGAGCCTGAGTGAACGGCACCTTCGGATCAAATATCTCCTCCACCACCCGCCGGAATCCCGCCATGAACTCCTCGTTTATCTCCCTGTAGTCCTCGAGCGGCGCCCTGTTCATTGATATCGGAGCCAACCCGAGTGTGGAAAGCGTCTTGAGCTGATAAATCACCGGCTTCACCGGTCCGTTGTAGCCTGTCTCCTCGGCATAGGCGTTGCAGTAGAACATAAGCTGCATGATAGCCTTGCGTCGGTCGGCGACCGTGTTGTCAAACAACTGGTCAACGGATGTGAACGATGTCTTGTCCGATCCAGTCTTATAGTCCACTATCCTCACCGTCCCCGCTCCGGGCGTTCCGTAATGCCCCTCGGGATACACCCGGTCAATGCGGTCGATGATCTGCTGGATATTTATGCTCAGGCTGTCATTGATCCTCATCACCCTCCTCACAGGATACTCCGCAGCTATGAAGTCAAACGGTGTGATGCGCTTCTCATCCCTGAACATAAGCTTTACAAAATGCTTTATTATCACCCCAAGCACCTTGGCCTCACCGACAAGCGCCCGCGTCGACCCCTCGGGCAGTTTGTTGAAACCGGTATTGATGATCTCCGTTATTATACGGTCGAGGTAAGCGGCCGAGTTGATCACGGAGTCGAGCATATCGGAAGTGATCTTCACCTCATCGGCCTCACCCTTGAACTCCTTGTACACCCTTTCTACCACAGCATGCAGTATGCTTCCGTATGTCCCTGAGTCCATATAGTCTATCACCTCCTCGTCAAGATCGAGTCGGCACATGCGCTTGAGATAGAACGACAGCGGACAGTTTATATAGTCATTTATCGACGATGCCGACAGTGTGCGTGTCCCGCCACCGGGAGTAAACTCCATGAGTTTCGCCATTATCTCGGGAGTCTTGGGTATGGAGAGTTCGGTCTCGCCGCCAGGCGACACATTATATGTCAGCATGTCGTGATGCACCTTGCTTTCGGGATAGAGATAGAGCAACTGCGCTATGTAGCGCGACATCTCGCTATTCTTTCCCGATATGTTGCGTGCGTCATAGAGCAGTCTCACCCTCGAGGCTCGCGATATGAGGCGGTAGAACGAGTAGGCGAATATCGACTCCTGAAAATCGCTCGTCGACATGCCGTAACTTTTCCTGAGCGAATCCGGTATGAACGACCGGGTGTAGAGCCTGCGGGGAAACATACGCTCATTCATCGACAGGATGATGAGATTCTCGAAATCCAATGCTCTGGTCTCAAGGACGCCCATCATCTGAAGCCCCTTCAGCGGCTCGCCGGTGAAGTTTACCACCGTCGAGGATATGGCCCTCTGCAACAGCTGTATGAAAGTCATCTCTCTCATCGTCACACCGCTGCGGTCTATTGCGCCCTTGAGTTCGTCGAGCGCATCAAGATAGGAACGTATGAAGTATTCCTCCACATCGTCAGGCACACTCTCCTGACTGTCGTCAATATCGGCATCCTCCTCACTCTCCTTCCGACTCGCCACCGAGGCAAGCAGCGAGCTTAGGAGCGAATGGAAATAGCCATACACCTCATCCACCGAATTGGAATCACTTACCGCGCTGAACACAAATGACAGCGACGGGGTCTCCTGCGCCACAAGTTCCTGCGGCACGAGATAAAGACGTCTGTCTGTGACAAGCTTTGTAAGAACGGCACACCCTTCTCCATCCACACGTCTCAGAAGCGGATGGGCCGTGAGCGTGCGTACATCGTCGAAGAAAAAGCTCCACTCATCACGCGAGCACTGAGCCCGTAACTGCAGCGATACCACCGAGGATATGAACGATGCAAATGATGTGGCCCTCATAGGGAAACCCATCGTCACATTGAGCGACGTTATCTCCTGTGGCACCGAGTGGACCATCGGCACAAACAGATTCTCATCCGGCAGGACCACAGCCGTGTTGATCGCATTGTCGGGTGCAGATATCGCCCCCTCGCTCACCCACCGTGACAACTGGTCGCCGGCAGCTTTGGCCTCACCTATTGCCGAAGGGATACCGGTGACGTGTATTTCCGGAAATCCCGACGGCTCGGCTCCGTCATCCTCAAGTCTGTACATCGACGGAAAACAACGGGCATTCCTCATCATGAACCGCGACGCCCTGTTACCCTCCGTAAGCATGGCCGGCGAGGCGATGTCCCAATAGAAGTCGGCCATACCTCTCACCTGCAGATTGGAGCATATACGCAATTCCGCAAGCGAAAGCACATTGAACCCCACGAAAATATATCGCCGGAACGGCAGACGATCGTTGGTGAGACTGCGCAGACGTCCCACAGCCTCACGGGCCATCATCCCCTCAGTAGCGAGTCCGCGTGCCAGGAGTGCATCCCGGAAATTATGATAAAGCGGGTCAAGCACCTCCCATAGTTTCAGGAACTTCCCCTCGAGCGGAGTGCTGGTGCCGTTGTGCAGATGCTTCCAGAACTCCTCGGGCGACTGACGCTCGAACTGCGCACCCCAATAGCGCTCGAGTATCTCCTCCTGCTCCGGCGTGAGAAAGCTTGAGCTGATCTCCCTGTAGCGTTTCAGATTGACAAAAAGCCTCGACGGATCCACAAGATACAGATCCACATCGTTGAAGTCATTGAGTATCATCTCGCCCCAGAACATGAAGCGGTCAAAATCGGCAATGTCGCCGCTCAGACGGCTATACTCGTTGTAGAGGGTGAACAGCCGGTCGAGGCGCGGGGCCAAGGCATACGGAGTGAGCGATGCCGTCATCTCCGAGATTGTGGAGATAGCCGGAAGTATCAGAGGCATGCCGGCAGAGCCGGTAGTGAGATAATGACGGAAAAAGACTCCGCTTCGCTTGTTGGGAAACACAAAGCAGTAGTCCATCATATTCTCCCGCTCGTTGGCAAGATATGCCTCGGCTACCTGCCTGAGAAATGGCTTCATGACTCTTTTATCAATATGATCATCTTTATCGCGAAGTCAAAATTCACGATGTTGCCGTTGGCATTCCCGGCTATGTCGACCGATGCCTTGTCCATGGCACTCACTATGCGCTCGGCATTGTTCACTGTGATGAACCGTGCGAAATTCTTCGAGAAATTACCCTCCTCGCGGTTGAGATAATTAAGCTCCGGACACCGGTAGTTATATATGAAATTCTCGCGCACAAGACGTGTGGCATACGCATAGAAGCGCACCTCATGGCCGCGGCCCATCGATGTGATCTCCTGAGCCCATTCCTTCAGGCCCTTCACATCCCTCTGGTATGCGAGACGCATCAGCCTGACGAAATAGTCAAAGAACATGCGCGATATGCTTGTGGCATCCGTGGCGCGCAGTGCCGCGTTCATATCGCCGCAGGCATTGTGGGCAAGCGCCAGCGCGTCCACAGGATCCATGGCCAGACGCCTCACCAGATGGTCGGCCACCGTTGCGTCATCAAGCCGGGCTATCTCCATCGGACGGCAACGCGACCGGATCGTAGGCAGAATCGATGCGGCATTGTCGCTCACGAGCACGAACACCACACCCTCCCACGGCTCCTCGATAAGTTTCAGAAGTTTGTTTGCAGCATCCTCGTTCATTCGCTCAGGGAGCCATATCAGAGCTATCTTACAGCTCGACACGGTAGCTGTGACGGCCATCCTCTCCTCCAGGCGCCGGCTCTCGCTCACATATATGACCGGTTGCGCGTTCTTCTTGTCGAACGATCCTATCCATCTGTCAAGATCCATATACGGACTGGACGCGACAAACTCCTTGAACTCCTCCATATAGTCGTCCGACACCGGCGCCTTGTGTTTCTCATCCTTCACGACAGGAAACACATACATCATGTCGACATGATTGAAATGCTGATGCTGGATGCAATCGGGACACTCGCCGCACGGCTCGCCGTCGGGCGTATGTGACCGGCAGTGGATATATTGCGCCAGCGCACGGGCCAGAAGGAATTTGCCCGAGCCGGACGGCCCGTGAAGCAGCAGTGCGTGTGGCACCTTTCCGTCATCCACCAGATTGCGCAGCTGCCTCTTCACATGATCGTGCGACGGTATCTCCTTGAATTTCATTTTCTGTTCGTCATATTGAGTTTATCCCTCAGGGCCATGCCTGTATAGCTCGCCCCGCATTCGGCCACCTGCTCGGGTGTACCTGCCACCACCACATTGCCTCCGCCGTCGCCACCCTCCGGCCCCATGTCTATGATATGGTCGGCACACTTTATCACATCCATGTTGTGCTCTATTATCACCACCGAATGACCCATGGATATGAGACGGTCAAACGAGCGCATCAGTGTGGAGATATCGCTGAAATGGAGCCCGGTGGTCGGTTCGTCAAAGATATACATGGCGGGCTCGCGGCTCTCGTCGGCGAAAAACGAGGCGAGCTTCACCCTCTGGTTCTCACCGCCCGAAAGCGATGAGGAGTCCTGACCGATCTTTATATACCCGAGTCCCACATCCTGGAGCGGTTTCAGTCGCTTTATGATACGCTTCTCCGCAGCGCCGGCCTCCTCCGAGAAAAACTCCACGGCCCTGTCCACCGTCATCTCGAGGATGTCATATATGCTCTGCCCGCGGTACTTCACGTCGAGGATCTCCTTCTTGAACCTGCGTCCGTGGCACTCCTCACATGGTATCGTGATATCGGCCATGAACTGCATCTCTATCGTTATTGACCCGTCACCCTTGCAGGCAGGACAGCGGCCACCGTCAGCGTTGAACGAGAAATAGGCCGGCGTATAGCCCATCTGCTTCGACTCCTGGAGCGAGGCATACAGGCGCCGTATCTCATCAAAAGCCTTCAGATATGTGGCAGCGTTCGAGCGTGTCGATCGCCCGATAGGATTCTGATCCACAAACTCCACCCTCTTGATGCGGTGTATATCGCCACCTATCGACTTCAGCTTGGGGGCGTTGCCCGGATTGCCCAGCCGTCGGCTCAGGGCATTGTAAAGCACATCACGCACCAGGGTCGACTTTCCCGAGCCGCTCACTCCGGTCACCACCGTCATCACTCCGAGCGGAAAAGCCACATCCACATTGTGGAGATTATGCTCCCGCGCACCGGTTATCTTGATCGAGTCGCGCCACTTACGCCGCTGTGCAGGCACAGGTATGGACAGCCGCCCGGACAGATATTTAACCGTATGACTCACCTCCGAGTCAGAGTTTTCAGCTTCTGACGGCGTGCCGCAGAACACTATTTCGCCACCCAGACGTCCGGCATCCGGACCGACATCTATCAGATAGTCAGCCTCGCGCATTATCTCCTCGTCATGCTCTACCACAACCACCGTGTTGCCCAGATCGCGCAACTTCTTCAGCACACGGATCAGACGGTCGGTATCGCGCGGATGCAGTCCTATGGATGGCTCGTCGAGAATATACAGCGACCCTACAAGGCTGCTGCCAAGCGATGTGGCCAGATTGATGCGCTGGCTCTCGCCGCCCGATAGTGTATTGCTCATGCGGTCGAGGGTGAGATAGCCGAGGCCCACTTCATCGAGATACTCCAGACGGTTGGTGATCTCCGTGAGCAGCCGCGCCGCTATCCTGCTGTCCGTGTCGTCAAGCTTGAGATCACGGAAAAATCCGCGCAGTTCAGCCACCGGCATGCGCACAAGATCCCATATGGTCCTGCCACCCACCTTGACGTGCATGGCCGCGCCGGTGAGACGCGATCCATGACATACGGGGCATTCGCTCTTGCCCTGATAGCGGGCCTTCATCACCCTGTACTGTATCTTATACTGGTTCTCATCCACCATCTTGAAGAAACGGTCGATGGACGGAAAATCTCCATATGTAAGTTTCGGTGCCGGCTTCCTGTCGCTGGGTCCGTGCCACAACAGATCCTTCTCAGCCTGTGTCAACTCCATATAAGGCTTGTGGATCGGGAAGTCGAACTGGCGCGTATCCTTTATGAACACATCGCGCCACTCCCCCATCTTCTCGCCGCGCCAGCATGCCACACAGTCATCATAGACCGAGAGCGTCGGGTCGGGCACTACAAGATTCTCGTCTATACCGAGCACCTTGCCGAATCCGCCGCATGTGGGGCACGCCCCCACTGGATTGTTGAAATTGAACATCATGTCCGAGGGTTCCTCAAAGCGCATGCCGTCAGCCTCGAAAACTTTCGAGAAGTCATGACTGTCCACGCCTCCGTCGGCATTCCACACAAGCAGCCTCATGCTCTCGTGTCCCTCGAAAAAGGCCGTCTCCACCGAGTCTGCCAGGCGGCTTCGCTCATCCCTTTCGGACGACACCGCCAGACGGTCTATCACCAACCAGTACTCACTGCCTGGAGCCACCGTGCCCGACACTATATCCTCTATGTCGGTGAAATTATGGTCACTGTCCATCACTCGGGCATACCCCTCCTTCAGGTAGATCTCCATCTGAGTGGACAGATCCCTCCCTTGCGGGAGCACTATGGGGGCGAGCACAGCCACACGGGTACCCTCCGGATAGCCCGATGCGACAGCTACCACATCGTTGACAGTATGTTTTCTCACCTCACGCCCCGACACCGGCGAGAATGTGTGGCCCACGCGCCCGAAGAGCAGACGCAGATAGTCATAAATCTCGGTAGACGTTCCCACCGTGCTCCGCGGATTGCGGGTATTGACTTTCTGCTCTATGGCTATGGCGGGAGGCAGTCCCAATATGGCCATGCACTCCGGTTTGGGCATCTTGCCCATGAACTGGCGCGCATAGCTGCTGAGCGACTCCACATATCGGCGCTGCCCCTCGGCATAGAGTGTGTCGAAAGCCAGAGATGATTTCCCCGAGCCGCTAACTCCGGTTATGACTACCAGATTGCCGCGTGGTATCTCCACATCAATCCCCTTAAGGTTATTGACACGGGCCTCGCGGACTATTATGTTTTCTTCGTTATCGTGTTTTTGCATGTACATCATACAAATTTACGAAATTCCAGCCCCTTTCGCAAACCATTTCATTATTTTTAAGAGCCTTTTAATGGCCTGGCTTCACGACAACACCGGTACCCTTCAGTCCGTTGACACCGATGACGAGCGGGGAGTCAAACTCCACGATGCGGATATTCTCGCTTTCATAGACGGCAGGGAGGCTGTCCAGAAACTCCACATCGTAAAGATCGGTCACCTCGTCATCCCTACGCCGGGCTGAGGTGTCGATGGTGAAGTAGGCCACTCCGAGCGACGTCAGATTCTGGAAAAAATGCGTGCCCTGGCTCGGCTCTATACGGTAGGATGGCAGCGCGGACTCCACTATCAGCTTCGCGCCCGATATGGCAGGCCATTTCACCGGTATTCCGAGAGCCGTGTCCGACGATCCCCACCTGCCCGGACCGATCAGCACATAGCGTTCGTCACGGTCAAGGAATCCGCGGTTGATCTTCTCCATCTCACGCGCTATGAGCGAATTGTTCGACGACGAGAACTTCTCCGGCCTTACATAGACCACAGTCCTGACGCCCTCTATGTTGCCATGTCCGAGCGCTGTGGAGCATTTCAGCAGCAGATGCTCGTCGGGTGTGGCCATGACCGACTCATCCACAGTCTCCTTGCGGTCCACTATAGGCCTGATCTGGAGCCAGTAGAGCTTACCCTTCGAGTCGCCCTGACGCTCTATCATTCCGGCGAACTCTATCTCCACCGGGCGCTGCATCTCCTTCTGTCCGGTGCGCAGCATGAAGTCGAGCGACTCGGCCAGGGGATATACCTTGTGTTTGAGCACATTGTTGAACGTCACGAGCTTGCGCCCCTCACCCGAATCATTGTCGCGTATCACATTGTCGCGGAAGTCAAACGTGGAGACCATATATTTCAGCGCTCCACGGTCGGCTATGTCCTGCACCCTCACCTTGGCCACATTGTAGCCATCGTCCACCTTCAGATCGGCCAGCGAGGGGAGCGGATTCTGTATCTTCGAGCCCGACAGTGTCACCTGCCTCTCGTCACCCTTCATGTCGAGGGCATACATGCGCGTCTGCGTGTCGCGCAGCGCCAGTTCGAGTTCGGAGGTCTGGAGCACACTCTCCGGATGGCGGGGAGAGAAACGCAGACCCACGCCTCCGTCCACGATATATTTGCCAAGACCCACGGCCACCTCTGCAACCCCATCCTCGGGCTTCTCATCGCCAAGAGGATAGTAGTTGAGCGAGCGGCCCACTCCGGAGAACGACGGGAAATAATATCCGTCCACATCCTTGCCCACAACCTCCTGGAGTATCACAGCCATCTTCTCCTGGTCGATGATATTGGACGTAGCTGTCATATACGCCTTGGAGTCGGCATAGAACACCGAAGCATACACACCCTTGATAGCATCCGTGAGCATCTTGAGCATGAGATCAGGATCGGCGAACTTGGGCACCATATAGGTGCTGTATATACCGGCGAAGGGCTGGTAGTGGGAGTCCTCGAGCAGACTGGACGAACGAACGGCAAACGGCGTGTCCACCACATTGATGAGGGCCTTTAGATCCTCCTTGATCCTCTTCGGGAGCTTGGCTGCAAGGAAGTGGCGCAGTATCTCGTCATCAGCGGCTTCGCTCAGGGCTATGGGATAGAGCTGATTGCTCTCCATGAACTCATCGAATATGTCGGTGCACAGAACCACCGTGCGCGGTATCGTGATGCTGATACCGTCAAAATTGTCGCACACCGGATTCTTCTTGATTATCGAATCGATGAATGCCAGACCGCGCCCCTTGCCTCCGAGCGACCCCTGTCCGATACGGGCGAAGTTGGAATAATGGTCAAACCTGTCCTGCCTGAACACGGCCACCACGCCGCGGTTCTTCATCTTCCTGTACTTGACTATGAGGTCGAAGAACAGTTGCCGCACCTGCGGGGCCTCGTTCAGATCGCGGAACCGGTGCTGGCGTATGGCCTCGGCTATCGGGAACATGGCGCGGGAGTAAAGCCAGCGCGATATATCGTTGAACGACGCATGCCAGTAGAGCGCGTCGGCAGGAATGTCGAATATATGTTTCTGCAGATCCTTGAGCGAGTGGATGCGGCGTATCTCCTCGCCGGTCTCCGGATTGCGTATCACAAAGTCACCGAAGCCGAAGTTGTTGATGATAGCCTTGCCGAGATCCACCGGAAACTTCTTGGAGTTCTTGTCGATGAACGTCCCGCCGAGCGCCATCACGTCAGTAGCGTTCTCGGCCTCCGAGCTCTCTATGATCATGGGCAGATAAGGGTCACGCGTGCGAAGCTCGCGGGCAAGCCTGATCCCGGCCTTGGGATCCTTCTCTCCCCCACGTTTGAACGATACATCGCTTATCACTCCAAGTATATGGTCGGAATACTTGTCATATATCTCCAGCGCCTCCTCATAGTCACGCGCCAGCATCACCTTGGGGCGCCCGCGCATGCGCAGCATCTGTTCATGCTCGTTCAGAGCCTCGGTCGAGAACTCGCGCGATTGTTTGAGAATGAACTTGTAGACAATCGGTAGCACCGACGAGTAGAATCTCACGGAGTCCTCCACGAGGAGTATCATCTGCACGCCCACCTTGTTCACATCGTTCTCGGCGTTCATCTTGTCCTCGAGGAGCTTGATGATGGCCAGCAGCAGATCCACGTTGCCGAGCCATGAGAACACATAGTCTATGCCTGAGAAGTCCTCGTTCGAAAGCCTCTGCGACACCTCCTTCGAGAAAGGAGTCAGCACCACGATAGGCTGATCGGGATGCAGATCCTTGATGCGGCGTGCGCCCGAGAAGGTCTCGCTCACATCATTACCGGGCATCATTATCACGAGGTCGAACGATTTGTGGGCGAGGATATCCAATGCCTCCTCCGAGTTGAGCGCACGGGTGACGCGCGGAGGCGACGACAGGTTGAGCGAGGTATACTCGAAATACAGTTGCTCCTCCACGCGCCCGTCCTCCTCCATCATGAAGGCATCATAGGCCGAGGCTATCAGCAGCACATTGAATATGCGCTTCTGCATCAGATCCTGAAAGGAGGTGTCCTTGAAGTACAGCTGTCTCAGCGCGTCGTCATTCATCATAAGGCTATGTGTGTATTAGAGGTTGGTCATGATTCCGTTATGAACGAATCCTTGAACCCGAGGAAGTAGAGCACTCCATCGAGCCCGATGGTCGATATTGACTGTTCGGCATTGGCCTTGACCTTGGGCTTGGCATGGAAGGCTATGCCGAGTCCGGCGGTGGAGAGCATCGGAAGGTCATTGGCACCATCGCCCACGGCTATGGTCTGGGCTATGTTGACATTCTCCACCTGGGCGAGCAGACGCAGCAGCTCGGCCTTGCGCCGGCCATCCACTATGTCACCGAGATAGCGGCCGGTGAGCTTGCCGTCCACGATCTCGAGTTCGTTGGCATATACATAGTCGAATCCGAATTTCTGTTTCAGATAATTGCCGAAGTATGTGAATCCGCCCGACAGGATGGCAGTCTTGTAGCCGGCTCTCTTGAGCACCTGCATCATTCGTCCCACACCCTCGGTCACCGGTAGATTGCGGGCTATGTCATCCATCACCGATGCGTCAAGCCCCTTGAGCAGGGCCACGCGCTCGCGGAAACTCTCGCAGAAGTCTATCTCGCCCCTCATGGCACGCTCGGTGATCTCCTTCACCTTATCGCCCACACCGGCCCGCATGGCCAGCTCGTCGATCACCTCGGTCTCGATCAGGGTGGAGTCCATATCGAAGCATATCAGACGGCGGCAACGGCGGTAGAGGGTGTCCTCCTGCATGGAGATGTCAAACTCATACTCCTGAGCCAGCTGCATGAACCGTGCCTGCATGGCGTGGACATCGCCGGGAGTGCCACGCACAGATAGCTCCACACACGATTTTGATTTGGGCTGCGCCTCTTCGGCCAGAGGCATTCGTCCGGTCAGACGCTGGATGGCGTCGATATTCATGCCCTGCGCCGAGATCTCGGCGGTGACGCTGGCTATCTGGCGCGCCGTGAGGCGGCGTCCGAGCAGGGTGATGATCCAGCGGTTCTTGCCCTGGCGTCCCACCCATTCCTCATACTCCGTCATTCCCACAGGGGTGAAACGGATATTGACATTGAGTTCCGAAGCCTTGAAAAGAAGTTCCTTCATTATGTTGCCGGACACGGCGGCCTCGGTCTTGATGAGTATGCCGAGCGAGAGCGTATGATGGATGTCGGCCTGACCGATATCAAGTATACCGGCATCATAGCGTGCCAGTATCTCCGACAGCGCCGATGTGACACCGGGATGATCCTGGCCGGATATGTTTATGAGTATAAGTTCAGGAGTCGGATTTTCCATTTGCTGTTATTTTTCAGTTTCGGTTTTCCTGACGTTCTTGTGCACGATACGCCACACCACGGCATCGTGGGGCGGGATCATGGTGGTGAACGGTTTCTCCGACGAGAATGTCTTGCAGTCTATGTCGCCGGTGAGGAGCTCGCGGGCGTTCACCTCGCCTTCGGGTATATTGAGCATCTCTATGGCATGACGGGGGATATTGATGGCCAGATCGCACGAATCCACCGAGAAGTTCACGGCTATGAGCAGTGTCACTCCGTCATAACTTCTCAGGAACACATACTGGCGGTGGGGATTGAGCGTGGGATTCTGATAGTTCACATACATCAGATCATAGAAACGGCCCTTGCTGATGGCCATCTCGCTGTTGCAAAGCCTAAGCACCGTGGCATACTTGGCGCGGAGCCACCTCTCGCGCGGGGTGAGCCCGGATCCGTCGGGATTGCCGTTATTGTACCAGCGGCGTATCGTCCCCACACTCCAGTAGTCGAATATGGTGGTGCGTCCGTCATAGCCGCTGAAGCCCTCCGAGTCGGTGGCCTGCTCGCCCAACTCCTGTCCGGCATAGATCATCATCGGGCCGGTGGATATCATGGAGCTTACCACAAGCGAGGGTATCACTTTGGCGGGGTCTCCGGCATAGAATTTCGATCCGAAGCGCTGTTCGTCATGATTCTCGAGGAAGTTGAGCATATTGGGGGCTATACCCTCCACGGTCTGCCAGCAGTTGGTCAGCGTGGCAGCAGAGAAGTTGGAGCACTGTATGCCGCGGAGTGTATCGTAGAGATTCACCTTGTCATACAGATAGTCGAATCCTCCGGTGAAGATAAAGTCGCGGTAAAGCCCAACATCGTATATCTCGGCTATGAACTTGACGTGCGGATAACGGTCCTTCACGTTGGGGATGGCCCACTGCCAGAACTCCAGAGGCACCATGAACACCATGTCGCAGCGGAAGGCATCCACACCCTTCGAGGCCCAGAAGCGCAATATGTTGAGCATCTTGAACCATGTGTCGGGGATCGGGTCGTAATGCCCGCTCCCGTTCTGCGGATCACGGCCATAATTGAGCTTCACGGTCTCATACCAGTTGTTCTGGCCCGGGAAAGCCGAGAAGCAGTCATCGCCGGTAGCCTTGGCCGGAAACTCCACATAAGCCTTTTTGCCTGTGCCAAGATCTATTGACGGGGCAAACAGCTGGCGGGTGATATAATAATAGTTGTTGGAGGGAGAGAAGAACATGTCGCTGTTGTCGTGGGCACCGAAATCCTCCACTCCTGCGGGGGCGCTGTCCGAATGATAGCGCCGTGCCGTGTGGTTGGGCACGAAGTCTATCACCACCTCCATGCCGGCATCATGCGTGCGTGCTACCAGAGCCTCAAACTCCTTCATGCGGTCAGGCACATTCACGGCAATATCCGGATCCACGTCATAATAATCCTTTATGGCGTAGGGCGATCCGGCCTCCCCCTTCACAACATGGGGATTGTCGGGTGGAAGGATACCCTCTGCCGAATAGTCTGTCTTGGTGGCATGCTCGATCACGCCCGTGTACCATACATGCGTCACTCCGAGATCCTTGATGGCGTGAAGAACCTTGTCGGTTATCTCGTTCATTTTTCCCGATCCGTTCTGCGCATATGTACCATTGGGCACACAGTTGGCATTCGTATTTGTAAACAGCCTTGGGAACAGCTGATAAATCACTGGTTTTCTATCCATTGCGAAATATTACGATTGTGGGTTCATGGCGCTACTTCCTGGGGCGCGATTCGCCCGGGCGGACAAATCCGGCATCAAGAAGAGCCTTGAGCGTGTTGTCGTAGCCTGAACGGAACACGCGGTTGATTTCCTTAAGGTTAAATACTTTATATGTAGCTATATCGTTGATGGAGATCGCCAGGTCGCACATCTCCATCTGTTCTCTGGAATTGTTCTTTACAAGGAGGTCATATGTACGCTGCGCTATGTCGAGTATGGACTTCGGCGATCCCCTGCGCGGCAGAGGCGAGCAGTTGACACCGATCAGATATTTGCAACTGTCGCGGAGGGCCCATGCGGGAAGATTGGCCACCACTCCGCCGTCGACATAGGTCACTCCACCTATCTTCACCGGTTTGAACACGATGGGTATGGAGCACGATGCTGCCACACAGTCGGCCAGATCGCCCTCCCTGAAGGCCACTTTTTCATTGTTGTTGAGATCTGTGGCACAGATCACGGCCGGCAACGGCAGATCGGATATATCCCTGTAAGGGATCTTGCGCCGCAGGAACTTCTTGAACCCGTCCATCGAGAAAAATCCGTCACGCGGCACCGCAAGTTCGGCGAAATCGCCGAATTTGGCGTCTGAGAATGACTGAAGTATCTCCATCGGCGACATGCCGGAGGCATACATGGCTGTAACCACCGATCCGGCACTGACACCGGCCACTATATCCGGCTTGACTCCCATCTCCTCAAAAGCCTGCAGGGCACCCGCATGGGCGAAACCACGCGCGCCCCCTCCGCTGAGCACAAGCCCTATCTTGTAGGGCTTACGGGAGAATTTCAACATGTCGAGCATTTTCCTGTTCCTATCTGTTGTGACTTGCAAAGATAGCCATTTTACACGTAATTCTCAACTTTTGTTTCCCAAAATGGATCCAATGGCCTCATTTTGTCATTTATCAATTTTTACCCAAATTTTTATGACATTTTGTTATGATTATTTAAATTTTTATGTAATTTTGCCACCAAACTCATCTAAAACACAATTTACACATGAGAAAATTTTACACATTATGCGCCTCTGTCATGGCCATCGCTTCAATCTATCCGGCCTCGGCCGACGCGGTGGAGCGGTCGTCCGTACACATTGAGAAAGGTAATCCGATGACAATACAGGCACGTGCCCCGCAGATGGTGCGCGGACAGGCGGCAAGAGATCTCAGGTCAAAGACAAGACTCAACAGCATGAGCAATTCCATGGCCAAAAAGCCACGAAAAGCCATCGGCTCCCCCGACGATTACCGCGGCTACATCACAGAGCGCCCGCAAGGCACCGCCCAATTATACACCAAGACCGGCGAGGGATGGGTATACAACTGGCTCATGGGCATAGTGCTCCAGCCATGCGATGGATCTGTCACGGAGATCATCACCTCCGACGATGGCAAAGTGTACATGAACAATCCCTTCTCCCTCTACTCTACCCCCGGCTGGATCGAGGGCACGATTGAAAATAATTCCTATGTCTTCAACCTCCCGCAGATGGTGAACTACGAGGACTACGGCGACGGAGAGATCTATGAGGACTACTGCCTCAAACTCCAGTACGGCGAAGACGAGGAGGGTCCGTGGTACTTCCTGTGCGAGGATCAGACCGTCAGATTCAATATCGGCACAGACGGCGTACTCACCCCCGATATGGAGGGGATGATGCTCGGCATGTGCAACTGGTTTGACGATGACGACGGTGGATATTGGTCCTGGCAGGCCACCGGCGACGAGATCAACTCACTGACACCTCACAACGAGAAAACCCTCGAGGTGCCCTCCACTGCACAATTCAATGACTGGTACAGAAGCTCGGGTATCAATGTCTCCAGTATACCCATAGCCTTCGATGGTGACAAGGTATATATAAAAGGTATATACTCGGGATCGGCCGACATAAAGAACAGCTCCATAGTCGGAACATACGACAATGCCACCTCCAAGATCACATTCGAGTCCGGTCAGTATCTCGGCATAGACTGGGACAACTGCACCGTACTCTATTTCGTAGCGTCGGAGACTCTCCCGAACGGATCTAACAAAATAGCCGACAAGCTGGTGTTCGACTACGACAAAGACACACAAACCCTCACCACCGACGGCTCGTATGCCATATGCTGTACACCCGACAAACTCCTCTACTATCAGTTTGTCAACAAGCCTGCTTTCTTCCTCCAGGAGGGATATCCCGAGGTGACATCCCTGGTCGCCCCGGTGTATGACGAGTATTATCCCGAGGAGCCATACTACGGATACTACGCCGAACTCTACTTCTACATCCCCATGCTCACACCCGATGGTAAGGCCATCGACACATCCAAACTCTACTGGAACGTAATTCTCGACGATGAGGTATTCACCTTCATGCCCGACGAGTATTACGGACTCGAGGAGCCGATGACCGATGTGCCTTACGGATATGACGAAATAGACGGTTTCTACTGTTCAGGCAACCTGGCCGGATGCTTCATCATTCCGGAAGGATACGACTCGCTCGGATTCCGCACACTCTACAAGGATGGCGATAAGACGGTCTACTCCGACATAGTCTATGTACCTGGGTTCGAGTCTGGCATAAAGGGCATATCTATCAATGGCGGCAAACCTGTGCGCGAGGAGTACTTCGACCTGCAGGGACGTCCCGTCAGCCAGCCTTCCACCGGCTTCTATATCCGTCGTGCCACATACGACAACGGCAAAGTCATAACATCCAAAATCGTAAGATAAGACAATGAGCACCAACATACTTTCCATGGCCACATATGCGGCCATAGCCCTGAGTTCCCTCTCGGCATCGGCCGAGAGCATCCTCGACTTCTCATACAATTCGGAGGGTGCCGTCCCTAACATTTTCGGTTTTGAAAAGACCGAGAGCTACGACATAGCCATACGCGTCGACGATCCGTCGCTCGTAGGCTGTCAGGTGGTAGGCATGTCCGTTTCATTCATGCCATCGGCCGACGAAGCCGACAATGTCAGCGCATGGATGACAAAGGATCTGACACTGAAGAAGATCGATGGCAAGAAGGTCAACATCCCTGACATCACGAGCCAGACCGTAACTCCCGCCGAGGGCATGATAGACGTGACCTTCGATGCCCCCTATACCATCACCGAAGCCGGTGTATACGTAGGCTATTCATTCAACATCAAGATGATAGACTCGGAATACGCGCTCTACCCGGTGGCAGTAGTCCCGGGCGACAACGAGAACGGCCTCTATCTCCACACCTCGCGCAGCCGCCTCAAATGGATGAACTACGTGGAGCGCATCGGGGGCGTCAGCGCGATGGTACTCAAGATCAAGGGCGACTTCTCGGCCAACTCCGCCGGGATCAGCCTCCCGGAGACCATCTATCTCCCTGTCGGCAAGGCCACATCAGTCGATGTATCCCTGACAAACCATGGATCAGAACCGGTGAAATCAATCAAATACACCTACTCCGCCGGAACTGTCAGCGGCACAAAGAGCCTTACTCTCGACAATCCCATCAAAGCCATCTACGGCACATCTTCAAAAGTGACCTTGCCGTTGGATGCGTTCAGCGAGCTCGGCAACTTCGACATGACAGTGACGGTCGACAAGATCAACGGTGAGGCCAACGCCGACCGCTTCGCCGAGGCCAAGTCACCTCTCGAAGTGCTCCCGTTCGTCCCCGTCAACCGTCCGCTCGTAGAGGAATATACCGGCACATGGTGCGGATATTGCCCCCTGGGATACGTGACCCTCGAAACCATGAAGGCCGAATACGATGCCGACTTCATTGCTCTCGCCTATCATGACAGCGACCCTATGGCTGTCGTACCCGATTCGGAATGGCCCTCATACGTGGACGGATTCCCGATGGCCTTCGTAAACCGCGGCATGGAATTATCACCCGATGAGATCCCGATGGTATGGTCAGGCGACCGATCGTCATTTGTGCCCGTCGACATCAGCGTCAACGCATCGTGGACAGACGATACCAAGACTATCCTCCGCGCCACAGCTACAGTAACCGCTGCAAAGGATCTCACCGGCATGGACTATGCCATCGCCTATGCACTCGTGGCCGACGGTCTGAAAGGCCCGTCAGATCCTCAGGACAAAAACTACAAGGACTGGCTGCAGAGCAATTACTTCGACGAAGACGATCCTCTGACCGGCGTACACGCCGATCTCTTCAACACCGGTGAGAGCAAGATAGCCGGACTCGAATTCAACGATGTGATACTCAGCCTCTCATCCGCATACGGCGAATACGGCTCACTGCCTTCTGACTTCACTGCCGGGGTGACACAGTCACACTCATACACCTTCGACCTCACCGGCACGGAAAATGCCGCCATACTTGAGCTCGTGAAGCAGAATCCCGACCGTGTGAGAGTAGTCGCAATAGTCATGGACACATACGACGAAGTGTCGGTCAACTGCAATTCATCCGACTACGCCGACGGTTCTGCCTTCTCCGGCATCACCAATACCGTCACCCCCGCCGGCAATGTGATAGATACAGAATACTACGACCTTACAGGACGCCGCATCATCAACCCCTCCACCGGCATATATGTCAAGAAAGAGATCATGGACAATGGCTCGCACCGCGTCAGCAAAGTGGCCAACCATCAGTAAGCCTGTCATGATTGACAAAAATACATAGGACAGATAAAAGAGAAAAGTGACCGAAGTTGAGAATTAAACTTCGGTCACTTTTCTCTTTTATCTGTCCTTGTGTATCATTCTATAGGTCAATCACGAGGCCGACCCGTTTTTCTGCTGAGGCTTGAGCCAGCGGTCAAACCAACGGAAGAAGAGACGCTGCCACATGATAGCGTTCTGAGGCTTGAGGATCCAATGGTTCTCATCAGGATATATCACCATCTCGGCGGGAATGCCGCGGAGCTTGGCGGCATTGAACGCCATCTCACCCTGCGATGAAAGGATACGGTAGTCCAGTTCGCCGTGCGATATCATGATGGGGGTATCCCAGTTGTCCACAAACTTGTGGGGCGAGAGAGCGAATGTGCGCTGTGCTATGGCATTGTCCTTGCGCCAGAAAGCACCGTAGTCGGGAGCATCGGCAGTATTGGCCGGAGCATTGACAGCACCGCCACCCATATCCCAGTTGGCAAACCAGGTCTCCTCTGTCTCAAGATACTGCGCCTCCATGTTGAAGATACCTGCATGGGCGAGCAGAGCGGCAAAGCGCTTCTGGTGATTGCCGGCAAGCCAGTAGACAGAGAATCCGCCATAGCTTGCACCGGTGGCTCCGATGCGGGCCGGATCGATATAGGGATACTGCTTCATATAGTCCACAGCCGCGAGATAGTCACGCATGTTCTGACCGCCGTAGTCACCCGAGATCTGGGCATTCCACTCCGTGCCGAAGCCGGGGAGGCCGCGACGGTTGGGAGCTATGATCACATAGCCGTTGGAAGCCATGAGAGCGAAGTTCCAGCGATAGCTCCAGAACTGGCTTACAGCCTGCTGCGGACCGCCCTGACAGTAGAGAAGCGACGGATATGTCTTGGTGGAGTCGAAGTCCGGCGGATATACGGCCCATACGAGCATCTCCTTGCCATCGGTGGTGGGAACCATCTTCTTCTCGACGGTAGGCATCCTGAGCGATGCGAGCAGCTCGGTATTGACATTGGATATCTGAGCCACCTCACCGGAGGCATCAACGCGGAACACCTCGTTGGGGTAGAGCATGGAGTGGCGGAGTGTGACGAGCGATCCGTCGGCCGCAGGGGCGAGAGCGGCATAGTCACACACGCCGTCGGCCACAACTTTCACCTCCTTGGTAGCGGCATCGATGCTGAAGATCGGTGTCACACCATCCTTGGCGGCGATGAAGTAGAGACTTGCGCCCGAGGGATGCCAGGCTATGGCATCGGCGGTGTAGTCCCATCCTGAGGTGAGATCGGTCTTCTCGCCTGTGGTCATATCGAGGACGAAGATACGGTTCTTGTCGCTCTCATAGCCGTCACGCTCCATGGAGAGGAACGCGAGCTTGGAGCCGTCGGGCGAGAATGCAGGAGCGGTATCATAGCCCATCATACCCTCGGTGAGGTTGCGGGTGGTCTTGTCGGCGAGGTTATAGAGGAAAAGATCCGAGTTGGTGGATATGGCATAGTTCACACCCTCCTTCTTGCGGGAGGTGTAGACGAGGCTCTTCGAGTCGGGAGCCCATGCGAACGACTCCACGCCACCAAACGGACGCATGGGTGATTCATATCTCAGCTCATCGGCCATGATATCCTCGAGATTGGTCACCTTGGCACCGTCGAAGTCACCGATGAAGGGATGGGGTATCTCGGTGATCCACTCATCCCAATGCTTGTACATGAGATCGTCTATCACACGTCCGGTAGCCTTGGGGAGGTCGGGATAGATCTCCTGGGCATCACGCGAATACTTGACGGTGGATACGAGCACGATCTTCGAGCCGTCGGGCGATACGAGGAAACCCTCGATACCCTTCTCGAGCGATGTCACCTGTGTGCGTCCCGATCCGTCGGCATTCATGACCCACATCTGCGGCTTGCCGTCCACTGGATATGTGAACGCGATCTTGTCGCCCTCACCGAGCCAGGCGAAACCGCCCTCGCTCGAGGGTGTGCGGGTGATGCGCTTGAGGTCAGAGCCGTCAAGATTCATCGTATAGAGATCGGCATTGCTCTTGTTGAGCTCCACGCTCTCGTATGATATGGCGAAGAGCACCTTCTTGCCGTTGGGCGATACCTTCACCTCGCTCACGCGGCCAAGAGCCTCGAGGGCATCTATGTTGAATATCCCGTCGGTGGTCTTATAGTCGGGCTTATCTATTATGGTCTCGCCCTCACCTCCGGCGCCTGTAGCGCAGGAAGCCACCATGGCGGCCATGGCTGTGGATATCATGATGTGCTTTATGTTCATAACCCTGGGATTATTTTATGAGATACTGTGAGGATATCGACTCGTGGGTATGGACACGGCGTATGGTGTCGGCAAAGAGTCGGGCCACCGAAAGGATGGTAGCCTTGCGGCAGTTCTTGTGGAAGGGGATGGAGTTGGTGAACATCATCTCGGTGAGCGAGCAGCTGTCTACACGCTCGGAGGCGGGATCACTCATGATGGCATGCGAGCAGAGAGCGCGTACAGAGCGTGCACCTGACTCTTTCATGAGGTCGGCGGCCTTGGTGATGGTACCTGCCGTATCGACCATATCGTCTATGATGATGACATCCTTGTCGGTGACATCACCGATGACAGTCATGTTGGCCACGACATTGGCCTTGGCACGCTGCTTGTGGCAGAGCACGAGGGGCACGTTGAGATACTTGGCATAGCTGTTGGCACGCTTTGCGCCACCCACGTCGGGCGAGGCTATGACAAGATTCTCAAGTCCGAGCGTCTGGATATAGGGGATGAATACCGACGAGGCATAGAGATGGTCCACAGGTATATCAAAGAATCCCTGGATCTGATCGGCGTGAAGATCCATGGTGATGACACGGTCCACACCTGCTGTCGTGAGAAGATTTGCCACAAGCTTGGCGGCTATGGAGACGCGTGGCTTGTCCTTGCGGTCCTGACGGGCCCACCCGAAATATGGCATCACGGCAATGATCGAATCGGCCGACGCACGCTTGGCGGCATCGATCATGAGCAGAAGCTCCATGAGATTGTCCGAGTTGGGGAATGTGGACTGCACGAGATATACCTCGCATCCACGGATCGATTCCTCGAACGAAACTTCAAATTCACCGTCGGCAAAGTACTGGATGTTCATTTTACCGAGGTTGCATCCAAGGTCACGGCAGATTTCCTCAGCCATGTACTGCGACTTGGTTCCGGCAAAGACTTTGATTGGTGGCAAGTTGTCAATCATAAGATTTTATGTGTGATAATGAAGAGTTTACGCCACAAGGGCGATTTACGTGTGCAAAATTACGAAAAATCCGAGTATCATCACTCCAAATGGCAGGATTTTTTACCATACAAAAGCAAAAAGGGTGTCTCCCGGCGGAGACACCCTTCCCATATATTAAGATATGTCTAAAAGAGACAGAGTATGAGGGCCTGTGCGGCTACCACTCGCAGGAACATGGTGAGCGGGTAGACCGTGGAGTAGGCCACGGCGGGAGCATCGCTGCCTGTCGAGTTGTTGGCATAGGCGAGCGCGGGAGGATCGGTGCATCCGCCTGACACGAGACCCATTATGGTGAGATAGTTTATCTTGTAGACACCGCGGGCTATGAGTCCGACCGTGAGCAGAGGGATGAATGTGATGATGAAACCCCAGATGACCCACCACATACCGGTGGTGTTGAACACGGTCTCGGCAAATCCCTTGCCTGACGATATACCGACAGAGGCGAGGAAGAGGCATATGCCAAGCTCTCGCATGAGCAGCGATGCCGACGAGGAGGTATAGGTGACGAGCTTCATCTTATAGCCGAAGCGGCTGATGAGAATGGCTACGACGAGGGGACCGCCGGCGAGACCGAGTTTCATGCCGAAGCCCACATTGATCGAGCCTACTATTATACCGAACATGATACCCACGAAGATAGTGATGAGGTTGGGCTGGTTGAGACGCTTCATCGAATTGCCCAGACGTGTGGAGAGGCGCTCTATGTCGTTGGGGTCGCCCACCACCACGAGGCGGTCGCCCACCTGCAGGCGCAGATGGGGTGTGGCAAGCAGATCCACACCGGCACGGTTGACACGTGTGCAGTTGAGGCTATAGGCGGTATGGAGCCTGAGCGAGCCGAGGGCCACGCCATTGTATTTGCTCTGTGTCACCACGATGCGGCGGGAAAGCACGGTGCTCTGCACCTCTTCCCAGTCCATCTCTATCTCATGGCCCACCACCCCGTGGAATTTCATCTCATCCAAGGGGCCGAGCACGGCTATGATCTTGTCTCCCACATGGAGCTCGGTCTTGGAGGTGGGGATAATCACCTTGCCGTCAGCGCCAAGCACACGGGACACCACGAAGTCGCAGTCGAGTATCTGATGAAGTTCGTAGAGGGTCTTTCCATCGATAAGTCTGTTGGTCACCTCAAATGACTTTATGATAGGCTTCTGAAGGCTCTCCTCGTTTTCGGCCTCGATGGCCTTGATCTCATCCTCCACCTTGATGCCGAACACGGCCTTGACCACAAGCATGGAGAGGATGATGCCGATCACACCGAGGGGATAGGCTGCGGCATAACCCATGGCCATGATGTTGATGGCCTCGGTGGTGCCGGCTGTCTGCTGGGCGGCAGCGAGACCGGGGGTGTTGGTCACGGCACCCGACATCACGCCGACAAGGGCGGATATGGATGTATTGCCGTCAATGTAGAATATCGCGAGCACTATGGCGACGTTTAGGGCTATAATCCCGACAGCAAGCATGTTGAGCAGTATGCCTCCCTTCTTGAATGAAGAGAAGAAACCTGGACCTACCTGCAGACCGATGGCGAAGATGAACAGTATGAGACCGAACTCTCGCACGAATTTAAGTACTTCCGGATTAACAACATAGCCGAAGTGGCCCATGATGATACCCACGAACAACACAAATGTGACTCCAAGCGAGATCCCTCCCAGCTTGAGCTTTCCGAGAAAGATTCCGGCGGCGATCACGAACGAATAGAGCACCAGGGTACTCGCAAGTTCCATGTGGCCGGGACCTATCAAGTCAATTAGCCATTCCATAAATTATAACAATCTTTTTCCTTTGTTTTTTCGAGGTGCAAAGGTAAGACTTTTCCACGGATTTTTAACAAAATTTATCCATTTATTTTTTCATCTACGTGACATTACCGCACCTTTCAGGGTTCTCTGCGGGGCTAACTTTGCAGAAACAACACATAAAAAGCAAAATAATGAAAAAGGAAAAATGGAACAAGCCCCTGTCAAAACGCGCCTACGAGAAAATCAAGGAGAAAGCACTCATAGGTGTTACCATCGCAGGCCGCGAGCTTGACTTCGAGGAGTTTGAGGAGACAATAGACATTTATATAGAAAAAGGCAAGGTGGTGCTCCCCTGGTGTGACCATCATGACATCTACGATATCATCTTCCATATGATCAAGGATGACATCGACACAGCCATGCGCCGCTCCCGTCAGGCCCGCGAGCGCGCCGCAGCACGCCGCAAAGCCAGGGAACAGACCAAGCGCACCCCCGTAGAGCAGACCGACAATGAAAACTCCGGCCACACGGACTATGCCATGCAGCCGGAGCAGGATGATTATCGTATGTCTGCCGCAGTGAAGCCTCAACCGGCCCCCGGCAGCATGAACGGGAATGGCGGGATCACTTCACCACCACACGGCGTGTGAAGCCGTCGATGGTGACAAGGTAAAGCCCCGGATAGAGATCAAGCGTCAGTTCGCCGCAACCGAGAGTGGAGCGGTGCCACTCCACGCCATTGATGGCAGTAACCGCCACCTCGAGCTGATCGGCGGAGAGGTTCTCCACGATGAGCTCACCGTCGCGGCAGAATGCATCCCAACGATGGTAGTCGAGTTCGTTGACAGCCGTGACGGCATAGTCGGAAGCCTCGATATCGTCGATGGCTATGCGCTTGCCCGATTTACGGACAAGACGCATGCGGGTCTCGCCCATGGCGTTGACATTGGCCGAATACTGCTTCCAGGCGTCGTCAGTGACGGTGAATGTCTTGACGGGATGCCAGGTGATGCCGCCGTCATTGGAATAGTCCAGATCGACATCGCCACCCTCACCGTTCCATGCCTTGGCATAGAAGGATACGGTGCCCATGCCGTGGGGCTTGCCCTCGATCATGGTGATGGCGCTGGCTTCCTCAGCTTTCTTGTGCAGGCGGACTCCCTGCTTGCCTGAATGACGGTCGCGGGAATCGTTGCCGATCAATGCACCTGTGATCTGCCACTGGGCGGCTGAACCCACATATTCTCCTCCATCGTAAGAGGTCAAGGTACTTGCGGGCTCGAATGTCTCGATAAATGTAGGATCGGAAGCCACGGTGGCCGAAACGGTCACATCCTCCGACTCATAGTCACCTGCCGTAGCGGCGAGCGTAGTGGTGAAGTCACCGATGGTCTCGCTGTACACACGCAGATAGAAACGCTCCTCGCCCGGCACAAGAGTGACGGTACGGGTCCAGCGGTTCTTGTCGAGGCTAAGCTCGAACGGCTCCATTACGGATATGCTCAGATCGTCCGCGATATTCTCCACATCCACCAGGATCTCGGCAGCCTCGGAAGGCTCGCCCGGAGCTGCCGTGAAGAAGAGATCACCGTCGAAGAGGAACTGTATCGAGGGTATGGGCACCGATGTGGTTACCTCCACTCTGTTGCTCTCGCCCATGGTGAGCGAATTGAGATAATATACATAGGTAGTACCGGGTGTCAGGCCCTCTACGTTGTACTCCTCGGCCGATGCCACCACCGACTTGGGATAGCCGGCTATCTCCTGGCCGCCGGTGAGCACGTGGAGTTCATAGGTTGCAGCCGCGTCATCCACACATACCCAACGGGCAGTGAATGTCTCCTCGCCCACTTCGGTGGCAGGGAGTGCGGGTATACCGTCGACAGCCTTAGCCTTGAGGGTGATCACCGACTTGGCTGTGCCGGAAGCGAGAGTGAGTGTGCCGGTGCTCTCGGCGGCCGAAGCCGAAAGGTAGCGCAGAGTGAGCGATGCTCCTGCCGTGGAGTTGACCGATGAGGCCTGAAGAGATGACGAAGAGGCCGAGAAACCTGCTCCGGATACGCTCACGCTGACATTCTCCTTGAGGTTCTGACCCTTGACGGTGATGACAGCTGTGCGCGCCACGTTGACACCGGCCAGCCCCATATCAATGGTCGTGCCATTGACAGGAGTGGCAATCGAAGGTCTGACCTCGCCACCGGGAGTCCAACCGATATTCTTGTCGTCGCCCCATATATGCTCGGCAAGCTCGGGATAGTCAATGAATGGATTGCGGTTCTTCTGATGGGCATACACTGCGTCATTTCTGGTGCGCTCCTTGTCGCTGACCGGATCCTGACGGTGCCACTTGAGCAGAAGATTCACTGTCCAGGTCTTAAATACGGGATAATCATTGCCGGCCAGAGCCTCGCCCGACCAAGATGATATCCTGTCATTGTAGCATGCGGCCATGTAGAAATATGTGCGGGCGAAGTCGCCTTTGTACTCATCGTCAGGCTCGAACACCTTGCCCGAATAGCCCGGATAGGTGGATGTGCCGAGGCGACCGAGCGCCTTCACCGAACCGTTGGAGGGGAGCACAGTGCCACCCTCGCACTCACCGTAGGGGAAGTTGCTGCGCTGTCCGTTGACCTTGCCGTCGGTGGGATAGACATGGAAGGCATCGCTCTTCATAGGGCTGGCTTTGCTGAACCAGCTCTGCGGTACGGAGTGCTCACGGTTTATGCAGTCGCCGATGTTCTTGTAGTTGCCGCAGTGCTGCGCACCGACATTCCACTCTTTGGTGGAATACATGTCCCAGACCTTGCCATTGGGACGGACATCAGAGGTTTTGTAGACATTCCACAACCCGTCGTAGCCGACATTGGTGTGGGATGAGATCCTTTTGTTAAGAGCCTTGAGAAGATCGGAGCCGTTCTTCCCCTCGCAGGTACTGTAGTATCCTGCCGGAGCCTCGGCCAATGCCGCAGCCCCTCCCATGAAAGGCAACGCACAGAGCGCGAGCCTCAGAATAATACTTTTCTTTACCATCACGGTAGAAATGTTTTTTGATGATAGATTTTGGTTGTATTACAGTTTTACGGCCGTCATAGACCAACTTGAATCGCAAAAGTAATAAAAATATCATTACAGTACCTTAAAAAAGGGATAAAATTATTTTTGCATCATCCGTGGCGATTTCGTAACTTTGTGGGCTATGATGCAACTTCCGGTAATAATGCTGCGCGGTATACTCATAGGTATACTTGTATCGGCTCCCATGGGGCCGATAGGTATGCTGTGCATACAGCGCACGCTCAGCCGTGGCCGGTGGCCGGCATTTTTCACCGGTGTCGGCGCAGGAGTAAGCGATCTCGTGTACTGTCTTCTCACCGGGCTCGGGCTCTCGTTCGTGACCGATTTCATCGAGACCAACCAGAGTCTGCTCCAGCTCATAGGTTCGGTGGTGCTTCTGGTCTACGCAGGCTATCTGTTCGGCTCAAACCCCTCGCGGTCATTGCAGAAGTCGGCCACACGCCATATGAGTTACTGGAAAGACTTCGGTACGGGATTCCTGTTCACCTTCTCCAATCCGCTCATACTCTTCTTCATCATAGGCCTGTTCGCGCGGTTCAGCTTCCTCGCCCCCGAGTTCGAGTCCTACCATTACGCCGCGGGCTATCTGGCCATATTCGGAGGCGCCGTGATGTGGTGGTTCGGTGTCACATGGTTCGTCAACAAGGTAAGGGGACATTTCAACCTGCGGTCCATGTGGCTTGTCAACCGTATAGTGGCCGGAGTCATCCTCGTGATGGGTGCCATAGGCTTTCTTACAGCCCTGCGCGACCTCATAATTAAATAAATGTTAAAGATACACTTGTCATCCCGCCGGAGTGAAACTTTAGGCGGGATGCCTCGTCATACGTGTGGACGAAAATCACATTCATCATGATTATCGAGTTAAAAGACGTAAACAAGTCATATCCCGGCGTGGTGCCACTGCACGTACTCAAGGATATCAATCTCTCCATTGACCGCGGCGAGCTCGTCAGCATAATGGGCGCTTCCGGGTCGGGCAAGTCAACGCTGCTGAACATACTCGGAATACTTGACAACTATGACTCGGGCGAATACCGTCTTGACGGCAACCTGATAAAGAATCTGTCGGAGAACAAGGCTGCCGACCTGCGCAACTATCTCATCGGATTCGTGTTCCAGTCCTTCAACCTCATAAACTACAAGAACGCGCTCGAAAACGTAGCCCTGCCCCTGTTCTACCGCGGCATATCGCGCAAGAAGCGCAACATCCTTGCCATGGAGCAACTCGACAGGATGGGGATGAAGGACCGCGCCACCCATCTGCCCGGTGAGCTCTCGGGCGGACAGAAACAACGTGTGGCCATAGCCCGCGCTCTCATCACCAACCCCTCGCTGCTGCTGGCCGACGAGCCGACCGGCGCACTCGACTCCAAGACCTCAAGGGAGGTGATGCAGGTGTTCCGCGACCTCAACGCCGAGGGACGCACCATAGTAATTGTGACCCACGATCCGGGTGTGGGCGAACAGACCAACCGTATAATCCGTATATCCGACGGCAGAATAGTGAGCTGATGATAGACCTTCTGAATGAAATACTCGCCACACTGCGCCACAACAAGCTGCGCACGGCTCTGACAGGTTTTGCCGTGTCGTGGGGCATATTTCTGCTCATAGTGCTGCTGAGTGTGTCGCGCGGCCTCGTCAACGGCATGGAGTCGATGTTCGGCAAGCGTGACACCGAGAGCATGACCATATACGGCGGGTGGGCCAACAAACCTTACCACGGACTCAAGGAGGACCGCCCCATAGAGCTGCGCGACAAGAGTATCGAGGTGCTCACGGTGCAGAATCCGGAGTATATACGCGATGCCTCGGCCAACCTGTCGAGCGACTCCACCGTCATCTCCACCTCCAAGGACTATATCACCGGCGGATATCAGGGCGTGTATCCATCCACCCAACGCTTCGAAGGACTCACAATAGCCGAAGGCCGATTCATAAATGACAGCGACATACGCGAGGGCCGCAAGGTGATAGTGTTGCACAAGAACAATGCGGACATGCTTTTCGGCCGCGAATACCCGATAGGCAAGCAGGTGAGAGTGGGCGATCTGTCGTTCACAGTGGTAGGCATATACGACCATGAATGGCAGAAGGCCAGCTACATACCCTTCTCGACCGCACGCAATATGTCGGGCGGATCCGACCGTCTGCGCCGCATCACCGTAGGCCTGCGCAACGTCAAGGACCAGCAGTCGAGCGACAAGGCCGAACGCAGCGTGCGCGAGACACTCGGACGCCAGTTGCAGTTCGACCCCGACGACGAATCGGCCCTGTGGCTCTGGAACCGTTTCAGCGACTATCTGCGCACATCGTCAGCCATGGGAGCCATCGGTCTGGCCGTGTGGGTGATAGGACTTCTGACCATGTTATCGGGCATAGTCGGTGTGAGCAACATCATGTTCGTGTCAGTGCGCGAGCGCACCCATGAGATAGGTGTGAAACGCGCCATCGGCGCGCGGCCGCTGAGCATACTCAAGCAGATCATCCTCGAGAGCGTGGCCATCACCACTATCTTCGGATATGTGGGCATAGTGGCCGGTGTGATCACATCGCAGGTCATCAGCCACTATGTGGGCGAGAGCGACTTCTTCAAGAACCCCACCGTCGACATAGCCATAGCGATCCAGGTGACATTCGTTCTGATTCTGGCCGGAGCCTTCGCAGGACTGTTCCCGGCCCTGAAATCACTTAAAATCAAACCGGTGGAAGCCCTTAGAGACGAGTGACAGAAATGAAAAATCCGATATTCGACATAGAGAACTGGCGCGAGATAGGCACCACTCTCGCCCAAAATAAGACGAGAACCTTCATGACGGCCTTCGGAATATTCTGGGGCACGGCGATCCTGTCATTGCTCATAGGCGGATCAGAGGGACTCAAATATTTCATGGGGCGCAATTTCGAAGGCTTCGCCACCAATGTGGCCATCATCTTCCCCGGACGCACCACCAAGAGCTATGCGGGCTTCAACAAAGGTATGCCCGTGGAGCTGAATCTCCAGGATGTGGTCAACATACGCCGGGCCATACCGCAGATAGAGAACTCGTCGGCACTGATATACATGTGGGCCAATGTGCTGTATGACCGCAAGAAGGCCTCGGCACAGATGACCGGCGTGGAGAGCAACTATGACAAGATCTTCGAGCCGATCATACATGAAGGGCGCTTTATCAACGATGCCGACGACGCCAACTTCCGCAAGGTGTGCGTGCTCGGCAAACAGGTGGCCGGCGAGCTGTTCGGCACAGGGAGCGCCTTGGGCAAAGATGTGCAGGTCAACGGCATATATTACAAGGTGATCGGTGTGGTGGGCCAGACCTCCGAGATCAACATCGGAGCCAAGATGGACGAGAGTGTCTTCATACCCTACAACACCATGCGCCGCAGCTACAACATCGGCACACGTGTACACAACTTCATGATGACTCTCAAGGCGGGCTATTCACCCTCCGAATTCGAGACCCTTGTGCGACGCCTCATCGCATCCAACCATCCCATAGCCCCCGATGACAACAATGCCATATTCTACTTCGATGTGTCCGAACAGTTCAAGATGGTGGACAATGTGTTTCTCGGCATCAGCATGCTGGCTCTCTTCGTGGGTGTGGGCACGCTGCTCTCAGGAGTGATAGGCGTGGGCAACATCATGTGGATAATAGTGCGCGAGCGCACCCACGAGATAGGTATACGCCGCGCCATCGGAGCCAAGCCGCGCGACATCATAGTGCAGATACTCTCCGAGAGCATGGTGCTCACGACCATAGCCGGAGTGGCGGGTATAGTGCTGGCGGCAGGCATACTCGCCGGTGCTGAAAAATCCATGTTCTACACCATCAAGTTTCAGCTCACTTTCGCCCAGGCAGTGTATATCCTCGCCACATTCCTTGTGCTCGGAACCGCCGCCGGCATCATACCGGCCGTCAAGGCCATGAAGATAAAGCCCATCGAGGCACTCAACGATAAATAAACCAATCATCTCATATTCATATCATCAAAGGAAATGAACAAGTTCTTGCGGATAGCCCTATGGTCACTGGTGGCCATACTCTTTGTGGGCACATTTGTATATCTCTATCTCAACTCCCGACCCAAGGAAACCCGCTTTGAGATCGTAAGCCCGAGCACAGGATCAATCGAGAAGACCAGCGTACTCACTGGCAAGATAGAACCGCGCGACGAGATCGAGATCAAGCCCCAGGTGTCGGGCATCATCTCCGAGATCAATGTAGAGGCCGGCGACATGGTCAATGAAGGTGACGTTGTGGCCCGCATCAAGATCATCCCCGACGAGGGACAGCTCTCGCAGGCACTCTCGCGTATTGAGAACGCACGTATAGCCCTGGCCGACGCCGAGTCGAAGCATGAGCGCAACACCATGCTGCTCGACAAGAAAGTGATAAGCCGCGAGGAGCATGAGACATCGGCCACCACACTCGCCCAGGCAAAGGCCGAACTCAGCGCCGCGCAGGACGCCTACTCCATCGTCAAGGAAGGTGTGTCGAAGAACAACGCCAAGGAGAGCAACACTATGGTACGCGCCACCATCACCGGACTGGTGCTCGATGTGCCCGTCAAGGTGGGTTCATCGGTGATCCAGGCCAACACGATGAACGACGGTACCACCGTGTGCACCGTGGCCGACATGAGCAATCTCATATTCAAAGGCAAAGTGGACGAGACCGAGGTGGGTCAGCTCTCCGTAGGACAGCCCATGGAGATATCCGTAGGCGCTCTCCCCTCGCTCAAGCTCAATGCTGTGATAGAGAACATCGCCCCCAAGGGCACGGAGACCAACGGCGCGAACACCTTCGAGATAAAGGCCGCAGTCAAGGCCGAGGATGACGTGCAGCTCCGCGCGGGCTACAGTGCCAACGCGGTGGTGTCGCTCAGCAAGGTGGACGATGTGCTCACCATACCCGAGGGTGTGATAGAATGGGCCGGCGACAGCACCTACGTATATCTGCTCACTGACACAGTGAAGGGTCAGAAATTCGAGCGCGTGGCTGTGACAACCGGCACATCCGACGGTATAAACATTCAGGTCAAGGGTGGCATTGACAAGGACGCCCGCCTCCGCGGCGTGGCCATAACCACAAAATGAGAATGAACGATGAAAATCATACGTCTTATATCTCTATCCATATGTCTGGCTGCAGGTGTCACTTCGGCTACCGCTGCGACATGGAGCCTTGACAGCTGCATCAACTACGCCATCGAGAATAATATCGATGTCAAGTCAGCCCTTCTGGAGCGGTATCGCGGTGAGCTCACGGTCACCGAGGCCAAGGATCGTTTCCTCCCCACCCTGTCCGGCGGAGCCTCGCAGAACTGGGCGTTCGGCCGAGGTCTGACGGCGCAGAACACGTATGCCAACCGCAACACATCCTCGTTTGGCGTCAACGCCCAGCTATCGCTCCCCGTGTTTCAGGGACTCACGGCCATACGTCAGCTTGAACAGGCCCGCGCGTCGCTCTCAGCCCTCGACCTGCAGGTGGAAGCCACACGTGACGATGTGACTCTCAGTGTCATGTCCTATTACCTGCAGGCGCTCTACAACCGCGAGCTCGTGGCCGTGGCCGAGGAGGAGCTGCGACTCTCCACCACACAGCTCACCCGTCAGCAGGACCTCTTCGAGGCCGGCAAAGTGCCCGAGGTGGATGTGCTCCAGGCCAAGGCGCAGGTGGCCACCAACGAGGTGTCGCTCGTCAACGCCCGCAATGACTATGACCTCGCCCTCGTGGAGCTGCAGCGTGCCCTGCAGCTGGGCGATACGGACGGTTTTGACATCGCTCCCATAGAGGATACTGATGGCGGTGTCATACCCACGTCATCGCAGGTATATGAGAACGCTCTCACATCCAACAGCGGCATCCGCGCTGCAAGAGCCAATATAAATGTGGCCGACAAGGCCATATCCCTTGCCCGGACAGGCATGATACCGAAGCTCTATTTCAGCGCCGGACTGTCCACCAATTATTACGGGCTGTCGGGTGCCGACAATCCGGCATTCTCGCGCCAGATGAAAGACAACTTCGCTAAATCGCTCGGATTCAGCCTCCAGGTACCGATCTTCGACGCATTCTCGACACGCAACAGCATCCGCCGCGCCAAGACTCAGAAACTGACAGCCGAACTGGAGCTTGAGCGAAAGGAGAACGATCTGCTTCGCACCATACGCCAAGCCCACAGTCAGGCCGTCGGCGCCCAGGAGAAATATCGCGCAGGCGAGACTGCCGTGGAAGCCTCGAAAGCAGCCCTCGACGCAATGACTGAGAAATATACCTACGGTAAGGCCAACGCCACCGAATGGGAACAGGCCCGATCCACCTACATCACCACTCTTGCCCGTCAGGTACAGGCAAAGTATGAAAAGATACTGCGCACCAGGATACTCAGATTCTACAACACCGGATCCAATTGACCCTCTTCTTTTTTATATTTGCTTTATAGAAGGATACAAAAGGACTAAGAAGGGACAAAAGTGACAAATAATCAGTTGTTATACTGATATTTAATTATTTATCACTTTTGTCCCTTCTTAGTCCTCTCATATAACAAATTTGTTATATTGCTCTAAGCTAATGCGGAACGCGTTATAGGAACTTCTGTATACAATCATGACACGGTCGCATTGCTGAATCAACATAATTTTACTAAAAAAGCGGACTAATACTATGATTTTTCAGATTTTTGGGATATCTTTGCGTTTGACAATAAACGCTTCTCCACGAATGTGAATAACAGGCCAAAATACTAATATCCCCCTCTTTAGTGTTAATGGAGAAGATTATATGTCCATAACTAATATGGTTTGTCATAATCAAAAAAATAAATGCATTAGTAATTGATCCATATCTATCAATAATAATCATATTTTTAACCCGTATATGGACATTCTAGTATACGCAAAATTTATCTAGTTCGAACAATAAGCAAGTATTACCATGAAAAATTTGATTTTTATAGTTTTAGCAATTATTGCTTTTGCCTTGTCAAGCTGCAAAGAATCTGATGACAATGATTTCATAGTTGACGCTGAGCCGTCATTCGTGGGGTTTATGCCTAAATATGATTATGACACGTCCCAAAATATGACCGAGATTAGAGGGAATGAAACACTCGTTTTCGGCAAAGATTTCACTCATATACTTTTCTTTAGTATGACAAATATGAGATATAGAATTAGTTATCCCAATGGCTCTTCTAAGTGGCTCGATGACTCTGGTTCTAATAGCCAAAAATTAACTCTTCGTATTTGTGATTATTCTATTGAGAAGGAGTTTATCGCCAAAATTGAATTTTACAATGACAGCCGAAATATGAGCATAATACTTAAACAGCCGCTCATAAACGACAATACCGTCATGAACGACTACTTCGACAGTCACATTTTTGACTATTTATGGTCTATAGGTCTTCCTGAAAAATTCACGTTATCAGACTTACGCACAGTGAAATCAATAAAGAACAATTACTCAATTGAGTATATGGCGACTCTCAAACTTTTTCCAAATTTAGAAAGTATTGATTATTGGCGTGCAGATAATGATATAATAGATTTCAACTATCTTCAGAAACTTAAATTATTAACTTTGTCGCAGTCCCTGGGAGTTGTCGTAACTTTCATGGAAAAAGCGGTCAAACTTTTCTTTAAAGTTACTAATTTTCAGGGACTTTTGCAAGAAATAACTAATTAAAAATCAGTAATATAACCGACAAAATTCATTTTTTTCATCTACTAAAAATACCATGATACAATGACACGTTTATTATTGCTTCTGGCGGTTGTCACAGCCATGATCAACTGCTCCTATGCCGCCAACGACGACATTGCCCTTCATGTCAAGGACATAATAACCGATTGGGGAGGCTCGGGCGGAAAAGCCGACTCTGAAACAAACAGTTACACCTATAATCAGTATGCCCTCAACTATTGGGACATACACGACCTGTCCACCGATGTCTATGACCGCCTCGAGATGAAATTTGCCACTCCGGTCGATTATGACAACATCCATGTGACGGCAACCTACAGCGACGGCACCACGACCGAAAGCACCATTGTCAATGGAGCGACAAGCCACAATCTGGCTTTCGAAGCCGACAAGATTCTTGAAAAGATTACCGTATCCCATGGCTGGGACGGTCCCCAAGGCCCGATAACCATCTATTATGACAGCATAGTGATACGCGCCAAGGATTCAACAGGCCTGATAGGGAACATGCCGGTTAAGTCGCCTAAACTCGGAACCGGAATGGCAAATCCCATTCTTGATTTCCAATTCTGTGCCGACCCCACCGCTATAGAGCATGACGGGCGGCTCTATGTCTATGGCACCAATGACCATCAGCAATATGAAGCCGGAACCGAGAAAAACTCTTATGAAAAAATCAAGTCACTGGTCATGATTTCAACCGATGATATGGTAAACTGGACCTATCATGGCTTGATTCAGGTTGACGAAATCGCACCCTGGATCTTGGCATCATGGGCACCCAGCATCATCAGCAAGAAACAGGCCGACGGCACTACATTGTTCTCGCTCTACTTCTCCAACAGCGGATGGGGCGTCGGTGTAATCCAGGCCAAGTCGCCTGTGGGCCCCTGGACCTCTCCGCTGAGTAAAAGCCTCATTGACGGCACCAATCCTGTTGTGGCCGGGAGCGGAGCTGTCTTTGACCCCGGAGCGGTGATCGACGACAACGGTGACGCATGGGTGACATTCGGCAACAGTCAGGGATGGATAGCCCGGCTGAACCCCGATCTTCATTCCTTTGCCGCCGACCCCGTGAAACTCCCTTCACCCTTCCACTTTGAGGCCAACGAGCTTAACTTTATAAATGGCACCTATGTCTACACATTCAATAATGACTGGTCGGACCACGAGCCATGGACATGGGGCGGCACAAAACCCACAGCCTGCAGCATGGTTTACATGAAAAGCACCGATCCGTTGAAACAGGATTCATGGACCTATGGCGGCAACTACTTCAAGAATCCCGGAGATAACGGCATGACCTTAAACAACAACCACACCCATCTGCACAAATACAATGATAAATGGTATCTGTTCTATCAAACCATGTTGCTGGAGCCGTCGCTGGGTGGAAACAGCGGCTTCCGAAGCATCTATGTGGATGAAATAGAGGTCGACGAGCAGAACGTTGACATCAGCGAATGTATACCCACCCGTGAAGGCGTGAGCGCCATTAAAAATCTCGACCCTGCCATCACTCAGTATGCCGCCACGTCGGCCGCCACACTCGGCATTCTCTACAAGCCCACTGACGAGGCCGGTCACATGATAGCGACGGTGGGCATGACCAGTATCACAGCCCCCGCGATGCCCGAAGGGATTATCGAAGTGAGAAACGTCGATTTTTCAACCCGATGCAAATACCTCAAATGCCGATTGAAAGGCGACGGAAGCGTGGCATTGAGGATTGACGACCGATATGCCGCCGACATCGCCGTGGTCAACAGCAGTAAAAGTGACTGGAACGAATACACAGTCCCCCTGACAAGTATTGAAGACGGCACCCACACGATTTACCTGATACTGAAAGGCGAAGTCGAATTTGACACATGGCAGATGACCGAGAGCGACTCAAGTTCAGTCGATACCGTGCCCTGTGACCCGCATGACTTCCGCGGCAACATCTACGACCTGCAAGGCCGCCGTCTCCCCGCCATCCCCACCGGCACCATCTACATCCGCAACGGCAAAAAATACCTCACCAAGTAACCCTCAATCCATCCGAATCCTTCACAAAATGAGTTGCGCCGCGATGCTTGATGGCATCGCGGCGCAACTATATGGTGGGGGAGGGGGTTATTTTACAAGGTCGAGGACTTGGGAGAGGCGGGTGATGGCCGAGGGGTGGGTGACGGCATCTTCGGGGATTGGAAAACGTTAAATCGAGTAGGAGGTGAACACTAATTGAGGTGTTCACCTCTTTCGTGTTCACTTGTCCTCTCACACCACCGTACAAGCGGTTCCGCATACGGCGGTTCCTCAACCTTTCGGCAAGGCCGACGCCTTGTAGTAACAACCTATCCACACATAGCCCGCTCGGTGGAGTGCTTCATCGGGCATTGCCCTTGATGCTATCCAACTATGGGCTATGCGCCAATAACCCTGACTTGTGTTACCCCATTCATACGCCTGCCGTTTGTCTATTCCGCATTTGATTAGGTTTTGCACTCGTGTCCTCGGACGTTTCCATGCTTTCCAGATACACATGCGGATACGGCGGCGCAGCCATTTGTCTATCTCTTTGACCTTGCTTCCCATGTCAGCCAAATTGTAGTATTCCGTCCACCCCCGCAGATATTCTGCAAGAGCCTGCTTGCGCTTGGCATATCCCATTCCATTACTCCTTGAAGTTATGGTTTTCAGACGGCGACGCATTTTGGCTTCGGTCTTTTGATGTAGCCGTAGTCGGCATTTGCCCTTGCGGATATAGAAGCCGTAGCCGAGGAATTTCAGTTTGCCTACATAGGCACATTCGGT
>CAJTJG010000006.1 GCA_910576785.1 uncultured Duncaniella sp.
AAAGGACAAAAGTGACAGAAAGTAATTATTTATCACACAGATAATTAATATTTTTGTCACTTTTGTCCTTTTTTGTCCTTTTGTATCTTTCTATATTTTGCAACACCGCCATCTTTTATGCATCGTCCTTAATCAGCGATGTCATATCCGCATAAAGCAGCTATACCGTAGAGGCCCATGAGTATAGCTACACCAATGACGAATTCTATCAGGAAAACCATAAACCTGTTGCTCACCTTTTTGTTTATGGCTCTGGATATCGGTGTCATGATGATGCTGAATATTGTACATACAATGACGATTATAATCCACTTATTATTCATAGCTAATACTGTTTGATGATTATTTATTGCAAATTTACTGAATTTATTTTATATTTTCAATAAAAAATGAATTTGCCGGCAATACATATCGCTCTTGTCTTTTTTTGGATCGTCCTTAATCAGCGAAGTCATATCCGCATAAAGCGACTATACCGTAGAGGCTCATGAGGATTGCTACACCGATGACGAATTCTATCAGGAAAACAATAAACCTGTTGCTCACCTTTTTGTTTATGGCTCTGGATATCGGGGCCGAGATGATGCTGGATATCGTACATAGAATGACCATTATAATCCACTTATACATGGCAAATACTGTTTGATGATTATTCATTGCGAATATAGCAAATATAATTCTAATATAAAATAAACACTATATGTTTTGGAATAATATTGCTTTTATTTTGGCCTCTGAAGCATTTCTCAACATATGTTGAGAGTTTTCATTGTAGAACTCCTTAAATTTGCGATGTGGAAATTTAAGAAATGACAGCAATATCATATCAACAGGGATCTCCTCGGCAGTGATGCCGGGGATTTTCTTATAATATATTGCATTTAATGCAAAAAAGTTGTAAATTTGACAAATTAACCAACAGAGTGTCCGCCATGAAATCAAGAACTGACCAAAGCGTGTTTTCGTTTGTATTGACAATCGTTGTTTTCGGATTGTTGATAGCCGCCGTGTACTTCACCTACGGAACAGATAAGTTCATATTGACCACACTTTTGGTCATTGTCATCTTAGGAGTAAGCTTGTTTTATGCGCCCCTTTCCATATCGGCTGATGAGAGGGAGGTGAATATCAACAGCTCGCTTAGGATTCACACCATTCCAATGGACCGTATTGTCAGCGTGGAGCGGTTTCAGCCCACCATGGGGAGTCTACGCATCTGCGGGTCAGGTGGATTCATGGGCTACTGGGGAATGTTCAGCGAAAAGGATACCGGAAAGTATATGGCATATTATGGCCGGCCGTCCGACTGCTTCATGATATGTCTGGACAACGGCGACAAATATGTGCTCGGTTGCAAGGATCCCGATGCAATGGTTGACTTCATCAACTCCCATATCAAGCATGACGGCATCGCCTGATGAGATAGCCCGGTTCCTGTCCGGCAAAATTAATCTGCCGGATATACGTGAAGTCAACCGGTGGGCTGACACTCATGAAGACAATCTGAAATACCTGTTTTCCCTTGCGGGTTTGACTGACAGTAGGATCGGTGTCAATGCCCTGTGGAGTCTCACCCACATGATGGATACTCATTCAGAATGGATGCAATCGCATCAGGATGAGTTTATTGACATGCTTTTGACTGAAAAACATGTGGGGCGGCGAAGAATGCTGTTGCAATTGCTCAGGCACCAGCATTACGCTCCCGATGCGATCAGGACTGATTTTCTGGACTATTGTCTCCTGCGTATCAATTCGGAGTGCGAGCCGTATGCCATAAGATGTTTCAGTATGTACTGTGCATTCGAGATGTGCAAATTCTACCCCGAACTGCTCGCCGAGCTGAGCGGACGCCTGGACATGCTGTCGCAGCAAAGCCTCTCGCCCGGATTGGCGAGTGCACTGCTCACCACACGGAAAAACATGCGCAGACACATGCGTGCAGGATCGTAGCACGCAATATAGCATTCCCGGTCTCCGTTAATATAAAAAAACAGAGGAGACCAATCATGAAACAGATACTCAACATATTATTATGGCTATCAATCTGTCTGCTGACATCATCGTGCGGCAAGGAAGAAAATGAATCCGAGGTCGTATCGCTCACCATACACCGACAGTTTGATACAGCGGTAATGCATGGCAAATTGTCAGATCTGAATGACTTCTCTGATTATGAGGACCGGGGTTTGATCGTCAACTCGTTGGATGATCTGCCCGAGGATGAATATTTCGGCAATGAGGACTTCATCAGGGCACAGATCGACTTCTCCCGATATTCGCTTATATTGGTATATCAGTTTGAGCTCGGAGACATCATCTCTTATAAATACAGATGGTGCTATAACAACTGGTTTGACCGCTATCAGTTCATGGCCACCTTTAACCGTGTGAAGGACTCGGAATATGTGGATGGCGAGGTGGAGAACTTCTCATACATACGCAGTGCGATTGTAGTGAGCCATATACCATCTGATGCCAAATGGTCCATATCAGAAGGCGTACATGATCGCTGAAGTATGGATCAGAAGTTGAATACGTCTATATAGACAGCCGTACCTCCACCCTCTCTCGGCAACAATATAGCCTTTCGCAGGGCTGCCAGATCTCTGTCATTTATATGTCCGATCATAGCACCGGTAAATCCGGCACCTCCCGAGTCTGACAATATCAGAATCTGATTCATATCGGCCGACACGGGTTTTGCAAATATGGCAAAGAGGTTCTGACCGCCGATCCTGCATTGCACCATTTCAGCTACAGGAAGTTCGCCCATTATCTTATAGATAGTATTACCATATACCTCAGTCTCCTTATCAATGGCTGTCTCACCATCCCATAAGATCAACTGACCGTCAGTTATCCCCAGGGCAGCGAAATCATTATTGCCGGATATCTCATAACCCTCCACACCTTTCATGTTGGGGAGATCCTTTATGGAGGAAAAAGCTTCTTCATAGGTCAAAGCGTTGGTGCTTACCGTGATGCTCAATAACAGAGAGAGCAGAAATATGATTTTTTTCATGACGTAAAGTTTTCAATTAAAACAAGTCTATCAGGCATATGGTTCTAAGGGATCAGACTTTCATCTTTTGCAGATATTTGATGAAAAAGATTATGAATAGTTGCATATAATTAATTTTTTAGCTATGTTTGCAACTATGGAACAGACTATCAGACACCGCAGACTTTATGCATTTTATAATAGCAAGGTGCTTAACACCCTCTTAGTGGTCGGGATTGTGTCATTGACGCAGATTGGCTACATGCACTCATTGCTGATGCCTGTGATATGTTCCACCGTGTCATTCACACTTTTCATCGGTTACGCCCTATGGCTTTGGATAAAAAAACCGAAGCAGATAGTCATAAATACATGGCTGTCGAACCAGACCATTTGGTTCACGTTATATTTTCTTATTGTCTCAGCTATGAAAGAACCATCATTATGGTGGTATATCGTAATGTTGGTTATGGCGATAGTCCTTCTGTTCATAACCATGATACGCCCGCGGGATAAGGTATTCGAGATATAATCTTAAGTATAAAGAAAAATCAAGTCGTAGTACCGCAAACTCCGCGTCACTACGACTTGACAATGCCTTGTAGTAATAATTAATCAGGCTCGTAGCCTTCATAATAGTACGACTGTTCAATCCCATGGAATATGACATCGCGATCATTCGTCTCATCAGAAAGCGCTGATTTAAGGAGAAACCGCAGTTCGAGATCATTGACCGGACTCCGTTCCATGGCCGACATATAATCTTCTTTGGAAATCTTTCGCCAATCGACAACTTTGCCCAATGAGTTGCGAAGCATCATATCAAGCCAAATGCGAGTGGCACGTCCATTCCCTTCCATAAAAGGATGAGCGATGTTCATTTCAACATATTTGGCAATTATTTGCTCAAATGTGTTTTCAGGCATTTTCTCAATAGCTTCAAGTGCGGGAATCAGATATAAAGAGTTGGCGAAACGAAATCCTCCCTTGGAAATATTAAGAGTGCGAATTTTCCCGGCAAATTCATATAAGCCATCAAACAGAGCATAATGGATATCTTGTAGACCAGATACAGTGCCGACTTCAATTTCATATATCCTGTTTGAGGAGAATAGTTCTTTTGCCTGTTCAATACTTCTCTTATCTATCTCGGTCTGACGCATATTAAAATAGAAAAAGGCCGTAATTCTCTAAAATATTAAAGAATTACGGCCATTTTTATTAGCTAATTATCAGTGAATCAGTCTTCTAAGTTGGCTTGAGCGGCCGCAACTCGGGCTATGGGCACACGGAAGGGTGAGCAGGACACGTAGTTCATGCCAAGTTTGGCGCAGAACTTCACGGATGAAGGCTCGCCGCCATGCTCGCCGCAGATACCTACCTTGAGGTCGGGGTTGGTGGCACGGCCTTTCTCTACGCCCATCTTCACGAGCTGGCCTACACCTTCCTGATCAAGCACTTCGAAGGGATCGGTCTTGATGATGCCGTGCTCCTTGTAGAACTTGAGGAACTTGGGAGCGTCGTCGCGGGAGAATCCGAAGGTCATCTGTGTGAGGTCGTTGGTGCCGAACGAGAAGAACTCGGCTACCTCTGCGATCTGGTTGGCAACGAGAGCTGCACGGGGTACCTCGATCATTGTACCTACCTTGAAGGGTACTGTGTGACCGGCTTCCTCGAACACCTTGGCTGCGGTGATCTTGATGATGTCAGCCTGATTCTGAATCTCCTTAAGTGAGCCTACGAGGGGGATCATGATCTCGGGATGAACGTCAATGCCGCGGGCCTTGACAGCGAGAGCTGCCTCGATGATGGCACGGGTCTGCATCTCGGTGATCTCGGGATATGTGATGCCGAGACGGCAGCCACGGTGTCCAAGCATGGGGTTGAACTCTTCGAGTGAGTCTACCTTGGCCTTTACTTCCTCGAGGGTGATGCCCATCTGCTCGGCAAGCTCCTTCTGTGTTGCAGTCTGATGGGGTACGAACTCGTGCAAGGGGGGATCGAGGAGACGGATGGTGACACCGTATCCGTCCATTGCCTCGAAGATGCCTTCGAAGTCGCCACGCTGCATGGGGAGAAGCTTGGCGAGAGCTGCACGGCGGCCTTCGAGATCGCTGGCGAGGATCATCTCACGAACAGCCTTGATGCGGTCGCCCTCGAAGAACATGTGCTCGGTGCGGCAGAGGCCGATACCCTGGGCGCCGAAGTAGCGGGCCTGCTTAGCGTCGCGGGGTGTGTCGGCGTTGGTGCGGACGAGTGTCTTGGTGAATTTGTCGGCGTAGTTCATGATGGCGCCGAAGTCGCCGCCGAGCTCGGGCATAACGGTGGGGACCTGTCCGTCGTAAACCTCACCGGTCGAACCGTTGAGCGAGATCCAGTCACCTTCGTTGTATGTCTTGTTGCCCATGCGGACAGTCTTGGCCTTGTAGTCGACAGCGATCTCACCGGCACCGGACACGCAGCATTTGCCCATGCCGCGAGCCACAACGGCAGCGTGGGATGTCATACCGCCACGCATGGTGAGAATGCCCTGTGCCACGGCCATACCGCGGAGATCCTCGGGTGATGTCTCAATGCGGACGAGGATAACTTTGCGCTTCTTCTCGCTCCATGCCTCAGCCTCCTCGGCGGAGAATACGATCTGGCCGGTGGCAGCACCGGGAGATGCGGGAAGACCCTTTGCCACAACATCGGCACGCTTGAGGGCTGCCTTGTCGAATACGGGGTGGAGAAGCTCGTCAAGTTTCTGGGGCTCCATGCGGAGGATGACTGTCTTCTCGTCGATAACACCTGCGCGGAGGAGATCCATGGCTATCTTGACCATAGCGGCACCTGTGCGCTTGCCATTACGGGTCTGGAGCATCCAGAGTTTGCCGTCCTGGATGGTGAACTCCATATCCTGCATGTCTTTGTAGTACTCCTCAAGACGGTCGGAAATGCGGAAGAGCTCGTTGGCGCAGTCGGGCATGGACTCCTCGAGGGAGGGATACTTCTCACGACGGGTCTCTTCGTCGATACCCTGGAGGGCAGCCCAGCGGCGTGATCCCTCGATGGTGATCTGCTGGGGTGTGCGGATACCGGCCACCACATCCTCGCCCTGGGCGTTGATGAGGTACTCGCCGTTGAACATGTTCTCACCTGTAGCGGCATCGCGGCTGAAAGCCACACCGGTGGCGGAATTGTTGCCCATGTTGCCATAAACCATTGCCTGTACGTTGACAGCGGTACCCCACTCTTCGGGGATCTGGTTCATGCGGCGGTAGAGGATGGCGCGCTCGTTCATCCAGCTGTCGAATACGGCGCAGATACCACCCCAGAGCTGGTCCCATGCATTGTCGGGGAAGTCCTTTCCGGTATACTCCTTGACAGCGCTCTTGAAGAGGGTCACAAGGTTCTTGAGATCGTCAACAGAAAGCTCTGTGTCGAGTTTCACGCCCTTCTCTTCCTTCACCTTGTCCATGATCTCCTCGAAGGGATCGATATCGGTCTTGCTCTTGGGCTTCATGCCGAGCACCACGTCGCCATACATCTGGACGAAACGGCGGTAGCTGTCCCAAGCGAAACGGGGGTTGCCGCTCTTCTCGGCAAGAGAAGCTACGGTGGCGTCGTTCATACCGAGGTTGAGGACGGTGTCCATCATGCCGGGCATGGATGCACGGGCGCCGGAGCGTACGGATACGAGAAGGGGATTGGCGGGATCGTTGAATTTTTTGCCTGTGAGGGTCTCGACGTGAGCGATAGCGGCCTCCACTTCCTTGGTGAGACGCTTCACGACTTCGTCGCGGCCATACTGGGTATATTCAGTGCAGACATCTGTGGTGATGGTGAAGCCGGGAGGTACGGGCATTCCCAAGAGGTTCATCTCGGCAAGGTTGGCACCTTTGCCACCGAGGAGATTGCGCATCGAGGCATTGCCTTCAGCCTTGCCATCTCCAAATGTATAGACTCTTTTCATTTGTTATGGTTAGAAATTGATATTATAATGTGTTCTTTGACATGGTAGCGGGATATTTCCTCCCGTAGAGATGCAAAGTTACATAATTTTTAGGGCTTAGCCAAGTCTAATTTGATTTTATTCATCAAATTTACGCATGTTTCACTCATAGCTGATGGCTCTTGACGGCTTGATGGTCGAAATTATGGCCGATGGGACGATAAGCACGGCGATGGCTATGGTGATGGCAGCCGCATTGAGGACGATCACAGCTCCCCATGACAGAGCTACCGGCACGTGGTCAAGATAGTATGCTTCCGGATCGAGCGGAATGACGCCGGTATACGCCTGCAAGCCAATGAGTGCAAGGGCTATGAGGTTGCCTATGGCGAGTCCGCGTATCAGTATTTTTGCCGTAAGTAGGATGAATGTGTTTCTGACAAGTCTGTCGGATGCGCCAAGAGCTTTGAGCAGACCTATGGAGGCTACCCTGCGGAGCACGAGTATGAACATGGACGAAACCAATGTCAGCGCAGCAAGTATCGACATAAGAGCGAGAATGACGGTGACATTGGTGTCCAGAAGAGCAAGCCAGTTGAAGAACAGCGACGCTGTGTCGTGTATGTTCAGGACTGTGAAATTTTCTCCGGTTCCGGAATATGATTTTTCAAGGAGCCGGTTGCTTATCATCGTGGACACACGGTCGATCTCCGCATCATCCTTCAGGCCGTTTATCTCCATGAGTGTCCCGAATCCGTCTGGGATATCACCTATCTCCGCAAGCATCGGCAATGTCGCGAACACCATGTTCCGGTCATATTCTGTGAAATGAGTGTCGTATATGCCTGCTATTTTCAGTCGACGCACTCTGTAGGAGTTATTGCCAAGGAAATATGTATCCATCCGGTCGCCGAGGTCGAGACCAAGATCGCCGGCCAATATTTTGGAGATTACGATGTGATACATCGTGGAATCGCTGCCGAAGTCGGGCACTGTGCCTTCCACGAGATTTGCTTTAAGAAATGTGTGGTCAAAATTGTTGTCAAGGCCCTTGATGACGGCACCGGAAAAATTCTCGGGTGTCTTGAGTATGGCCGGTTGGCGCACTGTGAGCGTCAGTGAGGCCTCCGGCGGCAATATATCCTCCAGATCAGAGGCCAGGCTTTTGCTAACAAGCGGTGCTACGGATGCGGACGCACCATATGCCTGTGGCACTATTGTGATCTGGGAGTCAAATCCCATCACTTTGCTCCGGATTTCATCTCTGAATCCCATCATGATGCTTACTGACAACATCATGACGACCATGGCCAGCGCTATTCCTGTCACCGCCACAAAAACACCGGCCCCGCCACCCTTTGACCGGGATGACAGGGACAGACGCCGGGCAAGGAACAATGCGAGTCTCATCATACAGGATTATTGTCCTGCAAATTTACGCATAATGTGTTCCCTGTGCAAGAGATCGCATCAGAATAGTAATGCCACATGATACGTGGCAAAGGCGAACAGCCATGCTACAAGAGTATTGTAGACAACTGTGAAGAGCCCGTAGCGCGGATTGCCGGTCTCCTTTACCACGGCTGTGACTGTGGCCATGCAAGGACAGTACAGGAGTATGAACACCATGAAGGCCAGTGCGGAAGCGGCTGTGAAGTCCGGATGTCCCGTGGCAGGATTGTCGGCTGTCAGACGGGCGGAGAGAGTGGATTCGGAGACTTCTTCATCGCCGGTGTAAAGCACGCCGAGGGTCGAGACAACGATCTCCTTGGCCGGAACTCCGGCTATGGCGGCCACGGTGGCCTTCCAGTTGAATCCGATGGGTTCCATAATGGGATTCACAGCCTTTCCGAGCATTTGCAGATAGCTGTCGCGTGATGGATCGATCTCATTCTCGGCTACTTCGGATGCGGGCATGGTGTCCATCTCTTCGTGACGGGGGAAATAGTTCAATGCCCACACAACAATACTGGCGAAGAGAATGATGCCGCCCATCTTCCTGAGATACTGCTCCCCTTTGCCCCACATGTGCCGGAGTGTGGCCTTGAGTGTGGGGACGCGGTAGGGAGGCAGCTCCATGACAAACGGGGTCTCGTCCTTGCCGAAATAGAATCTGCGCAGAAGTCTCGCAGTCAATGCGGCGATCAGTATGCCGAGTATGTATATGCCGAGAAAAACCAGTGTGGCGTGTGTGGGGAAGAAAGTGCCTATGAGAAGGATGTAGATGGGCAGACGGGCAGAACAACTGACAAAAGGATTGATCAGTATCGTGATCATGCGGCTTGACCGGCTCTCTATCGAGCGCGAGGCCATAATGGCGGGAACCGTGCAGCCGAAGCCCATTATCAGAGGGATGAAGGATTTGCCATGCAGTCCGAGCCGGTGCATCACCTTGTCCATGATGAATGCGGCGCGGGCCATGTAGCCGGAATCCTCCATGAATGATATGCATAGATATAGTATGAGGATGTTGGGCAGAAAGACGATCACACCCCCTACTCCACCTATTATACCGTCGGCTATCAGGTCCTTGACCCATCCGTCGGGCATATACTCCCTGACAGTATCGCCTATCCATCCCACAAACGACTCTATCCACTCCATCGGGAATGCGCCAATGTAAAATGTGGCCCAGAAGATGAAGGTCATTATAATGATGAATATCGGGAAGCCGAAAAGCTTGTTGGTGACTATAGTGTCGATGATATGTGTGGAATTATCAGGTGTCAGACTGTCATCCTTGCTCATGGTCTCGGCAAGAGCGCCGGCTATGAATCCGTACTTCTCGTCGGCTATGGCCGAGGTGATATCCGTGCCGGGGTGCAGTTTCTCGAATTCCGCAAGTTTTTTATCGCGCAGGGCTATGAGATGTTCGGCGTCAGGCATCTCCATAATGTGGTGCTGCACCTCCGAATCCTTTTCGAGCAACTTTATGGCAAGATAGCGTGGCGAGAAATGTCTGCCTACTGAAGGATGCGACTTCAGCTCATCCTTCAGCTCTGTCAGCTCCTGCTCGATATCGTTGCCGAGGCTCACATGCACATGACGCACGGATGACTCGCTCCCTTCGTAGACACGTATCACGGTGTCAAACAGTTTGTCTATACCCATTCCCGTTTTGGCTGCGGTAGGCACCACAGGCACACCTATCATTTCTCCGAGGGTTGTGTAGTCGAGGTGTGTGCCTGATCGCTCGAGTTCATCGTACATATTGAGGGCAATGACCATGGAGCGGTCCATGTCGATCAGCTCGGTGGTGAGGTAGAGATTGCGTTCGAGATTCGATCCGTCCACCACATTTATTATTACATCCGGAGTCTCCTCTTTGAGATATCGGCGCACGTATAGCTCCTCGGGCGAGTAGCATGCCAGAGAGTATGTGCCCGGAAGATCCACGATGTTGAATCTGTAGCCACCATGGTTGAATGTGCCATGCTTGGCGTCCACCGTCACGCCGCCATAGTTGCCCACATGCTCGCGGGCGCCTGACGCTATATTGAAGAGCGATGTCTTGCCACAGTTGGGATTGCCTATGAGAGCCACGTTGATGACACGCTGGGAATGATGCTTTCTTTCGGATGCATCCTGAAGATCGGAATCGTTGACAGTATTGGTGTGAAGCACCATCGGTTCGGTTTCCGGTGCCGGAAGCCGTTCTACTTCCACCAGATCCGCCTCCGCCCGGCGCAGAGATACCTCGTATCCCATTATCTCATATTTGACAGGATCCTTGAGCGGCGCCGCCATCAGCACCTTTATCTCACGGCCACGCACGAATCCCATTTCAATCATGCGCTTGCGGAACGCACCATGGCCAAGTATTTTTATTATAACGCCCACACTTCCGGTAGGCAGTTCCGATAATCTCATATGACTACAATTTTCGATGGTGCAAATTTCGCTATTTTTTACCACATGTGAAATACCTAAAAATAGTGAGTCCGGCGTGTGAAATTTGATTTGTGTCCATCTCTGATAATCGTTTTTTTTGTATTTTTGCCGCCGATATGAGAAAAAAACCGACCGACAAGAAGTACTACAAGATAAGCGAGGTCTCGGAGATGCTCGGCATTCCGGCATCGACATTGCGCTTTTGGGAGACACGATTCCCCACTGTCAAGCCTCACCGCAATGACCGGGGGACGCGCTTCTATACTCCTTCCGACATCGAGTCGATCCGTATGGTCAATTTTCTCGTGAAGGACAAAGGTCTGCATATCAGCGCCGCCCTTGACGAGATCAAGATCAATCGGTCGGGAGTCTCAAAGCAGGCTGAGGCTGTGGCTTCGCTGGCCGACATACGCGACAGGCTGAAAGCCCTGCTTGATTCGCTACATAAACTAAGATAGATCCATGGAGACAGACAGCAATAGCAACAATAATAAGGTGAAACCGGCCTCGCGACGTAAACCATCGGTCAGGAAGAAAAAGCCGGGTGGTGATACATGGGTGAAGCGTCACTCGCTCGGAATAATGATAACGGTGATAGCTTTCATCGTATCAATCGGAGCTCTCCTCGCGTTCGCATTCATCCCGTACACCGACGAGCATTCTTCTGATGGTGGCGACTGGATCTATATTCCGGCAGAGGCAACCAAGGCATCTGTGAGGGACAGCCTCAAATCAAGCCTCGGTTCATCCATGGGCACAAGGGTATATGTATTATGGCGGCTGATGGGCGGTGCTCCATCGCGTTCAAATGGAGCCTACAGGGTGGAGAACGGGCAGACTGCGCTCGGTATAAGCCGACGTATATCCACAGGGCGACAGACACCCGTGAAAGTCACATTCAACAGCACTCGAACCATGGAGGCCATGGCCCGCCGCATTGCCTCGCAACTGCAATGTACACCCGGGGAGTTTCTTGAGGCGTGTGACCGTGTATTGCCTGACAAGGGCTTCACTCCCGCTACATATCCGGCGGCATTCATCCCCGACAGTTATGAATTCTATTGGAGCGCATCACCGGTCAATGTCGTGAAGCGTCTTCTCGACTACCGCGACAGGTTTTGGAACGAGGGCCGTCTCGCCAAGGCCTCGGCGCTTGGCCTGAGCAAGGTGCAGGTAGCCACACTTGCGTCAATAATAGAGGAAGAGACCGCCAAGCGAGATGAACGGCCGAAAGTAGCCCGGCTATATCTCAACCGTCTGGCCCGTGGCATGAAACTGCAGGCTGACCCCACTGTGAAATTTGCTGTTGGCGACTTTTCGTTGCGCCGTATCACCGGCTCACATCTCAAGCATGTCTCCCCTTACAACACATACCTGAGTGCAGGTCTTCCGCCCGGCCCTATCAGAATAGCCACCGGAGCGGCCATGGACGATGTGCTCAACGCTCCACGCCACGACTTTCTGTACATGTGTGCCAAGGAGGATTTCTCAGGATATCACAATTTTGCCAGAGACTATGCCACGCATCAGGCCAATGCACGGCGCTATCAGCAGGAGTTGAATAGAAGGAATATTCGTTAAAAAATCAGAATTACCGAACAATTCTTAGGCGGTTTTGTCTAATATGCCTAACTTTGCAAGAGTAACTACACAGATTTTTTATGACTTCACAGTTGTCGGCAAAGATGGACCGGGGGATTGTAGTGTTCAGATCACTCGGAGATATTCCCTTCATAAAGTTTCCAACGCGTCTTGACAGAATGCTCCTTGTGGTATGCTCCAAAGGAGAGATCTCTGCTGAAATAGATGTGGCCACACGTAATGTAGGCAGTTCATCGGTGATGGTACTCAGGCCGGGCCATATGATAGGCAAATGTAATGTGAGTCCCGACTTCGAGGGATTCTTCATCACAGCCGAGCAGGAGAAACTCAACGAGATCTTCCCATCCTTGCATTATTTTGTCCCTTACAGCCTTCATTTCAATTCCAACCCCGTGATAGGGATTGACAGCAACGAGCTTGAGGCTCTCAAGCTCATCTACAATATGATGTGCCGTAAGCTGCGTGAGGGGGAAAAACCATTTTCCAACCGTGCGCTCACCTCTCTGTGCGAATTGTTGTTCTACGAGGCACTCGGCATCTACGCATCACGCACGCAGCAGAAGCCTCACAAGACACGTCGCGAGGAGCTTCTGGCGGATTTCATAGATGTGCTCGAAAAGAACTTCCGAACCCAGCGGTCGGTAAATTTCTACGCCGACAAGCTCTTCATCACCCCTAAGCATCTCTCAGCCATGCTCAAGGAGATAAGCGGTCAGACGGCCGGCGAGTGGATAGACCGCAGGGTCATCAACGAGGCAAAACTGATGCTCCGCACCACAGGAATGAATATCCAAGAGATAAGCTCGGCTCTCAACTTCTCCAACCAATCATTCTTCGGCAAATACTTCAAACATCTCGCAGGTATCTCCCCCAGGGACTACCGCACCAAACTCTCCGATCTGTGAAATCGCATTCACCTATACTTCTGCTGCTCCTTCTGCTGCTGACATCACTTCCGTCAGGAGCATCAACTCCTTATCTTGATCTTGTTGATGAAGCCGACAAGGCATGCTCCGAGGGGCACTGGGAGGAGGCTGAGCACAAGCTCCTCGAAGCCATCGAATATGACCGTGAGAACCCCGGAAACATACTGCTTATGTCCAATCTCGGGTTGATACGGTATAATCTCGGCAAGGACTCACTGGCTCTGGATATCCTTACCGAGGCCCATCGTAAAGCCCCATCCTCGGTGGTCATACTGTCAAACCGTGCCCGCGTGCTTACATCAATGGGGCATGACGAAGATGCGCTGGCCGACTACGAACTCATAATGGACCTTGATTCAGCCGCTGTCAACGCGCGATTCAACCATGCCATGCTCCTTATGCGCCATCATCGATATAATGAGGCTAAATCCGATCTTGAATATCTTGTCAGGCACTTTCCCACTGCAGAGGAGACTATGATCGGAAACGCTACCATGCACTGTACCATGGGCGAATACGAGGAGGCACTCCCCTACTACAACGAACTGTTGCGCAATGCCAAGGAGGCTGACTATCTCGGCGGACGGGCGCTTTGCAACCTGATGACCGGCCGACTGCAGGAAGCATCCGACGATATAGCCGAGGCTTTGCATCTCACCCCCGACGACGGTGAGCTATATCTCTATCGCGCGGCTCTCAACAAGATGCGATTCCGCCCCGCCGACGCTGATGCCGATGCCCGAAGAGCTGTGGAGCTGGGTGTCGATCCGGCACGCGTAGTGCAATACATACAGCAGTAGAAGGCTGTAAACAATATATCCGCATGACGGTTATACATTATATAATCATCAAATTCACGGATATATTATGCCAGTTCGCCCCAAGGTAGTGATTCTCGGCGGCGGTTTCGCCGGATTGAGAGTGCTCAAGGATCTTGACAAGGATCTGTATGAGGTCCATCTCGTAGACCGCAACAATTATCATAGTTTCCCTCCGCTTTTTTATCAGGTAGCATCCTCCGGTCTGGATCCCACCGACATATCCTTTCCCTTCAGGCGCCGGCTGCGGCAGAAACGCATGAAGGACGCGAGATTCCACCTCGGCGAAGTGAAGAGTGTGGACATGTACAGACGGACTGTCATCACTGATAATGAGACCATCGGATTTGACATACTCGTCATAGCGATGGGTACCACCAACAATTTCTTCGGCAACCCAGATCTCGTGGACAAGGTGTATACCCTGAAGTCAACCGGCGAAGCCATACGTCTGCGCAACGAGGTGCTCTACCGCTGTGAGCGGGCTGCCATCGAGAAGGATCCGGTCAAAAGGAAGAAGATGCTCACGTTCGCCGTGATCGGAGGCGGACCGGCGGGAGTGGAAGTGGCCGGGGCAATGGGCGAGTTGAAACGCTACGTGATAAGCCGGGATTTTCCCGAATTGTCTCCGCTTGACATCACCATACATCTCATAGAAGGATCCGACCGTCTGCTGCGCACCATGAGCATCGCAGCATCACAGACCGCACTTGCCGATCTTGGCAAACTGATGGTGAACATAACACTCAACCGCACCATGAAGAGCTATGACGGCAACGTGATAACTCTCGATGACGGCACAACCATAGAGTGCGGGCTGGTGACATGGACGGCCGGAGTGAAGGCTGTGCCATTCGATATCACCGGCATAGATAATCCCGACACTCTGTTCGGTCATGGCGGACGGATAATTACTGATGACCGTTGCCGGGTGAAGGGTCTTGAGGGCGTGTTCGCCATAGGGGATATAGGTATATTCGAGTCGGACAGCTATCCTCACGGACTCCCGCAGCTCGCACAGGTGGCCATTCAGGCGGGAGCGTATGCGGCACAATGCCTTAATAGCAAATCATGGACTAAACCATTCTCCTATAAGGACAAAGGCTCGATGGCGACAATCGGACGAAACAAGGCTGTGGCCGATATCAAGGGGACACATCTGTCAGGGTTTACTGCATGGCTCGCATGGATGTTCATACATCTCATATCCTTATTGGGTATGAGATCGAAACTTACTGTGCTTCTCAACTGGACATGGGCTTATTTCACATACAATACAGCCCTGCGTCTGCTGCTGAAAGGATCGAAATATCCTCTACGGGGGGATCTTGATGACAATGGATAGATCTGACATTTGTATCTTTCCACACAAAAAGTTAATTTTGCAGCGATGAAAGGAATCGTAATCAAGAATACAGGCAGCGACTATCTGGTGCACACTGAAGATGGCACCGACATCAGCTGCAAGATCAAAGGCAACTTTCGCCTCAAAGGCATACGCACCACCAATCCTGTGGCTGTGGGCGACCATGTGGTCATAACCGAAACAGCCGGTGGTGACACCCCATACATAATCTCCATAGAGCCGAGACACAATTACATAATACGCCGTGCGAGCAATCTTTCGAAACAGGCTCACATCCTTGCAGCCAACATCGATCAGGTATGCCTTGTGGTGACATTGTTCCACCCCACCACCTCCACGACGTTCATTGACCGATTCCTCGCCACTGCCGAGGCTTATCGTGTACCGGCGGTGATACTGATCAACAAGACAGATCTGCTTGCGGATGATCCTGAAGCCATGGAGTATCTTGAAGCCGTAACTCATCTCTACAGAACCATCGGATACGATGTGCTTCATGTATCGGCTAAGACCGGTGCGGGAGTCGAGGCTGTGCGCGAGCTTCTTTCCGGCAAGGTCACGCTTTTCTCAGGCAATTCGGGAGTGGGAAAGTCCACGCTCATCAACGACATCATACCCGGCATCAACCTCGCCACAGCAGAGATCTCATCAACCCACGATACCGGAATGCACACCACTACGTTTTCGGAGATGTTCACCATCCCCGGCCTCCAGGATGGTTCCTGGCTGATAGACACCCCCGGAGTGAAGGGGTTCGGTACACTCGAATTTGACCGTCACGAAGTGGGCCACTTCTTCCCGGAAATATTCAAATACAGCAAGGAGTGCCGCTATGGCGACTGCACGCACACCTGCGAACCAGGATGCGCCGTAAAAGCCGCCCTTGACGACGCTCTGATATCACAGTCGCGCTATGCGTCCTATCTCTCCATACTCGAAGATTCCGCCGATGACAAATACCGCAAAGGATATTGACAAATTGATATAAACGATCATATCACCAATCAAAACTATTGCTATGAAAAAACAAATTTTGACAGCCATCACATTGTTGGGTGTCTGCATGCATTCGCATGCATTGATCCTCCAGACCAAGGTGGCTCAAGGAGAGATCTCGGGAGTGGAACACAATGGTGCCGCCCTTTACAAACGTATCCCTTACGCCGAGCCTCCGGTAGGACCGCTGAGATGGAAAGCTCCGGTAACGAAAAAAAACTGGGAGGGAGTGTATCGGTCAGATGAATGGGGTAACCGGCCGCCTCAGCCTACCGATCCCAACCAAGGAGGAGGCGGACTGCCTATGAGTGAGGACTGCCTGTATCTGAGTGTGACCACTCCGGCCTCCACACCGTCAGAGAAACTTCCTGTCTTTGTTATGATCCACGGTGGTGGTTTTTTGACGGGTTCTTATAGCGGCACTCAGGATAGCTTCGTCAAGGAAGGTATAATCTACGTCAGCATCGAGTATCGCCTCGGTGCACTCGGTTTCATGTGCCATCCTGCGCTTAACAAAGAATCTGAGCGTGGAATATCGGGCAACTATGGGATCATGGACCAGATCATGGCATTACAGTGGATTCACGACAATATCGCTGCTTTCGGAGGAGATCCCGACAAAGTCACTATCGCAGGCGAGTCGGCTGGCGGCATTTCTGTCAGCATCCTCTGTGGATCGCCCCTGTGCAAGGGCCTGTTCCGGGGCGCCATAAGTGAGAGCGGAAGCTCCTTTTGGCCGGTAGCAGAGTCACGCAACGGCAATACCGGCCTTTGCTCTGTAAATGCCGCTTCAGCCGATGGAGAAGCATTCCAAAGACAGCTCGGCAAGAAGAATATCAAACAAATGCGTGCAATGGACTTCAAAACCATTGTGGACAGCACAAAAATGGATTGCTTCTGGCCCGTAGTGGACGGTTATGTGATAACTGATGACCAATATAAGCTCTATGAAAAGGGCATCTACAACGATGTGAATGTGATAATCGGTTTCAATTCTGACGAAGGCTCCATGTTCTCATGGCCAATGCCTGTTGAAGCATACCGCAATCGCATCGAAGGCATCTATGGAGACTGGGCTGACCGTATATACCAACTTTATCCGGTGGAAACAGAAACGGATGTGCGTTATGCTCTTGCAGATATTTTCTGTGATGGCTCTTTCGCGTGGGGCACATACGCCTGGGCCAATCTGCAGAGCCGGACAGGAAAAGGCAAAGTATATATGTACTATTTCGACCAGGACTCTGAAAACACCATCCTCCGCTCTCCCCGCGGTGGTGCGAGCCATGTGGCCGAGATGCCGTTCATATACGGTTCTGACTTCGGAGGCAAAAGCCGGATGACCCCTGTAGAGCAGCACATGGAGCAAATCATGTCGCGTTATTGGATCAACTTCACCAAAACCGGCAATCCGAATTCTGATTGTCTCCCGTATTGGACGGAATATGAGCAGGGCAAGAACACATTGATGATAATGCGCAATGGATTCTCACTCGGAGAGATGCCCAATCAGAACCGTATGGACTTCTTTGAAGAGTTCTTCAGAAGCAGAAGAAAATAAGTGCGATCAGATAGAAAATTCAGAAAAAAGTCGTAACTTTGCAACCCGTTATGAAATACGGATTTGACAACGATAAGTATCTGAAGATTCAGTCAGAACACATCAAGGACCGCATTGCCAAGTTTGGCAACAAGCTTTATCTCGAGCTTGGCGGAAAACTTTTTGACGATTACCACGCCAGCCGCGTGCTGCCCGGATTCCAGCCCGACAGCAAGTTGCGTATGCTGAGCCAGCTGTCCGATCATGCCGAGATCGTGATAGTGATCAGCGCACGCGACATCGAGCGAAACAAGGTGCGCAATGACCTCGGCATCACCTACGACATGGATGTGCTGCGTCTGCGTGATGAATTTCAGAACAGAGGTTTCTGCGTGAGCTCTGTGGTCATCACCCATTACAACGGACAGAGCAGTGCCGACGCCTACCGCCTCAAACTCGAGCGCCTCGGCATCAGGACATACTATCATTACACAATCGAGGGGTACCCCAACAATGTGGCGCTGATCGACTCTGACGAGGGTTTCGGCCGCAATGACTATATCGAGACCACACGTCCGCTTGTCATCGTCACCGCCCCCGGCCCCGGAAGCGGCAAGATGGCCGTATGCCTCAGTCAGCTTTACAACGAGCATAAGAAAGGTATCGAGGCCGGATATGCCAAATTCGAGACATTCCCCGTATGGAGTCTGCCGCTCAAGCATCCCGTCAATATCGCCTACGAGGCTGCCACAGCCGACCTCAATGACATCAACATGATTGATCCGTTCCATCTTGAGGCCTACGGTAAGACAGCCATAAACTACAACCGCGACATCGAGATATTCCCCGTGCTCAACGCCCTGTTCGAAGGCATATACGGCCATAACCCCTACAAGTCCCCTACCGACATGGGTGTCAACATGGTGGGATTCTGCATAAGCGATGATGAAGCCTGCTGCAAGGCTTCCAAAAATGAGATCATAGTGAGATACTTCACCGCTCTCAATCGTCTTGCCCAGGGTGATTCAAATGACTCCGAGGTCAACAAGATCGCGCTCCTCTTCAACCAGGCCAAGATAGATGTGTCCTATCGCCGTCCGGTCACCGCCGCACGCGAGCGTGCCGAGAAGAGCGGTGTGCCCTGTTCGGCCATCGAACTCGCCGACGGTACAATCATCACAGCCGAGACGAGCACACTGCTCGGCCCGAGCGCTGCCCTCATACTCAACGCCGTGAAGCATCTTGCCGGCATTGACCATGCGGTCAAGCTCATCCCTCAGGAGATGATCGAACCCATACAGTACACCAAGACACAGTATCTGCAAGGCAATAATCCCCGTCTGCATACCGACGAGGTGCTCGTGGCACTGTCAGTGCTCAGCACACACAACGAAAACTGCCGCCGTGCGCTGTCCGTGCTGCCGCAGCTCTCAGGATGTCAGGTTCACTCCACAGTGATGCTCGGCGAGGTCGACAGAAAGATCTTCAAGAAACTCGGCGTAGGTCTCAGCTGCGATCCAGCCAAGAAAATTAAGGCCATACCCACAGGGAAATGAGGCACAAATGAGTCTATGTCATAATTGACAGAAGTCCCTATAACGCGTTCCGCATTATAGGGACTTCTGTCAATATTTCTACACACCGCCATGAGCCTTGCGGTAGGCTCCGGGGGTGATGCCGCGCGATGACTTGAAGCATTTGCCGAAATAGTTCATGTCGGAAAATCCACAGTCGGCGGCTATCTCCTTGATCGGTTTGGCGGTAGTGGCGAGGAGTGTTGAGGCAAGGGTAAGACGTGTCTCACGTAGAAACTCGGCAGGAGTCACACCCATGAGAGATTTCATTTTGCGTGTCAGGCCGCTACGGCTCACGGCTACACCAAGGGCCATGTCATCGACTGTAATGGATGAATCTGACAGATGTTTCTCGATGTAATCCATCACGGCATCCATGAGTTGACGGTCATCATCCGACAGCTGTGGTGATGATGGCGGAGTGTCTGCCACAGTCGTCAACAGTGGTGCCGGATCAGCTGTCACCGCAGACGCACCATGAGTGGCCCTCGCATCAAGCAGACGCAGGTGCGCGTCAAGCATCTCGCGTTGCTGACGTTTGATTCGGCGTATGTAGAGCGTGATCCATACCGCTCCGCCAACTATGGCAAACGTCAGTATGACATAGAGCACCTTGGCCCATCCCGTTTCCCAGAACGTGGGCAGGACCTCGACTGTAATGGTGCGTTCATTCCCGATCCACTGTCCATGCGTATCGGTGGACCGGACAGTGACATTGTACGTCCCCGGCTCGAGATTGGCAAACGTAACCGTACGTGACGTCCCCAGCGGGGTCCATTCATCGTCATCCACTCTGAAAGCATAGCACACTGATGCCGCGTCAGCGTAGCATAGAGCCGAGAACCGCAAGGTGACATCACGCTCGGAAGGACGCAACACCACCCGTCCGCTCCGTGGCGACAGCAGCGAGTCCGGGCGTCCTGCTATCGACACAGCGTTGAATATGAGAGGAAGGCTGTCAGCCGGAGCGAATGAACCGTCAAACCGTACTCTTGCAGCTCCGTCACATAGCCCAACAAGCCATTCACCATCATCAAGATGCAACGGCACGGCATCACTGAAATGCTGGTTGCGGTGCCAGAACGATGCTCCATACACTTTCGTATCTCCCGTTTCCGGGTCAAGCATATACACCTCGTTTCCACTTGTAACAAGCAGCAGACTGTCACTACCGGCAGGTTGAACCGATAGTGCCACATCAGGATTGACACCGCCCTGTGATCTGTAGCTTCGGAAATCCCAGCTGTCGGCAATTCCTTCCCGGAGTGAAGTGATCAGGGCTGCTACTCCGTCGCTCTCGGTTGCCACATAGAGGTTGCCATCCATGCCGATGGCTGCATCCATCGTGGCTATATTGCCCAACGAGTGAGCCCGCCCGGGTTCACTGACGTGAAGTACAAATCTTACAGTATCCTTTTCCAACGACGACGGAATGTTGAAGGCAAGCAGTCCGCCGGTAGTGGCTGCAACAGCCATAGAGTCGTTTATCATGACTATGCGTCGCACTGACATGGCCTCCTGCGGATAACCTGAGGTTGATGCAATATTCAAAAAACGTGGATTTTCGTCCGAAGGGGCAGCCACGACATCAATGCCCGTACCCATGGATGCCAACCACAGGCGCCCATGTGAATCAACCGCACCATCGTAATATGCCCGGCCTGAGGGAGCGCCGGGTTGAGAGGGATCGTTGACATAGTGCCTCACCGCATATCCCTTGCCGTCAGTGCGTGCCGTGAGCATGTAAAGTCCATCGGGCTTCGTGCCGAGCCATATCTCACCGGGACGCACTTCCGTGATACTGTAGACTGATGCTCCGAATGCCACCGGCTCATGACCCATGGAGCCGTCCGGTGCAATATGGAGCGGAGACGAGAGATCAGGCCCGCTTACGGTGAGGCATTCCGCATCGCTCCATGACATCCATATACGCCCGTTGCTGTCACGCATGGATGTGCGCAGCATCGATTCAGGTTCATGTGTCATCAGAGTGAAGGGGGCGGTGCCGAGTGTCAGACGGTGCAACCCCGCACTGCTGCACAGCCATATATTGCCTTGTGTGTCGGTGGTGGCATACCGCAGCTTCATCCCGACGGCATCAATATGCCCCATGGTGGTGAATGGTCCGTCTGTGCCGGGTGCGCACATCACCTCACCATCGCGTGTGACGAGCCACACCGTCCCCGCATCATCACGGCGCAATATCACAAGATCATCTCTGTCATAACCCTTGACATGACCAAGTTTGCGATTGCCGGTGGAGCGATGCCTTTTCCCTTTGATATTGTCCGTCAGCACAGCTGTCTGCTCCGGCATCGTGTCATCCGACATTATTATATATGTACCGTCGGCGAGACCGAGCACCACCTCATCATCGGTTGTCACCATCATGTTGTCCACCGGCAGTGCACGGCCGAACTTCTCCTCAAGCCGGGCCTGCGAGTCAAGAAATGAATAGGTGTTCACGTCGAATCTCAGCACCTTGTGGTCAATACGGCACCACAACATACCATTGAGACCAAGTTTTATGTCACTGATGCGCGATGAATAGCGGCGGGTCTCATCATCGATGGGCGGACGTATGCATGTGAACTCATATCCGTCGAACCGGTTCAACCCATTCCATGTTGCCACCCACAGATAGCCGTTGTCATCCTGTACCACCTGCTTCACAAGCCGCTGCGACAATCCGTCACGCTCATCATAATTGCGTATAGTGCAGAAAGGCACCCCCGCACACATCACGGCAAGCGGGAAAATGTACATCAACAGTATGAATATGTAGCGTTTCATGGCATGACTTCAAGGCTGTTTTTTCAATAACAAAATTAGGTAAAATCCGCTCAAAGAGCAAATCTGAGCGGATTTTACCATTGATTTCCTCAAAATCACTACCGTGCATTACGCTCCACGGACTAACTTTGCGATACAATTCGATAACCTGAAAATATCATGAAAAAGTTCCTACCTGCGCTTCTGGCGTCAGCCCTGTCGATGGGCACGCTTAACGCCGATGCGAAAAAGATCCACACCATCGGTGACAGCACCATGGCCAATTATGATGAATCGGCAACCGTGACACGAGGATGGTGCCAGTACCTGCAACAGTTTCTTGACGGCATCGAGGTGAACAACCGCGGCAAAAGCGGCGCCTCGAGCAAAAGTTTCTACAAGGAGGCCGCATTCTGGACCTCGGTCAAAAAACAGATGGAGCCCGGTGACTATGTGCTCATACAGTTCGCTCACAACGATGAGAAGAACGGCGGCATGGATGGAGACGAGGTCAAAGCCTACTACCAGTCAATCGGCGAGAATGCCAAGGCTGAAGCCACCGACTACCGCGGCACCCACCCCTCCACTACCTACAAGGATTATCTGCGTAAATATGTAGAGGAGACACGTGAGGCCGGATGCACCCCCATTCTGGTAGGATCAATATGTCGCATGTACTTCTCCAACGGTACCATACGCCGCAACGGGCGCCATGATCTCGGCGACAATTTCTCCAAACTCACGTCCACAGGCGTGGTGGAGAAACAAAGTGTGCCTGAGAGTGACAACTCTATGGACTATGTCTATCAGATGAAGGAAGTGGCCACGGAACTGAACGTCCCGTTCGTGGATCTCACCACCGGCACGGCTGACCTCTATCTGAGCTACGGCGACAAGGATTGCCACGATATTCTCGGCGATGGTGACGGCTCCACCCACCTGAGTGCCACAGGTGCGGCTCTGATAGCCCGCAAGTTCGTGAGCATGTGCAAGGAGCAGGGACTGCTGGCCGAATATGCCCACCTGACAAGCGACCTTGGCGTAACCCCGGCCGAAGGTGATCTCGGACAGGCCTACATCGGACAGGCGCTCACAAAGGAGTTCATGGTGACCGGCTTTGATCTCGCCCCCGCATCAGGCAATGTGACTGTGACCGCCACTGATGGCATCACCCTGTCAGCCGACGGTAGCGAGTGGGCATCGACACTAAAATTGCCCTACGATGGCGGGACACTGATACAGCGGTTCAACGTGCGTGCCACACTTGCCGAGGAGGGCACACTCACCGGCACTGTCAGCATCCAGGCCGGCGAAAAACGTGCGGATATCCCCGTCACAGCCACGGCCATCAACCTGAGCGGAAGCACAGAGGCATCGGTGTACTGGCGTCTTGAAAAGGATGACTCATATGTGGCTCAAGGCCCTCTGACAGTCATACCGGAGTCCCATCACGGCATGTATGTGCAGCGTTACGCCAATCCCAATGCCAATACCGTATGGCCTGAAGGCACCGGATTCGATGCCTCGCGCAAGACACAGCGGAATCTCATAATCGGTGACGTATGGCCTGACGGCGAGATTGACGAAGTGTCGACCCGCTACATAGAATTCGGCGTCACAGCCATGCCGAACACAACTTTCAATATTGATGAGATCGGCTACTATATGTGTGGCGCCGGTGGCGGATGGATGTGTGTGAAGGTATACTATTCCACCGAGGATGACTTTTCAAATCCGGTGAACATATATGAAAAGAAAAAAATGCCGGCCAACACGATGCTCGACGGCAAGGTGAATCCCGTTATAAAGCTTGATGCCGGCAAATCGCTCCGGCTCAGGTTCTATCCATGGCTTGACCGCACTGCTAACGGCAAGACATTCTGCCTGTCGGATGTGAAAATACACGGCTATGTGACATCCGCGGGTGAGTCATCCATAACAGATGTAATCGCCGGCACCGAAGTGACAGGCAGCACATTCTACACCCTCCAGGGCATGCAGGTGGCTAATCCGGCAAAAGGTTCACTCTACATAACACGTACCACCTATAGCGACGGGTCGGTCAAAACCTCGAAACAATTATTCTGATACCATTATATATTATGAAAAAGAACATTATCACAGGCTTTCTTGCCATGGGTTGCGCCCTGTGTCTCTCCGCTCTGGGGACATCACTCGGGGGCTCATGGGATGCATCCGCTCCTACCGGCGAGGGGAATGTCACAAACGCCAAGAATATCACCCTGACATGGGCACTCAGCGACGGGCCTGACGGAGCCAACCCGTCCGTAGCGTCGGTTGACGGACTCTTCTCAGTGGCTTCATACAGCCATGGCGACAAGCTGCGCACATCGGTCACATCAGGCACCGCACCCACACGAGCCATCAATGGTGTGACGCTCTCGCAGTTCGAGCCCACCGAGGTGGCCTCGGCCAACAACGATGCAAATGCGGTCATATTTACCGTAAACCCCAAAAAAGGTCTGAAGTTCCGCCCCACAGGCGTTGCGTTCAAGGCTGCGAAGTGCGGCACCAACGGCGGCAAAATGGATGTGGTCCTGACTGCCGGCAACACCACGAAGGTTCTGGCCGCAGACAATACACCCACAGCGCTGATCAAGAATGAATACCAGCAGTACACCTATACATTTGATGATGTAGAGGCCACCGATGGATTCACATATCTGAAAATTTACATCAAGGGACTGGCCACCAACAAGCAGTATGCCTTCGCCGATGTTGTCATCACCGGCGACACTGAGGGCGAGATTCAGGAAGTGCCTGTCTACACCTTCTCGATGGAGTCATCCGCCGATGGTGCCGGCTCACTTTCATGTACTCCCGCCGGCAACAGGTTTGACGAGGGCACTCCGCTCACAGTCACCGCCACTGAGAATTTCGGCTATCATTTCAAGGCCTGGACCGATGAGAAAGGCTCGGTGCTGTCCACAGCCAATCCGTATACGTTCGAGATCAACGCCGACACCAGGATCATAGCCGATTTTGAGAAAAACAACGTCTATGCCCTGAATCTCTCCATAGAGGGCGGAGCCAACGTAAATCAGGTGCAGTATCTGCCCGAGGGCAACGTCGTGGATGGCGTGCATTACTATGAGGAGGGCACCGAGGTGATGCTCACCACCGTCGACAACCGCATTCTCTCGTTCAACAGCTGGGAGGACAATACCACGACCCCCACCCGAACCGTAAGAATGGACAGCGATATGAATATCACCGCCACATTCTCGGCCATAGACTATATAGTGGGATGGGATTTCTATTTTGATCAGCCTTCATCAGAACGCGCTGCCGACTTCAAGGATGAGAGCGACAACGCCGGCCTGCTCAGTCTCCGCAACCCAGAGGGCAAGACCACATCATGGCTCACCCGTGGCATCAGCAACGGCGCTGAGAACGGCAAGTGGGGCGCACGCATCTGGAAACTGCTCAGCGACAACAATTACTTTGAAGTGTCGTTCAAATCCGAAGGATACAGCAACATCGCTCTGAGTGTGGCTCTCGGATGCTCCTACAATACATACAATAAATTCAACATCGAGTACAGCACCGATGGCGAGAACTACACCCCGTTCGCGGTATATGATGTGACCAGAAGCTGGAGTTCATATGAGACACCCCTCCCGGCCGATGCCGCAAACTGCAAGCAAGTGAAAATACGATTTATACCTGACAAGGATTCCGGTCTCAACGATGGTAACGCCACTGACTATGACGGTCTGTGCATAGCTGAACTCTTTATCCTCGCCGACAAGGAGAGCGTCAACGATGACGTGCCCCCTGTGCTTGTCAGCACCATTCCCGCCGACAAGTCAGCCGATGCTTCGGCCACAGGTTCTATAATCCTTACATTTGATGAAAAAGTAAGGCTCGGCTCAGGCACCGCCACTCTCAACGGTGAGCCCGTGGCCGGTAAGGAGAGCGGCAAGAACGTGGTGTACAATTACTCCGGTCTCGACTACAACACCACTTACACATTCAGCCTTCCCGCCGGCGCTGTGACTGACCGCAGCGGAAATGCTTTCGGTGGAACCGAACTTACATTCACCACCATGGAACGTGTGCAACCCGAAGCCCGTCTCTATGACCTGATAGTGGCAGCCGACGGTAGCGGTGACCACACCACTGTTCAGGGCGCCATCGACGCAGCTCCCGCAGGAGCCATCAAGCCCTATCTCATCTTTGTGAAAAACGGCCGCTACAAGGAGCATGTGGACATACCCAAATCCAAGCCCTTCATCCACATCATAGGTCAGGACCGTGACAAGACCGTGATACTCGACGATAAACTCTGTGGTGGTGACAACGCACTGCATGTAAGCGTAGGCGCTACTGTGGTAGTGAACTCCAATGACTGCCTCTTCGAGAACATCACCCTTGAAAATTCCTACGGACATGAGCTCCAGACCGGACCTCAGGCTCTTGCGCTCAACACCATTGGAGACCGCACGGTGTTCAACAATGTGGCCATGCTCTCCTATCAGGACACATGGATCACGCCCTCGGCCTCAAGCCATCGCGCTTATGTGCGCAATTCATTCATTGAGGGAGCCGTGGACTTCATCTACAACAGCGGCGACATATTCATTGACAACACCATCCTTTACATCACCCGCAAGAGCGGTGGCTATATAGTGGCTCCCTCCCACAGCGAGGATGTGAAATGGGGCTATGTGTTCAACAACTGCACCATCACCGCGCCCGGGGTGCCGTCCGAAACCAGCGTATGGCTCGGACGTCCATGGCACAATGCGCCCAAGACCGTATTCCTCAACACCCGTGCTGAAGTGACAATCCCTGCCACAGGCTGGTATGAGACCATGGGCGGACTCCCTGCCATATGGGCTGACTGGAATACGGTGGACGGCAACGGAAACCCTGTGGACCTTTCGCAGCGTCGTGACACATATTATAAGATTGTGGACGGAGAAAAGGTGTATGGCAAAGCCAAGAATTTCCTTACCGACGAGGAAGCAGCCGAATATACGGTGAAGAACGTGCTCTCCGGCTCCGACAACTGGCAGCCTGTCATCAAGACCGAAGCCTGCGCCACCCCGACAGTCACCCTAAGTGACAACACCCTTACATGGACCGCCGTACCCTATGCCATCAGTTATGTAATAACCCGCGACGACGAAGTGATAGACATCATCAAGGAGAACTCCTATACGCTCCCTGCCGCAGCTACACTTGATGACGCCGGTGCATACGCTGTACAGGCTGTCAATGAGTTCGGCGGACTCAGTGCCAAAGGCATAGCTACCGACACCTCAGGCATCTGTGACATCACAGATGATGAATCGTCCGACATCGTGCGCACCGAGATATACGATACCCGCGGCATACGCATCGAAGAGCCGGTAAGAGGCGTCAATATTGTCAGGAATATACATGCCGACGGCAATGCTACCGTAAAGAAGATCGTGCTTGAATAAACTATTAAAATGACGAAGAAAGGACAAAAGCAAACTTTTGTCCTTTCTTCGTTCTATATTTGGCACACCGCCTTTACTCAAAAATTGAGCAGCTTGTTCTCCCTGCGGGCGGCTGAGCGGCTTTTCACCTGAAAGTGCCACCATTCGTTGCGGATGGTGCGGAAGCCACCCTCCCTCATCACCTTGCGCAGCAAGCGTCGATTTCTCACAGCCTCCTCGGTCAGCGTGCCGGCCTTCATCATGGCATCTTCCGTGTCAATGTGTGCCTCTTTGCCGAGATGATCCACCGGAGTACCCATAGGGAGTTCCTTCCCGTCAGGACCTGCAAGAGTGATGTCGACGGCAAGGCCATAGTTATGTAGGCCTCCCCCATTGGCCGGATTGGCTACATACCGGGCTTTTGAAGTGCCCTTGACAGCATTGAACATCTTGCGCTGTACGCTCATGGGGCGTGCGGCATCTTTTACAAGCAGACGTATGCCCGGCGCCTCGCGCCTGAGCGCGGAGGCAGCTTTGGCAAGGGCTTTAGCTGCCGACGGATGCAACCATGCCCCGTCAAGATCCGTATAGAGCACAGTGCCCGTGAAATTGTCATCACGTGCATACATAAGAGATATATCAACATCAAGGGTAGACACATCCGTGAATCCCATAGAGGCGAGCTTTTCATCCAGGCTCCCGGCTGTGACTTGGGTGAACACAGAGATCGCGGCAAGAACTGTCAGCACGTATTTTTTCATTTCTTCTTTAGATTGGGGAGGAATGCCGCCACCACACCGATGAGCGGGAAAAACGAGCACCAACGGTAGACGGCCTCAATGCCGTGGCTGTCGACAAACACTCCGAGCACAGCTGATGCCACACCTCCTATACCGAATGCAAAGCCGAAGAACAGACCGGAGATCATGCCGAGTTTCGTCGGTATGAGCTCCTGGGCATACAGCAGGATGGCCGGGAAAGCCGAGGAGAGGACAAATCCGGCACAGAAACTCATTATCACGGTCAGCACAAGTCCGGTATGCGGCAAAAGCAGACTGAATGGTGCAGCTCCGAGTATGGACACCCATATGACGGGTTTGCGTCCATAGCGGTCTCCCATGGGGCCGCCTACAAGCGTACCTGCGGCTGTGGACAGCACAAAAATAAACAGAAAAATCTGCGACTGCGACATGCTCACACCAAAACGATCCATGAGATAGAATGTGTAATAGCTCGACAGACTCGCCATATAGACATATTTGGAGAATATCAGCACAAGAATCACCCCGATGGTGAAGAGCGTGCGACGCTTGGAGAGGGGCAATACGGCATGACTTTCCACCTTCCTCTCGGCCGTGCGTAGCTGACTGAGATAGCTGCCGTACCAACGGCATATCGGCTTCATGGCCCAGAAACACAGCGCTGCGAAAACGAGGAACCACATTACGTAGTGACGCCCGTTGGGGGCCACAATCAGAGCTACGAGCAGCGGGCCTATTGAGCCACCGAAGTTTCCACCGACCTGAAACACCGACTGGGCAAACCCACGGCGCCCCTGTCCGGCGTAGGAAGTGATACGTGAAGCCTCCGGATGAAGTGTAGCCGAGCCTATGCCTACCATGAAGACGGCAAGCAGAACTCCGGAGAAGGTGGTGGTATAGGAGAGAAGTGTGATCCCGACGGAGGTGCATATCATACCTCCGGGCAGACTCCACACTGTGGGGCGGCGGTCAAATGCATATCCGACTACCGGCTGGAATATCGAAGCGGCGAGCTGATAGATGAGGGTTATCAGGCCGATCTGAGCGAAATTCAGCGACAGATCCTCCTTAAGCATCGGGTATACAGCCGTTATGACGGACTGAAGCAGGTCGTTGAGACAATGGGCGGCACTTAGAGCCAACAGCACATGGATGGTTGGGATCGACGCCATCCGTTTTAACCTCGCGGTTATTTCCATATTCACTGAAATATATCTGTTCTTTTTTTCGGAGTGCAAAGTTACAACTTTTCTACTTAAAAATAATTAAAAGCGCGGGACACTTCTCCTATATTTATGTAACTTTGCACTATCATGCAGAAATTAGGCCGATCATTACTGCTTGCGGTAATCTATATAATATCATCAATATCAGTGCATGCCCAGATCAACACGGATCAGGTGATGCGCATCGGGCAGAACAATCTCTATTTCGAGGACTATGTGCTGTCCATTCAGTATTTCAATCAGGTCATAAACGTCAAGCCACATCTGGCACGTCCCTACTTCCTCAGGGCTATCGCGAAACTGAACCTTGATGATTATCAGGGAGCAGAGTCGGATGCCACACTCGCTTTGGAGCGCAACCCTTTCATAGTCGACGCATGGGAAGTGAGAGGCGTGGCCCGGCAGAACCTGGGCAAAGACAAAGAGGCAATCGAGGACTACGACAAAGCTCTCGAGATGCTTCCGGAAAGCCGTGGACTGCTATACAACAAGGCGGTGGCCCAGCACAATATGAAGGACATGGATGGCGCCAAATCCACGTTCGGACAGCTTCTTGACCGATACCCCAACTTCGAGGGTGGATACCTCGGACGTGCGAGACTCAGACTGGAGGAAAAGGACACCGTAGGCGCCCTCTCTGATATAGACCGGGCTCTTGATATCAACAAGAATGCTGTCAACGGCTACATCATGCGCGCCGACATAGCCATAAACGGACGCAAGGACTATAAATCTGCCCTCGAAGATATGGACAATGCCATCAGGCTACAGCCGCAATATGCCGGTTTTTTCATCAACCGTGCATTCCTGCGCTATGCCACCGACGATTTCCAGGGTGCTTTCGCCGATTATGATTATGCTCTGCAACTTGAACCGCAGAACACCATGGCGCTGTTCAACAGAGGTATACTCCGTGCCGAGGTGCATGACACAAACAAGGCCATCGATGACTTCTCCACAGTATTGGGGCTCGATCCGTACGACTACAAGGCTCTCTACAACCGCTCCATGCTTCTGGCCGAGATTGGTGACTTCGACGGAGCCATAGCCGATCTTGACAAAGTGATATCCGCATACCCCGACTTCGCGGCCGCCTACTTTGTACGCTTCGATGTGAAACGACGCAAGGGCGATATGACCGGAGCCGAGAAGGATTACAACAAATCACTTGCCCTTGCGAAGACCGAGGTCCAGGTGTCGGCCGAGGACCGATTCAGCCCTCCGGCACGCGACACAGATGGGGACGGAACCGGATCTACGAGCACGGAGACACAGGAAGAAGTGAAGCGCAGGTTCTCATCGCTCAACACCATAGCCGACAATTCATCGCCTGAGCAGATATTCAACAGCAAGGATATCCGCGGCAAGGTGCAGGACCGCAATGTCACCGTCGAACTCGAGCCAATGTTCGCCGTGACATATTACACCTCACCCACCGAGCTGAAGCTCAGCGGAGATTATGTGAAGGAAGTGGATGATATCAATGCCACACGCATGCTCCGCTTCATACTACAGGTCACCAACCACGAGCCGTCGATGTCCGACGAGGATGCCGCCTCCGCCCACTTCAGTTCCATCAATTACTACAACTCCTATATAGCAAGCCATGCGCCGCGTGCCATCGACTACTTCGGGCGCGCCATGGATTTCATGACCCTGCGCGACTACGACAATGCCATAGCCGATCTCGACAGAGCCATAGCCTTGACGCCTGACTTCACACTGGCCTACCTGGTCAGAGCCTCCGCCCGTCACAAGAAGTCGATACTCCACAAGGATAAAACCGACCGTCACGAGCAGATGGCACAGACAAAAATGGTAGTGGCCGATCTTGACACAGTAATAAAACTGTCACCCGTCATGCCGATAGCATGGTATAACAAAGGTGTGGCGCTCGCAGCCGAAGGTGACTACACCTCGGCGCTCCAGGCCTTCAACCGCGCGCTGGAATTGCGCCCGGATTTCGGCGAGGCATATTTCAACAGAGGATACGTATACCTGTATCTCGGCAACCGTGAGGCCGCATTCTCCGACCTTAGCCGTGCCGGATCTCTCGGTATAGTCCCCTCCTACAATCTTCTTAAGAGAATGTCGGCCAAGTGATAGAAGTATGGAAATATTTTCGTAACTTTGGGCCAATTTTTTAATGATAATCTTAAAATAGGATGAAAGTATTAAAGTTTGGAGGTACATCAGTAGGTTCGGCCGAGAGAATCCGCCACGTGGCTGATCTCGTGGCCCCACGCGGACGCAACATCATCGTCCTCTCGGCAATGTCCGGCACAACAAACACTCTCGTGGAGATAGCAGGCTATCTCTATAAGCGCAATATCAATGGCGCCAAGGAGACAATCAATATGCTGGAGTCCAAGTATCTCAAGACCATCTCCACTCTTTATGACAAGCATGAGAGCCGCGAGCGGGCACTGAAAGAGATCAAGGCTTGTTTCAACTATATACGCTCGTTCACATCGCGCGAGACGTTCAGCGACGTGGAGGAGAAGATCATCCTTGCCCAGGGCGAGATGATGAGCGTGGCCATGATGACCATACTTCTCAATGAGCGCGGGATATATGCCGAGCAGCTCCCAGCTCTCGACTTCATGAAGACCGGTCAGAATTCCGAGCCCGACCAGCAGCACATACAGATGCATCTGCAGGCCCTGCTTGACAAATATATGGATGCGGAGATCTTCGTGACACAGGGCTTCATATGTCGCAACAGCACCGGCGAGATCGACAACCTCCAGCGCGGAGGCAGCGACTATACGGCATCGCTCATCGGCGCCGCCATCGAGGCTGAGGAGATTGAGATCTGGACCGATATAGACGGCATGCACAACAATGATCCCCGTTTTGTGGAGAAGACAAGCCCCGTGGGCGAGCTCCACTATGAGGAGGCTGCCGAGCTGGCTTACTTCGGTGCCAAGATCCTTCATCCCACCTGCGTGCTGCCGGCCAAGGTCAACAACATACCGGTACGTCTGCTCAACACCATGGAGCCTGACGCACACGGCACTCTCATATACAACAATATCACCGAGCCGAGTATCAAGGCTGTGGCCGCCAAGGACAATGTGGTGGCTATCAAGATCAAGAGCTCGCGCATGCTCCTCGCCTATGGCTTCCTCACACGTGTGTTCGAGACTTTCGAGAAATATCGTACGCCGATCGACATGATCGCCACAAGCGAGGTGGGCGTATCGCTGACCATCGACTCCGAGCGCTTCCTTCCCGAGATTGTGGACGAGCTGAAGAAGTTCGGTACCGTGACGGTGGACAAGGATATGGTGATTGTATGTGTTGTCGGCAATATGGAGTGGACCAACACTGGCTATGAGGCACGTGCCGTCGAGGCCCTATCTGACATTCCCGTCCGCATGATATCCTACGGCGGATCCAATTACAACATATCGTTCCTCATCCGCAAGGAAGACAAGATCAAGGCTCTCAATCAGTTGAGCGACAGTTTGTTTAACCACCACAAGGACTAAGTGTGAGTCATGGCACGTTTCCCCATAGCGGACTTCAATGAACTCCGCACTCCTTTTTACTTCTACGATCTGTCATTGCTCGACCGGACACTTGCCGAGATAAAGCGCACGGCCCGCGATGCCAACTTCAAGGTGCACTATGCCATCAAAGCCAATGCCAATCCCGGCATATTGAGGCGCATACAGGCAGCCGGACTTGGGGTCGATGCTGTAAGCGGCGGCGAGATACTCGCAGCTACCGAAGCCGGCTTCGACGGAAGCAAGATAGTATATGCCGGAGTCGGCAAAAGCGATGATGAGATCCGCCTCGCACTGGACAAAGGTATAGGTTGTTTCAACGTCGAGTCACTGCCGGAACTCGAGGCCATAGCCGCTATCGCTACCGAACTCGGAGTGAAGGCTCCCGTGGCATTCAGGGTCAACCCTAACATTGATGCCCACACCCATGAGTACATCACCACCGGCTTGTCGGAAAACAAGTTCGGAATAGATCTCGAACTGCTTCCCGGGGTGCTTGATGCGGCCTCAAAGCTCGACAGTATCAGGATCAAGGGACTGCACTTCCACATCGGATCGCAGATCACCGAAAATGAGCCTTTCGTGATGCTATGCGACACCATCAACCGTCTCGTGGACGAATACGCTGCAAAAGGCATCAGGTTTGACACCATCAATGTTGGTGGTGGTCTCGGCATAGACTACGCAGATCCGGACCGTCATCCGATACCGGATTTCGAGACATATTTCAAAACTTTCAGGAACCACCTCCGGCTCCGTCCGGATCAGGAGGTCCACTTTGAGCTTGGCCGATCGGTCGTGGCCCAGTGCGGATCGCTCATCACACGCGTTCTCTATGTCAAGGAGGGTCTTTCCAAGCGTTTTGCGATAGTCGATGCCGGCATGACAGAACTAATACGTCCGGCTCTCTACAACGCCCACCACAAGATCGAGAACATTTCCTCCCCTGCCGGCGAGATGCACCACTACGATGTGGTAGGCCCGATTTGTGAGTCGTCCGACTGTTTCGGCAAGGACGAACTGCTCCCCTCCGTGCGACGCGGCGACTTCCTGGCCCTCCGTTCGGCCGGAGCTTATGGAGAGATCATGGCCTCGCAGTACAACTGCCGCCCCCTGCCGATGTCATATTTCTTTGAAACATAAAAAACCATCCATCACACAAAACACAGATGTCAAACAGTAACCTCAACGACGAGATCCTTCAGGATGCGGACCCCATAGAGCTTCCTGAAAACGCGTTCCGCGAACTCGGGGCCGATGAGACCTACCGGCCCATCATGCATCCGGCCCGCGATTATGCCGAGGTCACACCCTACTCCGTAGGCATGGGACTTCTTCTCGCAGTGATATTCAGTGCCGCGGCAGCTTACCTTGGCCTCAAGGTCGGACAGGTATTCGAGGCCGCTATTCCCATCGCCATCATTGCCGTAGGCATGTCGGGCGCACTGAAAAAGCAAAATCCGCTTGGCCAGAATGTCATCATCCAGTCCATCGGTGCCTGCTCGGGTGTAATCGTGGCAGGAGCCATATTCACTCTCCCCGCACTTTACATCCTCCAGGACAAGTATCCGGAGATATCGGTGAATTTCATACAGATATTCTTCAGTTCGCTCCTTGGCGGCATTCTCGGCATACTTTTCTTCATACCCTTCCGCAAATACTTCGTGAAGGACATGCACGGCAAGTACCCCTTCCCCGAGGCCACAGCCACCACACAGGTGCTCGCAAGCTCTCTTGGCAAAAGTTCCTCCAACGAGGGTCAGGCCAAGACTCTTGTCATGGCCTCGCTCATCGGCGGTGTCTATGACTACCTCGTGGAGACATTCGGATGGTGGGCCGGCACACTCAACACCATGCTCACAGGCTGGGGAGAGACTCTCGCGCAGAAAACCAAACTCGCCCTCAGCTGCAACACCGGAGCTGCCGTGCTTGGTCTCGGCTACATCATCGGCCTGCGCTACGCCTTTATCATCTTTGCCGGATCGGCATTCGTATGGTGGGTCATCATACCTCTGCTCGGCACATATGGCGCTCCTGAGATCCAGGCTGCCTCGCCAACAGAAATTTTCGGCGACTACGCCCGTCTCATTGGTATCGGTGGTATAGCCATGGCCGGTATCATCGGTATCGTCAAGTCCTGGAGCATCATCCGTGATGCCGTCGGCCTCGCTTCGCGCGAGCTCAAGGGAAATGTCTCCACCGGAAAGACCGAGCGCTGGCAGTCCGACATGTCCATGAAGCATGTTGTATTCTTCATAGCCATCGCACTCGTAGCTGTGTTCATATTCTTCTGGGCCGGAGTGATCAATACGTTCTGGCAGGCAGCTGTGGCATGGATCGTTGTCACACTCATTGCCTTCCTCTTTACTACAGTGGCCGCCAACGCCATCGCGATTGTCGGCTCCAACCCCGTGTCGGGTATGACGCTCATGACCCTCATCGTAGCCTCCGCCATTTTCGTGGCCATAGGTCTCAACGGCACATCAGGCATCGTTGCCTCGATGGTGATCGGCGGTGTTGTATGTACAGCTCTCTCTATGGCCGGCGGTTTTGTGACTGACCTTAAGGTAGGTTACTGGCTCGGCTCGACACCAAAGAAACAGGAGTCATGGAAATTTCTCGGCACGCTGGTGAGTGCTGCTACTGTTGGCGGCGTCATCCTGCTGCTCAACCAGGTGTACGGATTCACCGGCGAGAACGCTCTCGTGGCGCCTCAGGCCAATGCCATGGCCAAGGTGATAGAGCCTCTCATGACCGGAGGTGACACCCCGTGGATACTCTATCTCACAGGCGCCATCCTCGCGCTCCTCCTCAACTGGCTCGGAGTGCCCGCGTTGGCTTTCTGTCTCGGCATGTTCATACCCCTGTCGCTCAATACGCCTCTCCTTGTAGGTGGCGCTGTGACATGGTTTGTTGGAAGCCGTTCGAAGGATAAGAACATCAATTCAGCCCGCAGTGACCGCGGCACCCTCATCTCATCCGGTCTCATAGCCGGTGGAGCTCTTTTCGGTGTGTTTGCCGCCCTGACACGCTTCCTTGGATTTGAATATGACAATCCCATGAGCGTGATCGCCACCCAGTGGGCCGGTCTCGCAGTCTATGCCCTGCTTATCATTTATCTCATATGGGATTCGATGAGAGTCAACAATAAAAATGTTTAAGAGATCAGATAGAGAGATTCTGGCACTTGCCATCCCCTCCATCATCACCAACATCACCACACCACTGCTCTCGCTGATGGATGTGGTGATTGTTGGTCATATGGGGGATGCATCATATATCGCAGCCATTGCCGTAGGCGGTACCATGTTCAACATGCTTTACTGGCTATTCGGATTCCTTCGTATGGGCACGAGCGGGTTCACGGCACAGGCCAACGGTGCCCGCGACGACATGGCTCTATGGGCCATTCTCTACCGTGGGGCATTCATCTCGCTCGTGGCCTCGGCGGTGCTCATAGCCTTCTCATCGGTTATAGCAGGAGTATCACTCTCACTGATGGATGCGGGGGCTGATGTCAAGCCGCTTGCCGCACAGTACTTCAACATACTTATATGGGGATCGCCCGCTGTGCTCCTCACCTATGCCTTCTCGGGTTGGTTTCTTGGACGGAAAGACTCACGCACCCCCATGTGGATATCGTTGGTGATAAATCTCACCAATATAGCAGTAAGCCTTATGCTTGTGATGGGATTTGGCTGGAAGATCACCGGAGTTGCTACCGGCACACTTGTGGCGCAATGGACGGGAGCGCTCTGCTTCATCGCATGCGCTTGTCTGAGATATCGTCCCGTAGCAGCCACCGGATGGCGCATGATATTCAGAGGCGGCGCCATCGGACGCTTCTTCAAAGTGAATATTGACATATTCCTGCGCACCCTATGCCTGATAGCTGTCACTGTGTGGTTCACACGTACCGGAGCGCGTCAGGACACACTGATTCTGGCTGTAAACACACTGCTGATGCAGTTTTTCGTCATGTTCTCCTACTTTATGGATGGATTTGCCTATGCCGGTGAGTCGCTTTGCGGCAATATGATAGGTGCAGCCGATCATGATGGCCTACGGCGCAGCATCCGCACCCTCTTCAAGTGGGGAGCGCTTACAGCCATCCTGTTCACATTGGTATATGCCGCCGGAGGAACAACGGTCATGAACCTGCTCACCGACTCGGGAGATGTGGTCAAAGCATCCGGAGAATACTACCATTGGGTCGTAATACTGCCATTGGTGAGCTTTGCTGCTTTCACATGGGACGGCATATGTATAGGCATGACTGCTACAGGGTGGATGCTGCTGTCGATGCTGACAGCCACTGCGGTATATTTCGGGGTGTATCTGCTGTGCTTTCCGCTTATGGGTAACCACGGTCTGTGGATAGCATTTCTATCCTATCTTGCCATAAGGGGTGTGATGCTCACCATACTCTATAAGACAAGGTTATAGGACGTATATATAAGACGTATATATAAGAGGTGGCTGTGTCATAATTGATAGAAAGATCCAAAAGGACAAAAAGGACAAAAGTGACAGAAAGTAATTATTTATCACACAGACATTTAATATTTTTGTCACTTTTGTCCTTTTTGTCCGTTTGTATCCTTCTATATTTTGATACGCCGCCTTCTGTCAATTAGGTCCTGTCAATGGCGCCTGATCAGGAGAGCCACGTTCTCCACATGCTGTGTATGCGGGAACATATCCACAGGCTGCACGGCCTTTATGTCATACTTTTCATGCAGCAGGCTGAGATCACGAGCCTGGGTGGCAGGATTGCAGCTTACATACACTATCTTTGCCGGCTCAGCCTCAAGTATCACTTTCACTACATCCTCATGCATACCGGCTCTCGGTGGATCCACGATCATCACGTCGGGTGTGCCATGCGAGGCTATGAAATCACGGCTCAGCACATTTTTCATGTCTCCGGCATAGAATTCCGTATTGGTCAAAGCATTGGCCTCAGCATTGATCCTGGCATCCTCTATAGCCTCGGGCACATACTCTATGCCCACTACATGGCGGGCGCCGCGGGCCAGGAAGAGTGCTATCGTACCCGTGCCTGTATAGAGGTCATACACCAGTTCATTACCTGTGAGTCCTGCAAAATCCCTCACCACACTATAGAGCCTGTAGGCCTGGCGCGAATTGGTCTGATAGAACGACTTCGGCCCTATGCGAAACCGCAGACCCTCCATCTCCTCCTCAATATACGGACGTCCCTTGAACAGACGTATGTCAAGATCGGAAATTGAATCGTTCACCTTGGTGTTCACCACATAGAACAGCGATGTGATCTCAGGAAAGCGTTCGGACACAGCGTTCATGAGGCCATTGATCTTGTCGGCATCATCCTCGCCCACAGCCATCACGACCATCACTTCGCCGGTGGAGGCAATACGTATCATGAGAGTGCGCAGGAATCCGTGTTGCTCGCGCAGATCGTAGAATTCAAGATTATTCTCCTTGCCATACTCCTTTATAAAAAGTCTTATACGGTTGCCGAGATCATCCTGAAGATGGCATTTGTTTATATCAAGCACCTTATCAAAAGCACCGGGTATATGGAAACCGGCCGAGCGGCGGTCCGGGAACTCCATCCCGGATCTCATCTGGTCATATGTGAGCCACATTTTGGCCGAGAAAGTGTATTCCATCTTGTTGCGGTATTCCCAGATGTTCTCCGAGCCAAGTATAGGCGTGATCTCCGGAAACGGTATTTTGGCTATGCGCTCCAGAGCATCCTTTACCTGCTTCTGCTTGCATTCAAGCTGAAAACTGTAAGGGAGATGTTGCCACCGGCATCCGCCGCACACTGTGAAATGCTCACACCGCGGAGTCTCCCTGATGGACGACGGGGTGATGAGCCGCTCAATATGACCTTCGGCATAACTCTTTTTCTTACGGTCGAGTTTTATATCGGCTACATCCCCGGGGGCGCCGAAGGGTATGAATACAACCATATCGTCCACTCTGGCAAGCGAATTGCCCTCGGCGGCCACATCGGTTATCTTGACATCTTCAAGTACTGGAAGTTCCTTTTTCTTTCTCATAAGCGGATATTCGTGGATGCAAAGGTACGCAAAAAACGTGATTTTTGTGTACCTTTGCATCATGGTTTTTCCAGATAAGATAGAAAACAAGATCGGATTCGACAGCGTTCGTGCCCATGTGGCCGAATGCTGCCGCTGTCAAGGCGCCCGCACATTGGTGGCCGAGATGACATTCATGACCGACTTCAAGGCTGTAAAGGAAGCCCTCGACTCTGTGGCCGAGATGCAGATGGCCAACCATTCGGAAGAGGGTATCCCTCTGTCCGGGTTAAACGACATAGACACACCTCTGTCGCTGATACGTGTCCCCGGCACATTCATGGAGGTGAAGGATCTGGTGAAGGTCAGACGCATGCTGTCATGCTTCACAGGCATAGATACATATTTCCGCAAGCACCGCACCGATGAAAGTCATACTCCCTACCCTGTCCTGACAGCGCTGTCAGAGCCTCTGGGCGATGTGTCACCGCAGCTCGCGCTGATGATCGACAAGGTTATTGACGAATCAACATCCTCGGTTAAGGATACCGCTTCAGCCGCTTTGGCTGACATACGCCGCAGCCTGCGGAGCATGTCGGGCCGCATCAATTCGATACTCCGCAGGGTGATGGCCGACGCAGTGGCCCAGGGGTATCTTGACTCCGACGCCCAGCCATCCATGAGAGACGGTCGTCTTGTAATACCTGTGTCGCCCATGCACAAGAGGCAGATCAAGGGTATAGTCCATGACGAGTCAGCCACCGGCAAGACAGTGTTCATCGAACCGGCCGAGGTGGTGGAGGCCAACAATCTCACCCGCGAGCTGGAGATGGAGGAGCACCGCGAGGTGATACGCATCCTCACTGAGGTGGCCGACAACCTGCGCCCGTCGGTTCCCGAACTACTCGAGGCCGCGGCGATAGTATACCACCTCGACTTCATCAACGCCAAGGCCCGCTATGCCGACACGGTCGGTGGAATGATGCCCCATCTGCATGACCGCGAGGAGATGGAATGGTATCACGCCTGCCACCCCGGTCTGAAACTCAACCTCGAGAAACAGGGGCGCGAGATTGTTCCTGTCGACATAACCCTCGACCGTAAGAACCACATTCTCGTGATATCCGGTCCAAACGCAGGCGGCAAGTCCGTGTGTCTGAAAACGGTCGGCACTCTGCAATACATGTTGCAATGCGGATTGTTGCCGCCGGTATACGAGAATTCCCATTTCGGCATATTCAGGGATATGTTTGTCGATATAGGCGATGATCAGTCGCTCGAGGATGACCTCTCGACATATTCGAGCCATTTGCGCAGCATGAAGTTCATGCTACAGCGCGGACGTCGCGGATCGCTGTTTCTTATCGACGAGATGGGCTCCGGCACCGAGCCGCAGATAGGCGGAGCGCTGGCCCAGGCTATCCTTGCGGAGATGAACCGGCAGCAGATGTGGGGCATAGTCACCACCCATTATCAGAATCTCAAGCAGTTCGCCGAGGATACAGCCGGACTCGTGAACGGATGCATGCTCTATGACCGGCACATGATGCAACCGCTGTTCCGCCTCTCCATCGGCAATCCCGGCAGCTCGTTTGCTGTGGAGATAGCCCGCAAGACCGGACTCCCGAAGGAGATCATAGACGCGGCCGAGAGCATCGTTGGAAGCGACTATATCAACCTCGATAAATATCTCCTTGACATAGCACGCGACAAACGCTATTGGGAGAACAAGCGGACCGAGATACGAAGGAAAGAGAAGCAGCTCGACGAAAAGCTTGAACGCTATGCCGAGGATGCCGATACATTGCGTATGCGCCGTAGGGAGATACTCGATGAGGCCAAAGCCGAGGCCAGACGCATCATCGACTCGTCGAATGCTGTGGTGGAACGTACCATCGCCGACATCAAGAGCGCTAATGCCGAACGCGAACGCACACTCGAAGCCAGGCGGAAGCTGTCGGAAGAACGCGGGAAACTCGACAAGGATTCCCGCGGATCGGAGCACGAATTGCTCAAAGGCGCACCTAAAAAGAAAAAAACACGCGCACAACATGTCCCGGCCGAAAAACGTGAGGTCACACCCGGATGCAACGTCCGTCTCGACGGGGGGTCCACCGTGGGAACCGTGATGGAGGTCGATGGGAAGAATGCCGTGGTAGTGTTCGGCAATCTCAAGACTACGGTCAAGATAACAAGGCTCACGGTCACCGATGCCAAAAGTTCCGATACCAAAAAGTCAGGCATCAGCATGACCACCATCGACTCCGGCTATGAGCGTCAGCTCCAGTTCAAGCAGGAGATCGACGTAAGAGGAATGCGCGCCGACGAGGCTCTGCAGGCTGTGACATATTTCATAGACGATGCCATACGGTTCAGTGTGGCCCGTGTGCGCATCCTTCACGGCACCGGCACCGGAGCATTGCGCCAAGCCATACGGGGATATCTCTCCACAGTCCACGGAGTGCGTACATATCACGACGAGGATGTGAGATTCGGCGGAGCCGGTATCACCGTTGTAAACCTCGACTGACACCGATGGCTTAATGGTAGAATTTATTCGTCAATAGGGCCGTTGATATTCACGTTTTTCACGAAAATTTATTAATTTTGTATCCTGAACAAACTACAGGACATAAATTCAAAAATATAACAATAAATACGCTATGGCGACAAAACCGTTCAAATATCAGGAGATGTTCCCGCTGGGACCTGATACAACAGAGTACTACAAGCTCACTTCCGACTATGTCAAGGTAGAAAACTGGGGAGGCCACGAGTTTCTGGTGGTCGACCCGCAGGCACTCACAGTGCTCGCCCGCGCATGTACCCACGACAATGCATTCATGCTGCGCAGGGAGCACAACGCCATGGTAGCCAAGATACTTTCAGACCCCGAAGCCTCCGAGAACGATAAGTTTGTCGCTCTCACCATGCTCCGCAACGCCGAGGTCGCCGCCAAGGGGCAGCTCCCCTTCTGCCAGGACACCGGTACAGCCATATGCCACGGCGAGAAGGGTCAGAATGTCTACACCGGATGCAATGACGAGGAGCGTATCTCCGAAGGCGTGTACATCACCTATACCACCGACAATCTCCGCTACTCACAGAACGCTCCCCTCACCATGTATGATGAGGTGAACACCGGATGCAATCTGCCCGCGCAGATAGACATACATGCCACCGAGGGCGACGAATACAAATTCCTCTTCGTGGCCAAGGGTGGAGGTTCGGCCAACAAGACATACCTTTTTCAGGAGACCAAAGCCATACTTAACCCCAAGACTCTCGTTCCTTTCCTTGTGGAGAAGATGAAGAGCCTCGGCACTGCCGCATGTCCCCCCTATCATATCGCCATCGTAGTGGGCGGAACATCGGCCGAGAAGAACCTTGAGGTAGTCAAGAAAGCTTCCGTGAAATATCTTGACAACCTTCCTGACCATGGCAATGAGCTGGGCCACGCTTTCCGCGACAAGGAGCTGGAGGCTGAACTCAAGAAACAGGCCGAATGCCTGGGACTCGGCGCACAGTTCGGCGGCAAATATTTCGCCCATGACATACGTGTGATACGTCTCCCCCGCCATGGTGCCTCATGTCCAGTAGGTATCGGCGTATCCTGCTCGGCTGACCGCAACATCAAGGCCAAGATCAATCGTGAGGGCCTCTGGATAGAGAAACTCGACTCCAATCCCGGTGAGCTCATCCCCGAAGAATACCGCAAGCAGGGCGAAGGTGAGGTTGTGAAGATCGACCTTAACCGTCCCATGTCCGAGATCCTTCAGGAGCTCACCAAATATCCCGTATCCACCCGTCTCTCGCTCAACGGCACCATCATCGTAGGCCGCGACATAGCCCACGCTAAGATCAAAGAGCGTCTTGACAAGGGAGAGCCCATGCCCCAGTACCTCAAGGATCATCCCATCTATTATGCAGGTCCCGCCAAGACTCCCGCCGGAATGCCCTCCGGATCATTCGGCCCCACCACCGCCGGACGTATGGACTCGTATGTGGATCAGTTCCAGGCTGCGGGCGGCTCAATGGTGATGATTGCCAAGGGCAACAGAAGCAAGCAGGTTACAGACGCATGCCACAAGCATGGCGGTTTCTACCTCGGGTCCATCGGCGGCCCCGCTGCCATCCTCGCCCAGAACAGTATCAAGAAAGTTGAGCTTCTCGAATACCCCGAGCTCGGCATGGAGGCTATCTGGAAAATCGAAGTAGAGGACTTCCCCGCGTTCATCCTCGTCGACGACAAGGGCAACGACTTCTTCACCGAGATCTCCGAGAAGTGCAAGGGCTGCGCCCTCTCTGCCGGCAGTGACAAGCATTAACGCACGAAACCTACCATAGAATTGGCAGGAAATATCTACGACATACGACGATATGGCATCATCAGTTTTCTGGTGGTGTCTATCGTTGTCGTCGGTATTTTTCTCTACTATTCCGACTCGCTGGTGAAAGACCTCTCAAGCCAGGAGCGAGACAGGATGCAGATATGGGCCGACGCCACAAGGGAGATTGTCAACGTAAGCGTTGAGGAAGAACCGGATCCCGCCATGATGGACTTCCTGCTGTCGATCATCGAGGAGAACAGAAATATACCTGTGCTTCTCACTGATTCAGATGGCAATATCCTGATGCACCGCAACTTCGCTCTCCCGCAGGAGGCCGACTCCCTCTCCCCGTTCACCCTCAGCCAACGCAACATGGAGTTTCTGAAATCAAAGTATGAGAAACTCCGTGGCGGCACCAATATGATCGAGATAGACATGGGGGAGGCAGGAAAACAATACCTGTATTACGAGGACTCCCGTATACTTAGGGCATTGAACTACTATCCTTATATACAGGTGCTTGTCCTCATGGCTTTCATCCTGATCGTATACTATGCCGTATCTTCCACCAAACGGGCGGAGCAAAACAAGGTATGGGTAGGACTCTCCAAGGAGACCGCACACCAGCTCGGCACACCCATCTCCTCACTCATGGCATGGATGGAACTCCTCAAGGATCTGGGAGTGGACGCCGAGACAGTGAGCGAGATGAACAAGGATGTGACAAGGCTCTCCACCATAGCGTCCCGTTTCTCCAAGATCGGCTCCAAGCCGGCTATGCAGCGGGAAGATCTGAACGACCTTGCACGTAAGTGCACGGACTATATGAAAACTCGTATATCAAAACGCATATCCCTGACATTCATCAGTGGGGAGGAGCCTGTCTATGTAATGGCCTCCTCGCCTCTGGCCGAGTGGGTCATGGAAAATCTGATCAAAAATGCAGTCGACGCCATGGATGGCGACGGTTCCATCACCGTCACCGTAAGCAGTGATAAGGACAATGGTGTGATCGATGTGACTGATACCGGAAAGGGTATCTCAAAAAAGAATCAGAAAAACATATTCAGCCCCGGATTCACGACCAAAAGTCGTGGCTGGGGACTCGGTCTCACCCTCGCACGCCGTATCGTAGAGGAGTATCACGGCGGACGTATCTATGTCAGGAACTCCGAACTTGGAGTAGGCACCACATTTACTATAGAAATACCCAAGGTTTGCTGAACAATGAACTACCGCGAACTGCTGAGAGCCTCATCCGGCAAACTCAGCTCTATATATGATGGTCGCGAGGCCTCCAACATCATGCATCTTGTCATCGAAACCATCAAAGGTTGGAACAGTGTGGATCTGCTCATGCACATGGATGACGAGGTGTCTGATTATATCTCCGGAAAAACCGAGGGCATTGTGTCACGCCTCCTTGCCAACGAGCCTGTTCAATATATTCTTGGCGAGACATACTGGCATGGCATGAAGCTCAAAGTGACCCCCGATGTGCTCATCCCGCGCCCGGAGACGTCGGAGCTTGTCGACATGATAACCGACGCTGACAAAGGTCGCGATCTCAAGGTCCTGGATCTATGCACCGGATCCGGAGCCATAGCTATCGCGCTAAGCCGTTTCCTTGACTTTCCCGATATCTGCGGGATTGACATATCGGATGCGGCTCTATCCGTGGCCCGCGATAACGCCAGGTCGCTCCACGCAGATGTGAAATTCCTGAAGTGCGATGTGCTCAAACCATTGCCCTTTGCCGACGGAGAGTTCGACATCATCGTCTCAAATCCTCCGTATATATGTGCCAATGAGCGTAAGGATATGGCAAGGAATGTCCTCGATCACGAACCGGCCATCGCTCTGTTTGTCCCCGACAACGACCCTATGAGATTCTATCGGCCTATCGCCGGTGAGGGATTCCGCATCGCTCGCCCTGGAGGCAAGATATATCTTGAGATCAACCCGTTGTATGCCGACGACGTCATCTCGGTTCTTGAAGGAGCCGGTTGGACCGATGTCTGCGTCATGATGGATATGGAAGGGAAAAAGCGGTTTGCTAAAGGTACAAGGTCATGATGTCAAGCCGTAAACCTATCACGCCCGAGATGGCCCTGTCAAAAGGAGCCTCCCTCTGTGCCCGATGCGAACAGTGTACCTACGACATCATGCGCAAGTTCGAACGTTGGGGCCTGTCCCGACGCGATGCAGATGCCGTGATGCTACAGCTCGAGCAGAAAGGCTTCATAAGCGATGCCCGCTATGCAGCGGCATATGCGCATGACAAACTCGTGTTCAGCGGCTGGGGTGCGCGCAAGATTGCCATGGGGCTCGCTGCAAAACGCATACCCCGCGATATGATAGCTGAAGCCCTTTCCACTCTTGACAAGGAGGAATACGTAGCGGTGGCAAAACGTGTGCTGTCATCCCGCCTGAGGCTTACCCCTGCTCTGACAGAGACATATGAAGGCAAACAGAAACTGCTCCGTTTCGGAGTACAGCGAGGGTTTCCCATAGCCTTGGTGTCAGGTATTATCAACCAACTTATATCCGGTGAAGACTGACAGACTACTGCATGCAGCGAAGCTATGGTCCACGTCACTGGTGAGCATGTTCATCCCCGACACATGTACGGTATGCGGCAGGACACTCGTGGAGGGCGAGGAGATAATGTGCCTCGGATGTCTCCACGGGCTTCCTCGCACCTACGGAACTCCTCCGGGCCAGAACGAGATCCTCGACAGACTTATATCGCTGCGTGCTCCGGTCGAAAGAGCCACGTCATTATTCCAGTATCATAAGGAAAATCCATACTCGCGACTCATCCTTGACTGCAAATATCACGCACGCCCGGTGATAGGGCGCAGACTTGCCGCCATGCACGCGCGTGAGATGACGGGGATAGGATTCTTTGATGGTATCGATTGCGTGGTGCCTGTCCCGATACATTTTTTCAAGCGGATGAAAAGAGGTTACAATCAGACCCATGGCATAGCGCACGGCATCAGCGATGTGACCGGTATCCCTGTGGCCTATAATCTCAGGGCAGCGAGATATCACACTTCTCAGACAAGGCGCAATTCCCGCGAGCGACAGCGCAACGCCATAGGGTCGTTCTATGTCAACCGACCCTACGAACTTGACGGCATGCATATCCTTATCGTGGACGATGTCATCACTACCGGAGCCACACTCCACGAAGCCGCTGAAACCATCAGGAGAGCAAACCAGACGGTGAGACTGAGCGTTTTTTCTTTAGCACTCACCTATAATACGTAATACGTAAAAAATACATTCATCCAAAAATGCGAATCAGATTACTTGCTGTCACATCTATATTACTTGTGCTTGCGCTTTCCGGGGGCATAGACTCAGCCGCTGCCGAGACGCATGACAGTGTGCCCGCCAAAAACGGTGTGATTGACAGGTTGATACACTATTTCGCATCCTCCAACAAGCATACTGTCACTACCCGACCCCATTTCACTTTCATAGGAGGGCCGCATTACTCCAAGGAATCAGGGTTCGGCATAGGTCTGGTGCTCGGCGGCAACTACTCGACAGTACCATCCGACACGTTGCTCCCGTTGTCGAACATATCCATAGTTGGCGACATTGCCACAAAGAACCTGTTCATGATAGGAGCACGCGGCGAGCATATCTTCCCAGAGAACAGCCGCAGGATCAACTATCGGTTTGGACTGAGATCCATGTCGTCCTACTTCTGGGGAAGCGGCTACGACATGGGTGTCCATGACTCGAACAAGACAAAGTACCGCGATCTCACCATTAATCTGTCTGCCGCATATGAGTGGCGTGTGCTTAACGGTCTGTATATCGGCCCCATGGCGGAATTCTATTATGTAGGAGCGAGCAAACCGGCATCCGTGGAAGTCTGGGAGGGACAACCGCTCCATCACATCACAGCCGGGGCGGGAATTAAACTGAGTTTCGACACACGCGACAATCACACAGGTCCTCACAGCGGATGGCTACTGGAATTCAACCAGATGTTCTATCCGAAATTTTTCGGCAACGGCAGCTATCCGTTCTACATATCACGCATAGCAGCCAATTACTATCACCCGCTATGGCGCAACGCTACAATAGCCACAAGAATACATGCTGATTTTTCCTATGGCGACAGCCCTTGGAACATGCTTCCCACCCTCGGCTCCGGATCGATGAGGAGTTACTACGAAGGACGCTACAGAGACAAGAATGCCGTCGATCTCACCATCGAGTTGCGACAAAAAGTGTGGCGACGCAGCGGTGTGGTGCTGTGGGGCGGTATAGGCAATGTATTCCCCAAACTCTCAGCCCTGAAAATGAATCAATTTCTACCGGAATTCGGCATAGGATACCGTTGGGAATTCAAGCGCGATGCCAATATCCGCATAGATCTCGGTTTCGGACGTCGCTCATCCGGTTTTGTTTTTGGTCTGAACGAATCCTTCTGACTACATCCAAATCATGCTAAAGAAAAGAATTTTCCTTTACTACACACTTGCAGTGCTGATGATCCCCAATGTGATGCTGTGCGTCACAGAAGGGCTTGGCGCCATCGCATCCGCAGCCAACATTCTCCTCCCCGGAGGAGTGATACTGCTGCTGCTTGCATGTTCAAGAAGTATAGGGCGAAACATCTGGCTTGCCTTCCCGTTTTTCTTCTTCGCGGCTTTCCAGCTTGTGCTCATGAACCTTTACGGCCGTAGCGTTATCGCGGTCGACATGTTCCTGAATCTTGTCACTACCAATGTCTCCGAGGTGTCCGAACTGCTCGGCAACATGCTCACGACACTTCTCGTGGTGTTCATGCTCTATCTTCCGCCGCTTATAGCCGGCTACATAATGTGCCGTCACGGAATATCGCTCGATCGCAGGACTTTGAGATGGGCTCGTATATCGGCTTGCGCATCGGTCATTGCCGGTATGATACTCTGCATCACCGCCGGTCGCATCGACAGGGACTTTTCCGTGAAGAGAGACATATATCCCGCTAATGTAGTCTACAATGTATATCTTGCTTTCGACCGCACTGCACGCACAAGCAATTACCATGAGACATCAGCAGCTTTCCGCTATGATGCCGTACCGACCCATCCGGCGGACTCGGCCGAAACCTATATCATGGTCATCGGAGAAACCTCAAGAGCTTCCGACTGGCAGCTTTGCGGCTATTCCCGGTCCACTAACCCGTTGCTGTCCCGGCATGATGATATTTTCGTAGCCCGCAATACATATAGCGAGAGTAATACCACTCATAAAAGTGTCCCTATGCTCCTAAGCCCGGTCGATGCCGAGACATTCGACCGGGATATATACACCGTGAAAAGCATAATCTCCGCTTTCAAAGAGGCTGGATTCCGCTGCTCCTTCATATCCAACCAGCGCTACAACCATTCCTTCATAGATTTTTTTGCCGAAGAGGCCGACATGACCCTGTTCCTGAAAGAGACCGACATGGAATTCGACCCCTCGGTACCGGAAGATCTGCACATGCTTGTCCCGCTTGACAGGGAATTGGCAAAACCGGACAGAAAAAAACTGATCGTCCTGCATACCTATGGATCGCACTTCAACTACCGTGACCGTTATACGGATGAGTTTGCCAGATTCCTGCCTGACGATTATGATGACGCCACATCCAGATGCAGGGACAGGCTGATCAATGCGTACGACAATACCATCACAGTGACTGACCGGCTACTGCATGAATGCATATCCCGTCTTGACAGTGTCGATGGGATGATCGGAGGTATTCTCTATACATCCGATCACGGCGAGGATATATTTGACGATGAGTCGGGGCGCTTTCTACACGCGTCCCCCGTACCAAGTATTCAGCAGGTACATGTACCGCTTTTGGCCTGGGTCTCGTCCGCATGGCGTGGGCTATATCCGGAGAAAGCACGGGCGCTTGCCGAAAACACCGGTAAATTTGTGTCTTCTTCCCGCAGCTTCGCTCCTACCATCGCCGATATGGCCGGACTGGAAAGCGGGCATATAGACACCACCGCATCGTTGGTATCACCGGGATATACCCCTCGCGAGGCACTCTATCTTGACGACCATAACAGAGCCGTCCCTCTCAGAAAAATAGTTCGGTAAAGTCATTACCCCACTCCACCACTTGATCGTGGGTGGATTTGCCCACATCCACGAGTCGTTGGTTGGACGATCCGCGGAACTGCAGGCTGATATCCCGTAACGCCTCTACAAACGGACCGTCAACCACTACTTCCAGATATGGCAGCAAGGCCATAGCCGACGGTATGGAGAAAAGCTGGTCGAAAAGAAAACCGGTATAGCACCATATGGTCTTCCCCTGCGAGTGTATAGTCCTGGCCAGTTCAACAAGTTCTTCACCCTGATATATCGGATCCCCACCTGTGAACGTGACATCAAACCCATGTTCGCTCACTATAGCGGCGATCTCGCCCACTGTCATCTCTTTCCCGGCATCTATTGGCCACGACTGAGGATTGTGACATCCCGGGCAGGCATGATGGCACCCGGCGAAATATATGGACGTTCTAAGCCCCGGGCCGTCGACCGACGTCCCGGGGACTATATCAATAACTCTCATTATTGTTCTGGTAGAGGAGTGTCATTTGTGAACCACACGGTCGCGCAGCTCGGCAAGCTTGGCCTGATTCCACCTGTTGGTCGTGCCGACAAGATAGCCGGTGATACGCTGTATGTTGTCTATATTCCTGCTGTGGCAGTGGGGACATTCGTGAAGTTCGGCCTGGGCATCCTCATATCCGCAGTCCATGCAGCGATTGCGGTTGTGGTTCACCGATCCGTAACCGATGTTATTCTTGTCCATGAGATCGACAATGTCGCTTATGGCCTTGGGGTTGTGGGTGGCGTCACCATCAATCTCCACATAGAATATATGACCGCCGCCGGTGAGCTCGTGATAAGGTGCCTCTATCCTTGCCTTGTGGGCTGGAGAGCATTTGTAGTACACAGGCACATGATTGGAGTTGGTGTAATATATCTTGTCCGTTATGCCGGGGATAACGCCGAAACTGCGGCGGTCGCGGGAAGTGAACTTGCCGGAAAGGCCCTCGGCCGGAGTAGCGAGCACTGAGAAATTGTGCTTATAACGCTCGCAGAAGTCATTGATACGCGAACGCATGTGCGATACTATCTGCAGACCCAGTTTCTGCGCATCCTCGCTCTCGCCGTGATGCTTCCCGGTCAGAGCTATGAGACACTCGGCCAGACCGATGAATCCTATACCGAGAGTCCCCTGATTTATCACACTCTCTATTGTGTCGTCAGGCGAGAGGGATTCTGCACCGTTCCACAGCCTGGACATGAGCAGCGGGAACTGTTTTACCTTGGCTGTCTTCTGGAAATCGAAACGGTCATTAAGCTGTCGGGCTGTGATCTCGAGCACTTCGTCAAGTTTCTTGAAGAAACGCGACTTACGCTCCTCCACATCCACGATATTCATCACCTCGATGGCTATACGCACTATATTTATTGTGGTGAAGCTGAGATTGCCTCGGCCTATGGATGTCTTCTCTCCGAAACGGTTTTCAAACACACGCGTGCGGCATCCCATGGTAGCCACTTCGTATTTATAGCGCTCGGGGTCGTCCGGTGTCCATTTGTCATGCTGATTGAATGTGGCATCGAGATTCAGAAAGTTGGGGAAGAACCTGCGGGCCGTCACCTTGCATGCCAACTGATAGAGATCATAGTTGGGATCCTCCGGCAGATAGCTCACACCGCGCTTCTTCTTCCATATCTGTATCGGGAAAATGGCCGTGGCTCCATTGCCCACACCCTCATAGGTGCTGCGGAGGAGTTCGCGGATGATGCACCTTCCTTCGGCAGAGGTGTCAGTACCATAGTTGATAGAGCTGAACACTACCTGATTACCACCGCGCGAGTGGATAGTGTTCATGTTATGTATGAAAGCCTCCATGGACTGATGCACCCGGCTGACTGTCTGGTTGACAGCGTGCTGCATGAGACGCTCATCACCCTCGAGACCCTCAAGATCGCGCTTCACATAGTCCTTGACAGGAGCATCGTAAAGATGTGACAGATCCTTGCCTGTAAGTTTTTCAAGATTGACCACTTCCTCCTTGTAGGACGATCTTACAAAAGGTGCGAGATAAAAGTCAAACGCAGGTATGGCCTGGCCTCCATGCATCTCATTCTGGGCTGTTTCGAGCGAGATACAACCAATGATGCTCGCTGTCTCTATGCGCTTGGCGGGGCGCGACTCGCCATGTCCTGCTATGAATCCGTTCTTAAGTATGCGGTCAAGCGGATGCTGCACACACGTCAGACTCTTGGTAGGGTAATAGTCCTTGTCATGTATATGGATATAACCGCAGTTGACGGCCTCACGCGCCTCGGGCGAGAGCAGATAGTCATCCACAAACGGTTTGGTAGTCTCGCTCGCGAACTTCATCATCATACCGGCGGGTGAGTCGGTATTCATATTGGCATTCTCGCGCGTGATATCATTGTTCTTAGCCTCGATAATCTCGAGAAACATCTCGCGGGTCTTGGCACGGCGGGCTATCGAACGCTGATCGCGGTAGGCGATATAACGTTTTGCCACTTCCTTGCGGGGGGAATTCATAAGTTCAAGCTCTACACGATCCTGAATCTCCTCGACCGACATCTGCTGCTCACCGCTCATCGTTATGATGTCGACTATCCTTGCTATGAGGGCCTCGTCCTCGCCACGCTCGGTGGTGAGCATTGCCTTGCGTATCGCGGCCTTGATCTTCTCCTCGTTGTAGCCGACGATACGACCGTCGCGCTTGACTACTGTATGAATCATTTCTTTTGTTTTGGGGGGTTGTCTTATGTTTGGTATGTGGTGGCCGCATGGGGCCTGATATTGTCTAAATCCACAGTGCAAAGTTAGACACGAACTCCCATAAATCCAAATAAATTTATGTTAAAACGATTGTCAACGTTTTCTTTTTGGACAACTTTTTGTATTTATAAAAATCACAAAATAATGATTATCAGATATGTAAGTTTTGGTTTTGGATAACTTTAGAATTTATCAACAATCGCAGGTGTACAAAAATATAAAAATTCACTTCCACAACGGTGTGTAATTTCAGTCAGACTCCGTATATGAATTTAAATGAAATATGCAACTACAAAAACGGCTTTTTATAAGCCTCATGTGCTCTTGTTGCGTGGTCACTTTCTGAAAGGGATGGAAATGATGCAGTATACGGGGACGGTCCTGTTGCCAATCTGTCCTGCATTCCACACAGGCATCTCTGAAATTATTCTCACGGCTTCCCGGTCAAGGGAGGACTCCACACCTTTTATTACGGATATATGTGATATATTCCCATCCTCATTGACAACAAAGCTGCACCTTACACGGCCCTGCACACCTTCCTGATAGGCCCGTTCGGGATACACACGCTCTCTGTTTATGAAATTCATCATGGCGATATCCCCACCCGGGAATTGCGGAGCCTTGTCGACAGTGTCGGGATCGTACACCTCTACTATCTCCCTGTCGCCGGAGTAGTGCTGCATATTGCCACCCTTGGCCGACAGAGCCAAAGTTGAACCCACTGATATGGACGAAAAGATGATGAATCGTATAAGTGAAGACATTTTGTCAAACTATTAGAGGAGTGAGATTTGTGAAAACAAAGTTATAAGATACGGCGGCAAGGGGCAAATCTTTTGATAATGATTACGATTGTTTTAGTTATCTTTACACTTGGCATACCATAATAAAACAGCCATTCACACGTTATCTATTCAGGACATTCACGCGTGTCCCGATTATTCATGAAATAATGACTTCATTATCAAAATATATATCCGTAACACTGACCATACTGTTAGTATCAGCCTTTGCCGGAAAGATGTCGGCGCAGGACGGAACCTCGGTATACTCGTTTCTGAATCTGCCCACATCCACCCTCGCATATGGCCTTGGCGGAATAAACATATCCAACATAGATGACGATATCAACGCATCCGACCGCAATCCCGGACTGCTTGGATCGGAAGTGGACATGCAGCTCGGTGTGAACTACATGAAATATATAGGAGAGAGCAATTTTGCCGGCGTGAAATTCGGGCGAAGGGCCGGCGATCACGGCGCCTGGGCAGCCGGCATACAATATTTCGGCTACGGAAAAATAAAAGGTGCGGATATCGACGGCACCCTCACCGGTGACATCTCGCCGAAGGACATGCTGTTTTCAGCCACCTATGCCCACGATATCACCGACCGTTGGCGTGGAGGAGCAACTGTCAAGATGGTATACTCATCATACGATGCTTATTCAGCCATGGCACTCGCCACCGACATTGGTGTGAATTACTACAACCCCGACAGCGACTTCTCATTCTCGGCTATGGTTGCCAACCTCGGCGGACAGGTGAAAAAATTCAACGACCGAGGCGAACGCCTCCCCATAGATATCCGGCTCGGTATATCGAAAGGTCTCGGATCTCTCCCGGTGGTTTTCTCCGTCACCGCATGGAATCTGACAAAATGGAAATTACCATATTACGACAATGGCGACGGTACCGACGGCAACAGCGGCACTCTTAAAGAGAACTTCTCCTCCAATCTATTCCGCCATCTTGTGTTTGCCGCCGACTTCGTGCCCAGCGAAAATTTCCACATAGGCTTAGGCTACAACTACAAGACCCGCACAGACATGTCCACCTACAAGCGCAGCATCCTCTCGGGATTTTCGGCATGTATGGGTCTGAAAGTAAAGAATTTCGGCATAGGCATAGCCTTTGCCCAGCCCCATTCGGGGGCAACCACATTCATGCTCAACCTTTCAACAAAACTTTATGAGTTCTGAAAAGAAAATCATCATAGCCATCGACGGATATTCATCCTCCGGCAAAAGCACCATGGCCCGGGCGTTGGCCAGAAACATCGGATACCGCTACATCGACTCCGGCGCAATGTACCGCGCCGTCACGCTCTATGCCCTGCGCAACGGTTATGTATCGGAAGGCACAGCCCCCGACATCCAAGCTATCACAGCCGCCCTTCCCTCTATCCATATAGACTTCCAGGTCACCCCTGATGGACAGGACACCCTGCTCAACGGAGAGAACGTGGAAAGCGAGATACGCACCCTGCGCGTATCATCGTGCGTCTCCCCCATTGCAGCCATACCTGCCGTGCGCCATGCACTTGTGGATATGCAACGCGCCATGGGCACAAGCAAGGGCATAGTGATGGATGGCCGCGACATAGGCACCGTTGTGTTCCCCGACGCTGAGATGAAAGTATTCTGCGATGCAAGCGCACAGAAACGTGCCGAACGCCGCTACAGGGAGCTTACGGCAAAAGGGGCGCAGGTGACGCTCGACGAAGTGCTTGAAAACGTCATGTCGCGCGACCACATAGACGAGACCCGCGATGAGAGCCCACTGCGCAAAGCCTCCGATGCAGTTTCGCTTGACAACTCCAAGATGTCCATCGCCGAGCAGGACGCATGGCTCATGTCGTTATACAATAGGACAATCGATTCCCTCCACACCATCCACCCTGAAAGATGATGCCGGAAATTGAGATAGACGCACGCTCCGGATTCTGCCATGGAGTGGTCACTGCCATACGCAAGGCCGAGGAAGAGCTCGGACGCAGCGACGAACCGTTGTATTGCCTCGGCGATATAGTCCACAACAGCGATGAGGTGGAACGTCTCGGCAACGCCGGACTGGTGACGATAGACCATCAGGATCTCGCCCGTCTCAGCAACGCACGTGTGCTGCTACGGGCTCATGGGGAGCCCCCCTCCACCTATGCCGTTGCCGCGTCACGCAACATCGAGATCATCGATGCCACATGTCCCGTGGTGCTCCAGCTGCAAAAACGCATAAAGGCCACCTACGATGCTCCCGGCGAGAAACCGCAGATAGTGATCTACGGCAAGTCGGGACATGCCGAAGTGAACGGACTCGTAGGCCAGACCAATGGAGAGGCCATTGTGGTGGAATGCCCCGATCAGCTCTCGCGCATCGACTTCAACCGTGATATAGTCCTTTACTCCCAGACCACCATGTCTCTTCAAGGGCTTGCCGGGATGGTCGAGGAGATCTCGCGCCGCATAGGTCCGGGCGTGAAGTTCCGGTACTTCGACACCATCTGTCGCCAGGTGGCCAACAGGGTGAACCATCTACGGGAATTCTCGAGATCGCACGATGTGGTCCTATTTGTGTCCGGCGCCAAAAGCAGCAACGGCAAGGTGCTCTACAAGGAGTGTCTCGGAGTCAACCCCCGATGCCACTTCGTGTCACGCGCCGGAGACTTCAGGCCCGAATGGGTTGCCGGAGCCGGCTCTATCGGCATATGCGGAGCCACATCCACGCCAAGATGGCTCATGGAGCAGGTCAGAGACGCGGTGAGCGACGTTTTCTCTACTGATGAAAGCCATGGATAATTTCGTGGCCATAGATGTCGAGACCGCCAATAACTATCCCAGCTCCATATGTGCCATTGGAGCGGTGAAAGTAGTCGACGGAATGATAGCCGACAGATTCTATGAACTCGTGAAGCCCGAGCCGGACTTCTACTTCCGCCACTTCACGCAGAACATCCATGGCATCGGGCCACGCGACACGGAGAACGCACGCACGTTCGACCGCGTATGGCAGGATGTCAAAGCCATGGCAGGCGATCTGCCTTTCGTGGCCCACAACAAGAGCTTCGATGAGAAATGCATACGCGAATGCCACAGAGTATACCGTATGGACTACCCCTATCCCCCGTTTCATTGCACTCTGGCCGCATCCAGACGCATGATCCCGCGGCAGCACCTCTCCTCCTACAGTCTCCCTTATGTATGCGAATTCCTCGGCATACCGTTTTTCAATCATCACAACGCATTGGCCGACGCCGAGGCATGTGCGAAAATAGCGATGGTCTTATTATGAAAAAGAGTCTCAAATTCTATCTGCTGGCCGTCACAGCCATATTTTCGGCAAGCATATCCATCACATCATGCAGCTGCAGCACAGACGGCAGCTCCACCCATGTCTCCTCGCGGGTCATGGACAAGGACGCATACCGCCTTGGCGAGCAGCATGCGCGCGAGGCCATCGATCTGTCCGGCAACGAGACCGCACTTCAGGAAAAGTTGCTTGACATACGCGCCCGCATCACAAACATCAGATACAATCTCGGTGCCCAGAGCGCAGCCGACTACGAACGCGGCTTCACGAGATATATTAAGGCCAATTCCGACACTCTGACACAGCTGCTTCTGGAATGAGACACGGAATATTTGTTTGTAATATCAAAATTTAGTACCTTTGTCTGTAGTTCAGACAGACTATCATGCAATTCTACAGCACAAACGGACAATGTCAGCCGGCCTCGCTCAAAGAGGCCGTGATGCAGGGCCTCGCTCCCGACGGCGGTCTTTTTATGCCGGAAAGAATCCCTGTGATCCCCCGGGCCTTTTTCAACAATATCGGGGAGATGAACATTCGTGAGATCTCCTACGTGGTGGCCGATCTCCTTCTGGGTCAGGACATCGAATCGGAGGAGATCCAGAAGATTGTAAATGACACCTTCTCGTTCGACGTACCTCTCGCCAGGCTTGACGACAATATATATGCACTCGAGCTCTTCCACGGTCCCACTCTTGCGTTCAAGGATGTAGGCGCACGATTCCTCGCCCGCGTCATAAGTCACTACTCGGGCAAGGAGGGACGCACCGTAAAGGTCATTGTAGCCACATCCGGCGACTCCGGTGGAGCCGTAGCCAACGGTTTTCTCAACGTCCCCGGCGTGGAGGTGTACGTGGTATACCCTTCCGGATGTCTCACACAGTTGCAACGGGCGCAGTTCACCATACCCGGATCCAACATCCACCCCATAGAAGTGATAGGCAATTTCGACGACTGCCAGCGTATAGTCAAGGAATGCCTTGCCGACCAGGAGTTACGGCGATCAACAGGACTCACCTCGGCCAACTCCATAAACATCTGCCGCCTCATACCGCAGTTGTTCTACTTCTTCCACGCATACGCCTCGCTTGTCCACAGGCTGGGCCATCTGCCCGGAATAGTTGTCTCCGTGCCATGCGGCAACCTCGGCAACCTCACAGCCGGACTTCTGGCCCGCGAGATGGGGCTCCCGATAAGCAGATTCGTGGTGGCCAACAATGTAAACGATACTACCGTGCGCTATCTTCACACCGGCATCTTCGACCCCAGACGTGCAGTGAGGACTGTTGCCTGCGCCATGGATGTTGGCAACCCTTCCAACATCCAGCGCATCAGATGCATATTTGACACACCCGGCCACAGCAGCCTCCCGGAGATACTCCACGGCTATTCGTACACCGACGAGGATATACTCGGCACGATATCCGACACCTACTCCATCAACAGCTACCTCACCGACCCCCATGGCGCCGCCGCGCTCCGTGCGTTACGCGAGGATCTGAAAGAGGGCGAGACCGGAGTGTTCCTCGAGACAGCCCACCCGTCCAAATTCCCTCGGGCCATCGAATCGGCCACCGGAGTGACATTCCCTGCCGTAGATGCATCCTCACTGGCAAAAGTACACATCCCGAGGATATCATCATCGGCCGATGCGCTTAAAAAGACACTCGCCTCCCAAACCATCGGTTCGGGGGCTACGTTATAAAACAAACATATATATCCATCAACAATCAATCCCCCCCACTGAAATGGCTTCCAACAAAAGACTGCTCAAAAAGGAGATCCGCACCATCTGCGGAGCCCTTGCCGGAGAGTGCGTGCTCGCCAAACTGTCAATCCCCGGTGTAAACCCCGAGTCATACAACAAGATCATCTACGAACTCGCCGACATCCAGGAGTCCGCCCTCTCGCTTGTCAACGTCGACTTTCCCCAGTCGCCCGCTGCATTCGACAGCCGCAAGGCATACATGGACGCACGCCACTCATATTTCAAGCAGGCCTACCGCAAACTCAAAGGCAACTTCAACAGCCGCATCGAGGATGTGGTCAAGGAAATGAATGCCGCACTTCCTGCCGAGCAGAAAGAGGCAAACAAGTCGGCTTCTGGAAAATAACAGTCCTATCCGCCTCTCTCCTCGCATAAATGATGAAAAAAGCAATCAGCAAATTTCTTCTAAAGCTCTTCGGATGGAAGGTCATATGCACTGTACCCTCCTATCCGAAGAGCATAATATGCGTGGCACCCCACACCTCCAACTGGGATTTCGTGCTTGGCGAGCTCGCCTATTGGTCACTCGGCCGCCGCGCAGGCTTTCTGATGAAGGAAGCCTGGTTTTTCTTCCCTATGAATCTCCTGTTCAAATCGCTCGGAGGCATTCCTGTGCCCAAGCGGCGCGGAGGTTCGCTGTCCGATGTGATAGTGCATAAATTCAAGGAGGCCGACTCCATGTCGCTCGCCATCACTCCCGAAGGCACAAGAGCACGGGTGACAGATTGGCGCACAGGATTCCTCCACATCGCCTACGATGCCGAAGTGCCCATCGTGCTTGGCGCGATCGATGCCCCCACCAAGACCATACATCTGGAAAAAACCTTCATACCTACAGGCAATATCCCTGATGATATGGTGAAAATCAAAAAATACTACAGGGATTTTACCGGTATAAAACCTGAAAATTTTTCTGCGGAATGAAAATCTGCGTCATACCCTTCGACATCAAATACGCTTCTCCCGAGGAGAACCTGATAGCTGCCGCCCATGCACTCAATGAGGTGGAAAAAGACACCGACGTGGTCGTGTTGCCGGAACTCTTCACCACGGCATTCGTACCCGACACAAAAGGAGTCTCGGCTCTGGCTGAAGGAAATGACGGACAGACCGTGGAAGCCCTGAAACGTTGGGCTGCATTCTTCGGGTTTGCCATCGCCGGCAGTTTCCTTGCCAAGGGCGATGACGGGAAATTCTACAACAGAGCTTTCTTCATAGAGCCAATGGGCGATGCGACGTTCTACGACAAACGCCATCTTTTCCCACTCTCTACCGAGGACAAAGTCTATTCGCCCGGACATGAACTCGCACCCATAGTGCGGTTCAGAGGCTGGGACTTCAAGATAATAATATGTTTCGACCTGCGGTTTCCCGTATGGTGCCGCAATGTCAAGGACCACCTATATGATGTGCTCCTCGTGCCGGCCAACTGGCCTTCATCGCGTGAGAAACCGTTCAAGATTCTCATGCAGGCCAGAGCCGTGGAAAATCAGGTATACACCGTGGGCGCAAACCGCTCGGGCGAGGATAATTATGGCGAATACCACAGATCCAGCTCAGCCATCTACGACAATTGGGGCGACCCCATCCATGAGACACGCCGCAACGGCTACCTCTATGCACTACTCGAACGCAAGGATATAGAGATCGGAAGGGAAAAATTCCCCGCCTACAAGGCCATGGACCGATGGGAGATCGATCTTTGACCTCTATCTCTTTATCGAGTCGGAGAAGAGTGTGCGGTTCAGCAGCGAACGTCCGAGGGTGACCTCGTCGGTATATTCAATCTCATTACCCACCGATACTCCCCGTGCCAGTTGTGTTATCCTCACATCGGCATACGGTGCCAGACGTCGGAATATGTAGAAATTCGTGGTCTCACCCTCAAGTGTGGCGCTCAGTGCGAGTATCACCTCATCGATATCGCCGGCAGCCACTCTCGCCACGAGCGACTCTATCTCGAGCATCTCAGGACCTATCCCCTCCATCGGGGCAATGACGCCACCGAGCACATGGTACACGCCGTTGAACTGTCCCGTATTCTCGAAACTCATCACATCCTTCACGCTTTCCACCACACACACCGTGCGGCTGTCACGGCGCGGATCGGCGCAAAGCGGACACAGATCAGTCTCCGATATATTGTGGCACTTTCTGCAATATCTCACTCCACGGCGCATTTTTATTATAGCCTCGCCGAGCGCCACACCGGCCGACTCGTCCGAACGCAATATATGAAGAGCGAGGCGCAAAGCCGTCTTACGCCCTATGCCTGGCAGGCGCGACAGCTCGGTGACAGCCCCCTCAAGCAGGCTTGATGCAAATTCCTGATTCAATTTTCCTTTATTTTTTGTATGTCAAAATTAGTCAATATCCGGCTATTGTCAAAACGCATAGACCAAAAGTTTGCTTTTGGTTAGATAAATGCGTAATTTTGCAGTCTGAAAAATTTCAGCAGAAAGAATGGAAATCATCCGTACTGTTTCAGATTTGGAATCGGCGCTTGGAAGCGCCCGTGCCAAAGGGAGCATAGGGCTCGTCCCCACCATGGGAGCCCTTCATGAGGGACATCTGTCGCTCATCACTCGTGCCAGAAAAGAAAATGACACGGTAGTGGTGAGTGTGTTTGTCAACCCCACACAGTTCAATAATCCCACCGATCTTGCCACATATCCCCGCACCGAGGAGGCCGACTGTGCCCTGCTCGAGAGCGCCGGTGTCGACTATGCCTTCATCCCGTCAGTCGAGGAGATGTATCCTCAGGAGGACACGAGAGTGTTTGATCTCGGACCGGTTGCCGAGGTGATGGAGGGCCCCATGCGCCCCGGTCATTTCAACGGCGTGGCTCAGGTAGTGAGCAAGCTTTTCAGCATGACCCGTCCCACCCGCGCATATTTCGGAGAGAAAGATTATCAGCAGATAGCCGTAATACGCCGTATGGTTGAGCTCGAAGGTGGATATGACGGCCTCGAGATAGTGTCCTGTCCTATCAGGCGCCACGATGACGGTCTGGCCATGAGCTCGCGCAACGTGCGCCTCACCCCCGACCAGCGAATGGTGGCACCCTGTATATCCATCACATTGAAGAGCAGTCTTGTCAAGGCCAGGGAAATGTCGCTGACCGAAACCAGGCAGTGGGTCATCGATACCGTCAATCGTTTCCCTTTCATGGAAGTGGAATACTACGAGATAGTGGATGGCATCACCATGCAGCCGCTCACCGATTGGTCGGACTCCACAATCCCCGTAGGATGCATCACCGCCTACTGCGGAGATGTGCGTCTCATAGACAACATCACATATAAAATCTGACCATACACATGATGCTCCAGATACTAAAATCAAAAATCCACCGTGTCAGTGTCACACAGGCACGTCTCGACTATATAGGCAGCATAACGATCGACAGGGATCTTCTTGACGCCGCAGGAATATTCCCCGGAGAAAGGGTCTACATCGTGGACAACAACAATGGCGAACGCTTCGACACCTACGCCATCGAAGGCCCCCGCGGTTCGGGCGTGATATGCCTCAACGGTGCAGCCGCACGCAAGGTGCAGGTAGGAGATATAGTCATCATCATGGCTTATGCACTTATGACCCCAGAGGAAGCATCGGAATTCACCCCGAAAGTGATATTCCCCGACTCCACCACCAACCGGCTCGTGAAATAACACGCAACTGAAGAAACAATACACACCTTATTATACAATCATAATAGATGTTTGAAAATCTAAGCGAAAGGCTCGAACGGAGCTTCAAGATACTCAAGGGCGAAGGCAAGATCACCGAGATCAATGTGGCCGAGACCCTCAAGGATGTGCGTCGCGCTCTGCTCGAGGCTGACGTGAACTACAAGGTGGCCAAACAGTTCACCGACGAAGTGAAGGCCAAAGCCATGGGCCAGAACGTGATCAATGCCATCAAGCCCGGCGAACTCATGGTGAAGATTGTCCATGACGAGCTTGCCCGGCTCATGGGAGGAGAGACCGCACAGGTGAACCTCTCCGGCAATCCCACGGTCATACTCATGTCAGGTCTCCAGGGTTCGGGTAAGACAACATTCTCCGGCAAGCTCGCCCGCAAATTCAAAAGCGAGCAGGCCAAGCGTCCGCTCCTCGTGGCATGCGACGTATACCGTCCCGCAGCCATCGACCAGTTGAAGGTCATTGCCGATCAGGTAGGCGTGCCCGTCTACACCGAAGAGGGCAACAAGAATCCCGTGGAGATAGCCGAGAACGCCATCCGCTACGCCAAGACAAATCACAACGACCTCGTCATCATCGACACGGCCGGACGTCTTGCCGTCGATGAGCAGATGATGCAGGAGATAGCCGCCATCAAAAAAGCCGTCAAGCCGCAGGAGATCCTCTTTGTAGTCGACTCCATGACAGGTCAGGATGCTGTCAATACCGCCAAGGAGTTCAACGACCGTCTTGACTTCGATGGAGTGGTGCTCACCAAGCTGGACGGTGACACACGTGGTGGTGCCGCACTCTCCATCCGCACTGTCGTCACAAAGCCCATCAAGTTCGTGGGTACCGGCGAGAAGCTCGATGCCATCGACCTCTTCCACCCCTCCCGTATGGCCGACCGTATCCTCGGCATGGGCGACATCGTCTCCCTCGTGGAAAAGGCTCAGAACGCCTACGACGAAAAGCAGGCCCGCGAGCTCCAGCGCAAGATAGCAAAGAACCAGTTCAACTTCAACGACTTCCTCCAGCAGATCCAGCAGATCCAGAAAATGGGTAATCTCAAGGAGCTTGCATCAATGATACCCGGTGTAGGTAAGGCCATCAAGGACATCGATATCGACGACAATGCCTTCAAGGGCATCGAGGCCATCATACGGTCCATGACCGAAGAGGAGCGTCAGCATCCCGAGATCATCAACGGATCGCGCCGCAAGCGCATAGCACGTGGATCGGGTAGCGACATCCAGGAGGTGAACCGTCTCATCAAGCAGTTCGACGACGCCCGCAAGATGATGAAGGCCGTGTCCGGCATCAAGAACCCCATGGCTCTGATGCGCGGCATGAAGGGAATGAGAAGATAACAACAACCATCAATAGACCGAATATTCAACATGACACTTATTGACGGAAAGAAAGTCGCCGACGACATCAAGCGTGAGATAGCCGCTGAAGTCGAGGAGATGGTGGCCGCAGGCAAGCGCCGCCCCCATCTCGCTGCAATACTCGTGGGCCACGATGGAGGCAGCGAGACCTATGTGGCCAACAAAGTGAAAGCCTGCGAGGCTTGCGGTTTCACCTCGACTCTGATTCGCTATGAGGACGAAGTGACCGAGGATGAGCTCCTCGCTGCCATCGGACGCCTCAACAATGATGAGGGTGTGGACGGTTTCATAGTCCAGCTCCCGCTTCCGCGCCATATCTCGGAGCAGAAAGTCATCGAGGCCATCGATCCCCGCAAGGATGTGGACGGTTTTCATCCCGTCAACGTAGGCAGGATGTCCATAGGTCTCCCCTGCTTCGTCTCGGCCACCCCCTCGGGCATCATGGAACTGCTCAAGCGCTACAACGTGGAGACACGTGGAGCCAATTGCGTGGTGCTCGGACGCAGCAACATTGTGGGCAAGCCCGTAGCCACTCTCATGATGCAGAAAGCCGAACCGGGCAATGCCACCGTGACAGTGCTCCACAGCGCTTCGCGCAACATCAAGGAGACATGCGCTCAGGCCGATATAATCATCGCCGCACTCGGCAGCCCCGGATTTGTCACAGCCGACATGGTGAAGCCCGGAGCCACAGTGATTGACGTTGGCACTACCCGTGTGCCTGACTCGACCCGCAAAAGCGGGTTCCGTCTGCGCGGCGATGTCGACTTCGAGAATGTAGCCGAAAAATGCGCATACATCACCCCGGTGCCCGGAGGTGTCGGTCCCATGACCATCTGCTCCCTCATGCGCAATACCCTTCTCGCAGCCAAAAAGGAGATTTACAAATAAATATCATAATTGACAGGAATCAACAGAAGGCCGAAGAAAAATTTCTTCGGCCTTCTGTTGATTCCTGTATTTTGAGATATCCCAATCAGAACGGATATCCGATGGCGAGATGAAATGCGAGTGACCGTCCGAAAGAACGCATGTTGTAGTATCCCTTCTTACCGGTATCATACGGAGCGTGGATACCGATGCCAAGGTCTCCGCGTATCACAAGCATCGAGATATTGAACCGCAATCCCACTCCTGTGCCGGTGGCCAGATCCTTGAGGAATGTCGAGCCTCTCAGCTGACCGCCGGGGCGCGAGGGTTCGTTGCGGAGCGTCCACACATTGCCGGCGTCAAGGAACACAGCTCCTTCCAATGGACCGAGAATCGGGAAACGGAGTTCGGAGTTGGCAAGGAATATGAACGTTCCTGTCTGATCGAAATATCCGTTCACCTGATCGGCCGGAGCGCGATATGAACCGGGACCAATGGAGCGGACAGTAAAGGCCCTCACCGAGTTGGCACCACCGGCGTAGAACTGCTCGCTGTACGGTACCTGACTCGAATTGCCATAGGCATGGGCGGCACCGGCAGCCACACGGTTCACAAGCCAGATATTACCGGTGAGCCTGCGACCGTACACCACCTGGGCATATCCCTTCACAAACTGTGAGAACGGTGTATGGAACAGATTCTTCTCACCCTTCTTGCCACACAATTCATATATGGACCAGAAGATATTGCCGGCCTGCTGCACTGTGGCCTGAATATTGAGTGTATTATTACGTCCGATCTTACGGTCATATGTGAACCCATAACTCATCTGCGGGATAAACTGATCCTGAAAACTGAGTGCTATCGCCGGGTTGGCGCCCATGATGGAGTCAAACACACTCGTGGTGTTCTGGAGCTTCGTATACGAAAGCTTGAACAGAGTGAATGAGTTCGATATATACCTCGATGACTGCCAGTCATACGAAATACCGGCATTGAACTGCGACATTCTGAAATAGTGCGGACGGTTGAGCACATCGATACCGAGCGAGAGCTTTGTCCAGTTTATCTCACGGCGAGAACGCGGGATAAACCGCGGAGCCAGCAGTCGCGGGAATGCAAGTGTGCCCTTCAGCCCTACCTCGTAGGAATTGAACAGCGATGAGCGGTCCTTGCCTGTCTGCCATTCATAGCTTCCGGTAAGGCTCACATTGAGGAGCTCGCCACCGCCAAACAGGTTGCGGCTCGTCACACCCAATACGAGACCCGGACCGAGATACGAGTTTGACTTGGACGACACATTGGCCTCGATCGACGCTTCGAGCGGACGGTCAAACGTACATTCTATCACCACATTGAGAAGTCTCTCATCAATCTTTGTCGTATCCGGGGCTACCGATATATTTATATTGTTGAAGATACCCAGTCGCGAGAGTCTTGACTGCGTGAGATTCATCTGTCTTACCGAAAATGTTCGCCCCTCCCGGAAGGCTATGCACGATGGTATGAGCCCATCCCTGAGCCGCGATGGCATGTAACGGATGAGCGTGCCCTTGCGGGTCTCCACAGTGTCGGGCGTGCCTCCACCCTTGTTGCGATATATATATGTGGTGATCTCACCTGTCCTGAACCTGTCGAGAGCCCATGGATGTATATTTTCTGCAACCTCAAGGCGCATGGCTATGCGGCCCTTGTTCATGATACTGTCGGCGAGATAGCGTATATATTCGGGACGGAAGAAATAGTAGCCGTGGTTGCGCACGGCATTGGCTATGTTCACACGCAGGGCTGCCAGCGAGTCAGTGGAATAGCACGATCCGGTTTTGAACCACGTTGAACGCTTGGCCACAGAGTCAATCAGTCTGTACAGATGGGTTGTATCAGGCAGCAGCTGTATTGAGTCTATCAGATACGGCTCACCGGGATTCACCTTATATAATATCGATGCCTTGCGCTTGTTCTTTTTCTGCACGAGTTCGTAGGAGGATGTGCCTGAAAAATATCCGTTGTTGTCAAGGATATCGTCGAGCATATGCACACGCACTTCCGGACGCACATCGCTCACCAACACCGGTTCGCTCGAAAGCCATTCGAACAGTTTGTGTTTAAGCCCATGCGGAGGATTGGGCCAGTTGTTATATACCCATAGTCCCAATGGAAACGGATATCGTATCTTGGCCGATCCAAGCAGAGAGTTGTTGGGCTTCACCGAGACGGCACCCGTAAGCTCGGAGGCCACGTCGTCTGGGAATTTCTCACCTTCCGTGGCATTGATATCCACATCCTTGAGTCCGGTATATAGTATCTCACCCTCCGGCAGACGCCTGGTGGTGGAGCACGCTCCTGCAAGAAGAGCGGCAAGAACGATCAGCGGTAATATTCTGAATTTTCCCATAGGTCAATCGCGTTTGATTCCAATGAGTTCCCAAAGTGAATTAAGTTTCCGTTTGAGCACAAAGCCCACTCCGGTCTGAGTGATCTCTCCTTCAAGTATGCTCTCATAGCCGGTGTGACGGAATATGCTCACATACATTGATCCGGAATTATTAAGCATGTACTGGAACGAGATATCGTTTATGAGGTTTTGCGAGAAATTCTCGTCAGCATCCGCATCGGTCGAGTAGTTTCCGCCGACAACGATCTTGAACCTGTCGTTGAACAGGCTCTTCGACACCCTGTAGCTATATGATGTCGTGGTCGATGTCGAACCCTCGTAGGTGCGGTCATACTGGTCGATGCCGAATGATATGTCGACACCTCTCACATTGTTGGCCGCCCAGTTGTTGATCTGCGATGTGAGGAACGAGAACACGGGGTTGCCACCGAGGCTCGCATTACCCTTCGTGCCGGCGCCCATGTACTTGTTGTAGAGCAGCAGGTTCATGGCCTGGTTGGCACGCTGTTCGGGCGACATAGCCGTGAGCTCGTTCTGGACAGTGATATCATCATTGGTCGAGAGGTCGAACGCCACGTTCATGTCCTCGAGAGTCCCCGTCACACTGAGCTGGATATCAAAGTCCACCAGTCGGGAGTTCTGTCCGCTTTGCGTGACATTCGCTCTCAGCACATCTACGGCCTGTACATTCAGCACCGGATTCATCATATCACCGTTGAAGGCCACATACGATCCCTCCTGGAACTTGAAATTCTTCTCGCCCATGAGCGGAGGCGAATAGCGTGCGAAACCATTGTTGATATTCAGACGGCCCGTAAGGCGCTGCCCGTTGAGAGGCGACATGCTGAAGTCAAGATCGCCCGATGGCTGGATCTGTATCTTGTTATTGCTTCCGCCGGAGAGATCCACATTGATCACAGCTCCCTGCATGATGTGGAGGTCGGCAAGCAGATTGAGCGACATCGGGGCCGCCTTGATCGAATCGGCACTCAGTACCTGGGCCGTATCGGCGAAGTTGACAAACTGCACCATATCGTCATTCTGTTTCTGCGCGAGCACTTCCTGCGCATCGCTCATCACATATGTCACATTTGTATTCTCCAGCACACTGAGATCGGCGTTGATATTCATGAAGCTCATGTTGCCCTTGGCCGTGGCATCTATGTCGAGGAAGGCCTTGCCATAGATATCTGCTCCCTTGCGGGCACGGTTGCTGTTCACCACCTGGATCCTATTGGCCTGGAGAGCGAGATCAAAACGTATGTCAGAGATATGACGGGCATCCACCACACCGTTTATCGCCAGCGGATTCTCATTGCAGCCGCGTATAGTGTAGTCCTTGAAGCTTATCACATTGCTGTCCACAGGAATTTCATTCTGCGAGAACTCGAATGATGTACCCAGCATCTTGACATTGACGGAGGCAGTGTCGAAATTGAGATATCCGTCGAAGATCGGATTGGCCATGTCGCCGGTTATCTTCATCGTGCCGTTGAGCATACCCTTGAGCGATGCCATCTGCTGTGGTATAAACGGATTGGCCACACGCAGAGGGAAATGCACCATCTTGAAGTCGAGCAGGAACGGCGAAGCGAGCGTGGAGTCGTTGAGCACACCGGTAGCGGTGATTGTCTTCACGGAATCAACCATGAGCGACACATCGGCCATCAGCTTGCCGCCGGGTGAATTGGCAACATTGAGGTCAAGGTCAAAATCCCCCACCCGATCCTTGCCATAATAGAGATCGGAGAGTGACACCGTTCCATTACCGGTCAGCACCGGCTCCTCGTAGCGGAACCGCAGGTTGGCCGAGAGGTCACCCTTGACGGGAGGCGCGAATGGATTGATGGAAAGCCAGTCCTGAAGTTTGATGCGCGACACTTCGACCATGAGATCCTCCTGCTCACCGTCAGCACCATCATCGGGATGGCTTGTGAAGATTTTAAGGAAACTGTTATTACCGCTCAGATCGATATCAGCGTCAAGGTGTTTTGTATCTATGTTATAGCTCAGGAAATTATCCTTGTTGAGCGACCATTTCTTATATGCGATCACCGGGGTGTAGGGTACAAGGCGGGCAGTGACCACACTGCTGTCTATCGATGCATTGAGACCGATCTTGAATCCATTCTCATCCTTTATGTTCTTCTGATTGATGAACACCGACGCACGGTTGAATCCCACATAGCCATTGGCGGTGACGTGAGCGAAATCATCGAATGTGCCCGGACGGTTGTCCATTTCCGCTTTGTAAATAAGGTAGTCATTGTGCTGAACGGCATTGACCGACAGTGAGTCAATCTTAGTGGTACCTACTGCGAGACCATTTGCAGCTGCGTGCATGTTCAGAAGAGTGTCATTGCCCACCGATGCGAGCAGATGCTTCATGCTCATGCCCGATCCCTTCAGAATATCGCCGGCAAGGTTATTCTCACCCATCTCGGCGAGAAGTGTGAAGCGCGGCAGAGTGTTGCTGAGTTTCACTACATCCACCCTCATGCTGTCCATCTGGGCAGTGAGGAGCTGCATGGCGGGTGGTATCCCGGCCGCGAAATCAAATACCGACATCGGCGACGAGAAGTCAGCCTTGAGATCCCCGTTGGTGAGATTGATGCGCGATACGGTATTTTCCGACTTGACAGCCAGTGATACGGGAGCGGAAGGATTTATGGTCAATCCCGGCAATTTCCAATACAGACCATCTATCGTGGCGGTGACATCCATGCCCTGCGACATGACATTATAGAAACCCTCCGACCGCAGCGAGAGGTGTCCGTTGTTCACCGAGTCCGACAGATGGAGCGTGAGCAGGTTGATATCATTTAGCTTGCCATCCAGAGCATATCTTACGGTATCACCGGTCAGAAACGCATTGAAGTCCACCACGGCATCGGCGCCGGGATTGTGGCTCGTCAGCGTACCGGTGGCCTCACCTGCATGAAGCGAGGCATTGAGAGCGATGTCTTTGTAAGTGGTCTTCATATACTCCACACTGTTAACCTTGATGTTGGCATCCACAGCCGTGCCTTTGGCCATTGGGTTATACCCGCGTCCATCCACCGTGATACGGCCGGATACCGCTCCAACACCCAGTTCGGGCATGAACAGTTGCACGGGGAATCTGTCTACCGTGATATCGGCGTCATAGTCTTCCTTCCGGGCAGTCCATGACCCGGAAGCAGCCAGACGTCCGCCGCCGGCGGTGATATCTATACCACCGTCAGCATAACCCGGATGATAGTTCACATCGCCCGATATACCCAAGGCCGGGAGTTTCTTGATGGGAAGGAAGGAGAACTGACGGTCGGTGAGTGTGGCTATATTGCCAGTCACTGACAGGCCGCCTCCTATTTTTTCAGGATTGAAAGGGTATTCCACAGCGCCTTCCATACGCATCTTCATGACAGTGGGCATGTATATCGACAGATCGTACACATCCAGCTGTCCGGATGTACCGTCGATATCAGCCGTGAGCGATGCAGGGCGCATGGGAGCGAGCATCGCGGCCATATCGGGAAACGCCATGGAGATGTCCGCCGGGTCAATTCGGCCGGTGGCCTTGAGCGAGATGGGTATGTCAGTCGAGGTCATCATGTCGCCCATACCCATCGACGCCGAAAAGCGTAGCAGCGATCTGAGAGTCTCGATCGAAAAATTCTCGGCCCGCATTGATCTCTCATCCATCGCGAACACCCCATCGGCAAAAAGTTTCAATCCCGAACGCTCGGCAGCCGACAGCTTCCTGAGGGGGACACGTATGGATGTTCCACGGTTGTAGAACGAGTCCACCGCGATCTCCACATCCGATACCTTTATATACGACATATCCAGACCCTTCTGCGGCGAGGCACCGCTCACTGCATACAGCGCATTGCCACCGGTGAGCCGGAGAGTGTCGGCAGTGATGGTCCACGGAGTGGAGGACGGCGCTGCAGCATCGGCGCTATCGGCAGGTGCCGGCTGCGCAATGCGCGGATAGAGATAGGATGCGCTCACGCTGTCAATCCTCAGACTCTGTCCCTTTATACGGTTGTGTGGCATATCGATCCTGGCATTGCGCAGCACTGCCTCGCCCACATAGCATCCGAGCGAATCGATGGTAGGCTGCATGACCATGGAATAATTCACACGCGCGAGTTTTATGAATGAAGCGTCAATCACCCATGGCGCTGACGCGGTAGTGTCCGGTTTCACAGCCGCAGTGTCGGGAAGCATGCGCATCCACACATCCGCTCCATATATCTCCGACCGTCCGAGTACAATCTGATTCTGCTTGAGCGCAAGATCCACATCATCGATCCGGCCATTCTCAATCCGGGCTCTCAGCCACATGATGGAATCGGAATTGCCCATCTGATAGAAAGCATCTCTCACACTTATGCCATCGACATCCACAGTGCCTTTCAGCAGCGGCATCAGTCTGACTGACGCCGACACTCCGCCGGCAGTAAGCATGGTATCGGCATTGGCCTGTACGATCGAGATATCCTCCACGTTCAGTTTCAGCGGAAAGCCCAGACGGAGCTTGCCTACAGAGATATCCATGCCGGATGCCTCGCTTGCTTTCTCAGAGGCTATCCGCACGACAAAATCCTGCACAAACGGGACGTAGAGAAGTGCCGGAACGATCAGTATCACCACGATCAGTCCCAGAAGCACTTTCAGGCTTATCCCTGCGATTTTTCTCAACATAGTCGAAACCGGATTAAATAATGTGATGTATTGTCAAAAATCCCTTCTATGCTATAACAACAATTGAAAAGGAGTATTAGTTGACCGGCCGTAAAAAACTCCCGCAGCCATCACTTATCAGAGTGAAGTCGGCGAGAGAATTTATATGTATCACACCACCCGAGCACTGATGCCAAGGGGGGGTGTGAGTGTATTTTACAATGCAGTGTGATCAGCAGCCCTGAACGAGCGAGACAATAAGCTCCTTGCCATCCTCGCTGGCTACGAAATTCACCTTGCCTTCGCGTGCGAGCCAACCAAGAGCGGCGAAAAGCTCCTTGTCATTCTTGAGTTTGGCCATTTTTTTGAGCTGTTTGGTGTCTACTGCGTCAGCTTCGTTGAGAGCGGCCCAAACGCTACCGGCATTGAGGCCAATTGTGTCAGTGTTCATTGTTAGAGTTATTAATGTTAGACAATATATAGTTCTATCCTATTGATAAGATCAGACTTGACAGCGCAAATTTATAAAAAATTTGTTAATCGGCGGTCATTTTGTCAACAAAAATGACCGCCGATTGGTTCATGGTGCTGTTAAATTTCAATGATATATGAGGTCAGAGGGTTCAATTGCCCCGTAAGTGTGCCGTTTTTGACTACAAACACGGTGCCGTACACCTTGTCCTTATACTCACCGTCGGGGAGCGGAGTCTTGATGTCTACTGTCTGCGGCTCGTTGCTGAAATTGATTATCACCTCGCCGCGCTCACCTCTGGCTATACCCACACTCTTGCCGTCGGCCGAGGGGGTGATAGTCTCAGGCTGTCCCGACATATCTTGACGGAATTTATTTGCAGCCACAACCTCGGGGTGTTTGAACTCGTCATTACCACGGGCACCGACACGGTTATTGCCCCAGTAGTTCTGGCGCGTGCTTCCGGCCGGACGGCTGAAGAAGAGCGGTGTGCCCTGACTGCGTGAGGCGAGGAAAACCCACCCCATGCGTATCTGCTCGTCAGTCAGACCGGCCGACTCATGCTGGTTGGCATAAGTGTCGTGCGACTCCACCCATGTGACGAGCTTCGAACCGTCGGCAGGATGATGCCATATCAACAGGCTGTCTGCGTTGAAGTCACCCTTTTCGAGCACATTGCGCAGCGCATGGCCATAGGAACTTGCTGTCAGGTTCATATATTCGGCATACTCGGCCTCCTTGACATTCTTGTCCTGAAGCACCTCGCCGTAGATGAAGAGCGAGTCGGCCGGGACAGCGAGTCTGATACCCTTCACAGCCTCACGTCCGGTTGCGACGTCCCAGAAATTATTACGCTCGGCAAGGCTGTCCCTCGGATCGGAAGGCAGACCGATATGCTTGGCTGTGTCATATCTGAAACCCTTGACCCCGAGGCTGAGCAGATCGTTCACATAATTCATATAGTAAGCCTGAAAGTCGGGGTTCTCCGTATTCACATCGGGCAGACCTCCCATCTTGCCGGTGGTGCACTCATAGCGGTCATTGTAGTCAACGATATCCGTGAAACCGTTGGCATGGAAGAGCTTGTCATGACCGCCCACTGCGGCATCAAGATCGGGAAGGACTGCCGTATGATCCACCGCCGTATGGTTAGGCAGCACATCCACGATCACCTTCACGTTATACTTGGCCGCGCTGTCCATCATGGCCTTGAACTGATCTCTGTTGCCCAGCAGATAGTTGCCTATCTTCCAGTCGGTGGGCTGATAGTAGTAGTACCATTTCCCCTTTACGGAGTCGCCCGGCATGGAGAAGAGCGCCATTCCGCCATCCTCGCCAACAAAACATGTATTGGCCGGAGATGTCTGCACATATGCGTAGCCCGATGCAGCTATATCCCGCATATTGGCAGCGATAGTGTCAAATGACCACGACCAGGCGTGGAGTATTACGTCATCGTTTGTCGCGACAGCGGGCCCGGTATTGCCGTCTCCGCCATTGCATCCGGCCAGCACGAGCATCGCGGCCATGGGAGTAAGGAAAGTTTTTTTCATAAATCTGGAAAGTGTGATGTAACTATGATATGATATTGAATTTTATATACAATCAGCTGTATAGAGCGAGGTTTATCAGATAGATCAGCGATGCAGGTATCACAAGCAGCAGCGAGTCTATACGGTCAAGTATACCGCCATGGCCCGGCAGGAGTTTGCCCGAGTCCTTGACCCCGAGCGTGCGCTTGATCAGCGATTCGGCAAGATCGCCCCATGTGGCAAACGCGCTGACCACGGCTCCCATGCCGCAGAGTCCACCGAGGGATATGCTTCCAAAATATGCCGGGAACATATACTTGAATATGAACGCCGAGCCGATGGCGAAGAGCATTCCTCCCGCAAACCCCTCCCATGTCTTGCCCGGGGAGATGCGCGGGAACAGTTTGTGCTTTCCTATCATCGAGCCTACCAGATAGGCACCCGTGTCGCTGAGCCATATCATCACGAACATGGCCAGCAGAAGATATGGGCCGTCGGCAAGGGTGTAATACATCGACATCAATCCCAGCGGGAGTGCGATGTACATCTGCCCCATATATGAGTAAGCGAGGTTGGCGAGCGGCGATGCCTCGTGGCTGTACAGCTGGGCTACGAGTCTCGCGCACAGATACAGCAGATATACTGTCAGAAATGTCCCGCCGAGCACCTTGGTGACATGCAGGGGCATGATATCGATGTTCACACAGCTGAGACCTATGGTGAGCACCAGACCTCCCGCCATGTCGATGACGAGCGTGATGATATTCTCTCCCCCTATCGAGGAGTTGGAGAGACTGTAGAATTCGTGAAGCGCGAGAATTGCGAAAAGAGAGAACAGTGCCACATACCACCAGCCGCCGAGCAGTACAGCCGAGCAGATGAGTGCCACATATATGATACCCGTTGCGGAGCGGAGTAATAGATTTTTCATACTTTGATTTGAATCGTGAATGTGTATTTAAGCGGTTAATCCGTCGGATAGTCAAACTTCTTGCGATAGAAGATGAACTCACGTCCGAGATATTTCTCCCTCACCACCGGGTTCTCGGCCAGCTCCTCCGATGTGCCCTGAAACAGGATCTTGCCTTCGAAGAGCAGATAGGCCCTGTCAGTGATGCGCAGCGTTTCCTGAGCGTTGTGGTCAGTGATGAGTATACCGATGTTTTTCTCCTTCAGACGGTACACCACCGACTGGATATCCTCCACGGCGATGGGATCCACACCGGCGAAAGGCTCGTCGAGCATGATGAACTTGGGGTCGATGGCCAGACAGCGCGCTATCTCAGTGCGTCGGCGCTCACCGCCCGAGAGCTGGTCGCCCAGATTGCGGCGCACCTTCTCGAGGTTGAACTCCTTGATAAGACTCTCGAGTTTGTCGCGCTGATACTCCGGCGTGGTGTCCGTCATCTGGAGCACAGCCTTTATGTTGTCCTCCACCGAGAGCTTGCGGAACACGCTCGGCTCCTGGGCGAGATAGCCTATGCCATTCCGCGCACGCTTGTAGACGGGATATTTGGTGATGTTGAGATCATCCAGAAATATCTGACCCTCATTGGGAGTGATGAGTCCCACGGTCATATAGAAAGTCGTGGTCTTACCGGCTCCGTTAGGGCCGAGCAGACCTACGATCTCACCCTGGGTCACATCGATGGACACATGGTTGGCCACGGTGCGCTTGCCATATTTCTTCACAAGGTTGTCGGTGCGGAGCACCATCTTTTTCACCTCGCCTGATGCGCTGTCTGTATTGTTTTCGCTCATGATTATCCTTTGCGGAGACGGGATTCAATATAATCGGTCAGAAGCTGTATGGCCACGACATTGCTTCCACCCTGGGGCACGATGAGATCGGCGGTCTTCTTGGATGGCTCGATATACATCTCATGCATCGGTTTGAGCACATCCCTGTAGCGGTCCAGCACCATCTGCGGCGTGCGGCCACGCTCCACACAGTCCCTGGCTATGACGCGGATCAGACGCTCGTCAGCCTCAGCATCGACAAACACCTTCACATCAAGCATATTGCGCAGCACCGGGTCGGTCAATACAAGGATACCCTCCACGATGACAACCTCACGTGGCTCCACCCTTACTGTCTCTGCCTGACGGGTACATGTCAGATATGAATATGTGGGCATCTCTATGGGACGCCCTTCCTTCAATTGACGTATATGCTCCACGAGCAATGACCACTCTATGGCGGCAGGTTCGTCGAAATTTATCTTGCTGCGCTCCTCTACCGGGACATGACTCGAATCCTTGTAATAGGAATCCTGCGGCAGCAATGCCACTTCTCCCGGAGGAAGAGAATTTATTATCTTATTGACTACAGTTGTCTTGCCTGAGCCTGTACCTCCGGCTATACCGATTATTAGCATCTGGATTTGTATTGTTTCTGCAAAATTAGCCATGCGGCGGTAAAATTCCAAACTTTTTGGACTCTTCTTGCTGAAAATATCCACAGATATTGTAACTTTGTGAGTGAAAGAATCCACAATAGCAAATGAACAAGATAATATCTAAAGAGCATTTTTCTGACCATGTGGTAAAGCTTGTGGTTGAGGCCCCGCTCATAGCCAAGGCTCGCCGGGCAGGCCATTTCGTGATCGTCCGCACCGGCGAAGGCGGAGAGAGGATCCCGCTGACGATATCCGATGCCGACACTGTGGCCGGAACCATAACCCTCGTGGTGCAGGAAGTAGGCGTCTCTACCAGAAAGATATGCGCCCTCGAGCCGGGAGAATACCTCACCGATGTCGTGGGTCCGCTCGGACAGGCCACTCACATAGAGCGTGTAGGCACCGTATTGTGTTGTGGCGGTGGTGTCGGCGTAGCGCCGCTGCTTCCCATAGCCAAAGCCATGAAGGAGGCCGGGAATCGTGTTATATCCATCCTCGCCGCACGCACAAAGGATCTTATAATACTCCGCGACGAGATGGCAAGATGGAGCGATGAGGTCATCATCATAACCGACGACGGATCCGATGGCCGCAAAGGGCTTGTCACAGCCGGTATTGAGGAAGTTGCCGCAAGAGAGCATATTGATCTCGCCGTTGCCATTGGCCCGGCTGTGATGATGAAATTCGCCGCCAAAACCACCGCCGCACTCGGCATACCCACAATGTGTTCGCTCAATACCATAATGGTGGACGGGACAGGTATGTGCGGCGCCTGCAGGGTCACCGTCGACGGTAAGACCAAGTTCGTTTGCATCGACGGCCCGGAGTTCGACGCCCACAAGGTGGATTTTGACGAGATGATAATGAGACTGAAAAGTTACAACTGATACAATGAACAAAGATAATACCCGCGAGGCTGCCTGGCGCGTTGAACTCCGCAACTCGCTTCCCACCAAGGAGCGCACATCCATACCAAGAGTGGTAATGCCGCAACTCGACGCAGCCTACCGCGTGACATGCAACGATGAGGTGAACCAGGGCCTTTCGGCCGAGCAGGCAGTCGGAGAGTCACGCCGCTGCCTCGACTGCCCGGATCCGCAGTGCATGCAAGGCTGTCCGGTGGCCGTCAACATCCCCGGGTTCATCAAGAATATCGAGCGTGGCGAGTTCGCGTTGGCGGCATTGACCATCAAGGAGACAAGCGCCCTCCCGGCTGTATGTGGCCGTGTATGCCCGCAGGAGAAACAGTGTGAATCACGCTGCATATATAATAAGATGAAGAAACCGCCGGTGGCCATCGGCAATCTCGAGCGGTTTGCCGCCGACTACGAGCGTGAGTTCTCCTCACAATGCCTCGAGATGTCGGCCGACAAACCTCTGCGCAACGGCATTAAGGTAGCAGTGGTCGGCTCCGGTCCGGCGGGACTCTCCTTTGCCGGCGACATGGCCAAGCGTGGCTACGACGTAACGGTCTTCGAGGCTCTTCATGAGATAGGAGGGGTGCTGATCTACGGCATACCCGAGTTCCGACTGCCCAACCGGATAGTCGAAGCCGAGATAGACAGTCTGCGTTCTATCGGGGTGGAGTTTGTCAAGGATTGCATCATAGGCAAGACCCTCTCCTACGATGATCTCCACGCCATGGGCTTCAAGGGCATATTTGTGGCCTCTGGAGCCGGACTGCCCCGATTCATGGGTATACCGGGCGAAAATTTCATCGGTGTGATGTCAAGCAACGAATATCTCACCCGCATCAACCTTATGGGAGCCGGACAGCCCGGTGAGGACACTCCCGTGCTCACAGGCAAGCGCGTAGCTGTGATCGGTGGCGGCAACACCGCCATGGACTCCGTGCGTACAGCCCGCCGCCACGGCGCCGAGACCGCCATGATCGTGTACCGCCGCAGCGAGGCAGAGATGCCCGCACGCGTCGAGGAAGTAGAGCACGCCAAAGAGGAAGGTGTCATATTCATGACTCTCCACAATCCGCTCGAATACCTTGCCGATGACAAGGGCCATGTAAGGGCCATGAAAGTACAGCGCATGGAGCTCGGTGAGCCGGATGAGTCCGGACGCCGCTCGCCGGTACCCGTGGAGGGCGCTATCGAGGAGATACCTGTCGATGTCGTGATAGTGAGCGTGGGTGTATCCCCCAACCCACTTATCCCCAATGCTATATCACAACTTGAGATATCCCGCCGCGGCACCATCGTGGTCAACGATGAGACCATGTGTTCCAATCTGCCGGACCTCTATGCCGGCGGCGATATAGTGAGAGGTGGAGCCACTGTCATCCTCGCCATGGGCGACGGACGCAGGGCTGCCGAAGCCATGAACAAGAAACTGGAAGCTAATGAATAACGCCGTAAAGAATATTTCAGCCGCCGCGCTCTGTCTGCTGCTTCCGGCTGTCGCGCTGGCTGATGATGTGGACGAGGCTGTGCGCGCCGCCAAGGACGCCCCGCGCAATCAGGGCCTCAACAGAGCGGCCGGCGATGCGCTCAGGAAGGCCGGACGCTATGCCGAGTCCATACCATTCTATATGAAAGGTGGAAATGCCGGCAATCTTGGTGCCGCCGAATCATCATTCTACATGTATCGCTTCGATGATGCCAGGGAATATCTTGACAAGTATCTTGCCAAACGCAGCAAAGCCGAGGAGGCCAAGGATATGGAATATACCTCATCCTCCACATCCGAACCTACCGACTGGACCGAAGTGCTCGGAGACAAGATCTCGCTGGGCGCAGCGATGCTCGACCGTGTGGAGAAGATCGAGATCATCGACAGTATAAATGTGCCTTCCGAGGAATTCTACACATTCATACGGCTTGCCCGTAGCGCCGGCTCGCTGGCATCATCCGAGATCGTGGAGCAGACCCTCACCCCCGCAGGGATCACCCCGGCCGGCATCGACGACATCATGAATCCCGCTTACATGACCGAAAGCGGCGATGATATAATATGGGTCGGATCCGACAACGATGGCAACTCCAAGATAGTGGAGACCTTCCGCCTTGCCGACGGCACATGGGACAAACCCGTAAGCCTGTTTGATCATAAGACCATATTCGGCGAGAGCGAGGGGTCATGGGTAGACTATCCGTTCCTGCTCAGTGACGGCGTGACGCTGTATTTTGCCGCCGATGGTGACGAATCGCTCGGCGGTCTCGATATCTTCATGACACGACGCGACGAGGACGGATTCCTGCAACCATCCAATATCGGCATGCCTTACAACTCCCCGTTCAACGACTACCTCTATGCCATCGACGAGGAGACGGGCACCGGCTGGTGGGTGACCGACCGCAACGGACTTGCGGACTCCGTGACGATCTACACGTTCATCCCCTCCGAAATGAGAGTGAATTATCCGGTCGATACCCCCGATCTCATATCCATGGCCAGAGTATCATCCGTATCATCGACCCGGATTCCGGGCAAGGACTATTCGGATATCATCCGCAAGATCTATGCCATCGATGAGATGCGCCGGTCAGGTATCCGCCATGATTTCGACTTCGCGCTACCCGACGGAAGGATAGTGCACAGGCTCAGCGATTTCCACTCCAACATGGCACGCAACGCCATGCAGAAATATCTTGAGGAGAAAAAGTCAGTGGCAGCCCTCGCAAAAAACCTTTCGGACATGCGGGCCAGATATGGACAAGGAGACACTTCTCTCGCCAACGACATCCTCAATACAGAAAAGGAACTTGAATCGCGCCGTGCCGAACTCGTCGGCCTCTCCAACCAGGTCATCTCACTCGAACTCTAACCAATCAAATCAAACAATAATCTTATGGTACTGACAATCGTGCTTCTGGCAGTGGCCCTTGTGGTCGTGCTGTGCATATTCTTCTACTATGTGCCTTTCTTCCTATGGATCTCCGCACGTGTGAGCGGAGTGCGCATATCACTCATGCAGTTGTTCCTAATGCGCATACGCAAGGTGCCCGCCTCGATCATAGTACGTGCTCTCATCGAGGCCCACAAGGCCGGTCTCGATGACGTGAACCGCGATGACCTCGAGGCCCACTATCTCGCCGGTGGCGATGTAGAGAAAGTAGTCCATGCCCTTGTCTCCGCTTCAAAGGCCAACATCGACCTTGGATTCAAGATGGCAACCGCCATCGATCTCGCCGGACGAGACGTATTCCAGGCTGTGCAGATGAGCGTGAATCCCAAAGTCATCGAGACTCCCCATGTGACAGCCGTGGCCAAGGATGGTATCCAGCTCATTGCCATCGCCCGTGTGACCGTCCGCGCCAACATCCGTCAGCTTGTCGGCGGCGCCGGCGAGGACACCGTGCTCGCCCGTGTCGGCGAAGGTATCGTTTCATCCATCGGTTCGTCCGAAAGCCACAAGCAGGTGCTCGAGAATCCTGACAACATCTCCAAACTCGTGCTCCGCAAGGGTCTTGACTCCGGTACTGCCTTCGAGATTCTCTCCATCGACATCGCCGACATCGACATAGGCAAGAACATCGGCGCCGCACTGCAGATCGACCAGGCCCAGGCCGACAAGAACATAGCCCAGGCCAAAGCCGAGGAGCGCCGTGCCATGGCCATAGCCCTCGAACAGGAGATGCGCGCCAAGGCCCAGGAGGCTCGTGCCAAGGTGATCGAGGCCGAGGCCGAACTCCCCCGCGCCATGGCCCAGGCATTCCAGAACGGCAATCTCGGGATTATGGACTATTACCGCATGAAAAATATCGAGAGCGATACCAACATGCGTCAGAACATTGCAAATCCCCCCGTAACAACAAAATGAATCTCAAGGAGATAATATCTTCCACACGCAACTACAACTTCCATTCCCACACACAGTTCTGCGATGGCCGTGAATCAATGGCGATCATGGCCGCCGCAGCTGTGGAGGCGGGGATGAAGCACTACGGGTTCACTCCCCACTCCCCTATCCCCATAGAGTCATCGTGCAATATGCTCATGACCGACGTCGAGGCCTATCATGCTGAATTCATACGCCTGAAAAGCGAATACCACGACCGGATAAATCTGTATTTCTCCATGGAGATCGACTATCTGGGAGACAAGTGGGGAGCCACGGCTCCGTTTTTCGACACTCTGCCACTTGACTATCGGCTCAGTTCCGTGCATTTCATACCGTCGCTCACCAATCCCGGCGAGGATGTGGATGTGGATGGCCGCCCGGCAAGTTTTGCAAAAAAAATGGCTACCCATTTTGACAATGACATCCGCTACGTGGTCGATACCTTCTATGCAAGAACCATAGAGATGATCGAAGCCGGCGGCTTTGACATAATAGGCCATTTTGACAAGATCGGTTTCAATGCCGACTCCTTCTGCCCGGGCATTGAGAACGAGACCTGGTACAAACGCCACATAGACAATGTCATCGACGTGCTGAGAAGCACCGATATCATCGTGGAGATCAACACCAAGGCCGCTATCCCTCCCGTGGGAGTGGATGACAGCGGCTATCGTCCACGCCTCTTCCCCTCGCCCGCCACCATCAGCCGCCTTCACGCGGCCGGTCTACCACTCATGGTGAACAGTGATGCCCACTACAGTTCCCGCATAACTGCCGGTAGAGATATGGCCTTCGCTTTGATCGATGCCTGAGCATCTGGAAGGCTACTTCTGGAAATTTGATATATTTTACGCCAATACGCAAGAAAAATGTTAATTTTCTTGCGTATTTACAATCAAAAATCTACTTTTGCGATGTGTTTAGAGATTTTTAAGATTGTTTTAGGCATAAAATTTATCATCACTAATTTCCAAAGGTATGAAAATCAACGGACGAACAGTCAACAACGGTTGGCTTACAGTCCTCCTATTGCTCATGGCAGTGAGTGTAGCCGGACTAAGAATGGAATTCCCTGACGGACTCTACGCCCTCGAAGGCGGAAACCTATGGGCAAATATCGCCTGGATGATCACAGCTACAATATTTGTGCTGATGATGACTCCGGGCCTTTCTTTTTTCTATGGAGGCATGGTCAGGCCTAAGAATGTCATCTCCACCATGCTTCAGAGTTTCATCGTCATGGGGTTTGTCAGTGTGCTCTGGGTAGTGGTAGGTTTCGGTCTGGCATTCGGCGATGATATCCATCATGTGATAGGCAATCCCTTTGATTTCCTCATGCTCCGCAATGTCGGCGTAGGCAATGTGGTTGATCCTATGGTAGATATGTCACAGATCGGTATGGTCACGACAACCATCCCATTGGCATTGTTCGCACTGTTCCAGATGAAATTTGCCATCATAACCCCATCGCTCATCACAGGCGCGTTTGCCGAAAGAGTCCATTTCTCGGGATATCTCCTGTTCATGATGCTATGGACTCTGGTTGTATACTGTCCGCTCGCCCACTGCACATGGCACCCCGAAGGCCTGTTCGGCATGATGCACGTCCATGACTATGCCGGTGGTATCGTAGTCCATGCGGCCTCGGGAGTAGCCGCGCTTGCCGGAGCGATGTTTCTGGGCAAGAGACGCGATGCCGGCGCCACATGCAAACCTGCCAATGTACCGTTCGTTCTGCTTGGGGCCGCTCTGCTCTGGCTCGGATGGTTCGGATTCAACGGAGGTTCATCGCTCGCAGCCGACGGCATAGCCATATCGGCATTTCTCAACACCAACACCGCCGCAGCCACCGCCATGGTGGCATGGATCACGCTTGACGCCATAAGAGGACGCAAACCGTCCGCCATGGGGGCTGCTATCGGAGCCGTCGTTGGACTGGTGGCCATCACCCCTTGTGCGGGATGGGTCACAGCCGGAGAGAGTATCTTCATTGCTTTCTTCATCACAATATGCTGCAACCTCGCCGTGTCGTGGAAAAGCTACTCGCGTGTGCTTGACGATGCTCTCGACGTCTTCCCCACCCATGGACTCGGAGGAATAATAGGCACAGTCCTCACAGGTATATTCGCCTATGACTTCTTTGCCAAGGGGGATGCTGACATGATAAGCCGCCAGGAATTTTTCTGGAATCATATCATAGTGCTTCTCGGGGTATGCGCTTACACATTCACCATGAGCTACGCTCTGTACTGGCTCACTGACCGCATCGTGCCCATGCGGGTGGGCAAATGGAATGAGAAAGTCGGCCTCGACTCCTCGCAGCATGATGAGGAATATGAGAATGCCGGCACTCTCGAGTTGCCGTCGGAGTCCGACTGGTTCAGAGGTATGGAGGAGAATTGAACAGCTACAGACATAATACATCACACTATCATATACAATGATGCAAAACGACAAGATGAGAGCACGCGGCCTATATGATCCCCGCTACGAGCATGACGCATGCGGCGTAGGCCTGCTCGTGAACGTGAAGGGCGTCAAGAGCCACAAGCTTGTGGAGAAAGGCCTGCAAGTGCTGGAACACATGGTGCACCGTGGAGCCGAGGGCGCAGACCCCAAGACTGGTGACGGCGCCGGCATAATGGTACAGGTGCCCCACGAATTCATACTTCTACAGGGCATACCCGTACCTGAGAAAGGGAGATACGGCACCGGACTTGTATTCATGCCCCACGAAGAAGAGGCACGTCAGGCACTTCTGGACATCATAGAGCATGAGGCGCTCGGACTCGGACTTAAGCTTATGGCTGTACGCGACGTCCCCGTCAACAATGAGCTGCTCGGCCAGGTGGCCCGCGATGCCGAACCAGCCATCCGCCAGATCTTTGTCAGCGACGAGGAGACCGACGATCCGATAGAGATACGTCTCTATCTGCTACGCAAGGCGGTGGAGAAAAAAGTGGCCGCAAGTGCCATAAACGGCAAAGACAGTTTCTATATAGTGTCACTGTCATCGCGCGTGATCATTTATAAAGGTATGCTCTCGAGCATGCAACTGAGATATTACTATCCGGACCTGATGAATCCGAGATTCACCACAGCGATGGCTCTTGTGCATTCACGCTTCTCCACCAACACATTCCCGACATGGTCGCTCGCCCAGCCGTTCCGTATGCTCGGCCACAACGGCGAGATCAACACGATCCAGGGCAACCGTCTGTGGATGAAAGCCAGGGAGTCGATGCTGAAAGCCGCCCCGTTCGACGGTCATGACATGACCCCTATACTTCAGGATGGGATGAGCGACTCCGCCTCACTCGACAACGTACTCGAGTTCTTCGTCATGGCCGGAATGAGTCTCCCCCATGCGCTCGCCATGCTCGTGCCGGAGTCATTCAACGACCGCAATCCCATATCACCTGAGCTCAAGGCCTTCTATGAGTACCACTCGATACTCATGGAGGCATGGGACGGTCCGGCCACTCTCCTGTTCAGCGACGGACGATATGCCGGAGGTATGCTTGACCGCAACGGCCTTCGCCCGGCCCGCTATCTCATCACCCACAATGACACAGTAGTACTTGCATCCGAGACCGGCGTACTCCCCTTCGAAGCTTCCGAGATAAAGGAGAAGGGACGTCTGCGTCCGGGAAAAATGATGATGATCGACATGGAGGAGGGTAAGATATATCATGACTCCGAACTCAAGGAGCGCCTCGCGTCCGAGTACCCCTATCGCGACTGGCTGTCGCGCAACCGCATCAATCTCGACTCGATCAGCTCGGGCAGGAAGGTCGAGAACACAGTGGACAATTACAGACGGCTGATGCATGCGTTCTTCTACAACAGAGAGGAAGTGGAGAAGATCATGACGCCGATGGTGACCGATGCAAAGGAACCTGTCAACTCCATGGGCAAGGACACACCCATAGCACCGCTATCCGACTTTCCCCAGCTTATATACAACTATTTCAGACAGCACTTCGCCCAAGTCACCAATCCGCCTATCGATCCGTTGAGGGAGGAACTCGTGATGAGTCTTGACAGCTATATAGGAGCAGTGAAGATGTCACTCATGGAGGCTACGCCTGATATGTGCAAGATGGTGCTTCTCAAACGCCCCATCATCACCAACCGCGAACTGGATCTCCTGTGTAATCTCCGCTACAAGGGGTTCAACACCCGCAAACTTGCCATGACATTCCCTGTAAGCGAAGGCGCCGACGGACTGCAGAACGGCATACAACGGTTGTGTGACGAGGCTGAAAGAGCCGTCGACGAAGGGTGCAACTACGTTGTCCTGTCCGACCGTGGCGTGGATGCGTCCAACGCTCCCATCCCGGCCCTTCTTGCCACCTCGGCCGTCCACCACCACCTCATAGAGAAGAAAAAACGTGTGCAGACAGCACTCGTCATCGAGACCGCCGATGCCCGCGAGGTGATGCACTTCGCCCTTCTGGTCGGCTACGGAGCCTCGGCGATCAATCCCTATCTCGCCTTTGCCATAATCGATGACATGGTGAAACGGCATGAGATCCAGCTCGACTTCGATACAGCCGCCCACAATTTCATCAAGGCTGTGGACAAGGGTCTGCTCAAGGTCATGTCCAAGATGGGCATATCAACCCTGACATCCTACAAGGGAGCGCAATTGTTCGAGAGCATAGGCCTCGGCCGTGACATCTGCCGAGAATATTTCGGAAACACTGTCAGCCGGATAAGCGGTATCGGCATGGAGGGCATAGCACGCAATATCCTGACATCACACGCCGAAGCTTTCGGCGAGGACTTTGAGGAAGATTCCCCTCTACGCTTCATAGGCCACTATTCATTCAGGAAAGATGGCGAGCAGCATGCATGGAACCCCGAGACCATAGCCACCCTACAGCTTGCCACACGAATGGGGAGTTATAAGAAATTCAAGGAATATACCTCACTGGTGGACAACAAGCCCACCCCCATATTCATCCGTGATTTCCTTGATTTCCGGCCCGGCACCCCCATACCTGTGGAAGAGGTTGAACCCGAAGAAGCCATAATGCGCAGGTTTGTGACCGGAGCCATGTCCTTCGGATCCATCAGCCGCGAGGCCCACGAGGCACTCGGCATAGCCATGAATGCCATCGGAGCACGCTCGAATACCGGCGAGGGTGGCGAGGATCCCGAGAGATTCCTGCCACGTCCCGACGGCACATCTGCCCGATCGGCCATCAAGCAGGTAGCATCAGGCCGATTCGGTGTCACCACCGAATATCTCGTCAATGCCGACGAGATACAGATCAAAGTGGCCCAGGGGGCAAAGCCGGGAGAAGGTGGTCAGCTTCCTGGCTTCAAGGTGGACAAGATCATAGCCCGCACACGCCACTCCATACCCGGCATATCGCTGATATCCCCGCCTCCACATCACGACATTTACTCCATAGAGGATCTCGCACAGCTGATCTTTGATCTGAAAAATGTCAACCCGCGTGCAAATGTCAGTGTCAAACTCGTGGCCGAGAGCGGAGTGGGCACCATTGCGGCAGGTGTGGCCAAAGCCAAGAGCGACCTCATCACCATCAGCGGCAGCGATGGTGGCACCGGTGCCTCGCCGGCAAGTTCGATACACTATGCAGGCGTCCCCGTTGAGATAGGTCTTGCGGAGACACAGCAGACACTCGTGATCAACAACCTCAGAGGGCAGGTGAAACTCCAGGCCGACGGACAGCTGAAGACCGCACGCGATGTCCTGATCATGGCAATGCTCGGTGCCGAGGAGTATGGATTTGCCACAAGCGCACTCATAGTGCTGGGATGCGTGATGATGAGAAAATGCCATATGAATACATGTCCCGTAGGTGTGGCCACCCAGAACGAGGAGCTGAGACGCCGTTTTGTGGGACGTTCGGAATATGTGATAAACTTCTTCCGCTTCCTCGCCCGTGAGATCCGCGAGACAATGGCCACGCTCGGCGTGCACAGCATGGACGAGATAATCGGACATGCCGACAGGCTTACAGTCAGGGAGGATCTTCTCGGCCGCGTGCGCCCGGGGCTGGATCTTTCAGATCTCCTCCACATACCGGACGAGGCTGTGACCAACGCCATACGCAACGTCAACCGGCAAAATCATGACATAAGCCATGTGCTTGACCGCGAGATCATCTCACGGGCCAACCCCGCGCTCACCATGCAGATGCCCGTGGAGATGGAGTTTCCTATCCGTAATACAGACCGCTCGACAGGCGCCATGCTTTCCGGGGAAGTTGCCCTCAGATATGGCGACAAAGGTCTGCCCGACAGCACAATAATGTGTACCTTCAAGGGGTCGGCCGGACAGAGTTTCGGAGCATTCCTGGCCCACGGAATATCATTCCGTCTTGAGGGAGACGCCAACGACTACGTCGGCAAGGGACTTTCAGGCGGACACATCGTCATCGTCCCGCCCGCAGGATCATCATTCACTCCGGAGGACAATATCATAGCCGGCAACACAGTGCTCTATGGAGCCACCTCGGGTGAGATATACATAAACGGACGTGTGGGCGAGCGCTTCTGTGTGCGCAATTCCGGAGCTACAGCCGTAGTGGAAGGCGTAGGCGACCACTGCTGCGAATACATGACCGGCGGACGCACCGTAGTGCTCGGCACCACAGGCCGTAATTTTGCCGCAGGTATGAGCGGAGGCGTGGCATATGTGTGGAATCCGGATGGCAATTTCGACTATTTCTGCAACATGGAGATGGTGGAGCTATCCCTGATCGAGGACATGACCGACAACCGTGAGCTCCACCGGCTCATATCCGCACACTACAAGCATACAAGGTCGCCTCTGGCCGGAAGGATGCTTGACGACTGGGAGAACTATGCCGGACAATTCATCAAGGTGATACCTATCGAGTACAAAAAGGTGCTCCATGACGAGAAGGCCGAACTCCTCGCCCGCAGGATAGCATCCATGCAGGTGGACTGAGATAACATGATTCAAATTAACGCATATACCTACACTATATAATATATGGGTAATCCAAAAGCATTTCTGACAATTTCCCGTAAGGAAGCAGGCTATCGTCCGGTACATGACCGGATAGCGGACTACGGCGAGGTGGAACAGACCCTCAACTCCGAGGACCGCCGGCTCCAGGCATCGCGATGCATGGAGTGTGGCGTGCCGTTCTGTCACTGGAGTTGCCCGCTTGGCAACAAGCAGCCGGAATGGCAGGACAGACTATACAAGAATGATATCCACGGCGCATATGTGCTACTCTCCATGACCGACGATTTTCCGGAATTCACCGGACGTGTATGCCCTGCTCTATGCGAGAAAGGGTGCGTGCTCAACAAGGAGCACGAATCGGTGACCATACGCGAGAATGAAGCCGCCATCGTGGAGCGTGCCTTTGCCGAAGGATATGTGAAAGCCTGCCCTCCGGCCAAGCGTACCGGCAAGCGGGTGGCAGTGATCGGATCGGGCCCCGCCGGACTCGCATGTGCCAACAGGTTGAACCGCAAAGGTCATCTCGTCACTGTCTACGAGAAGAACGAGGCCCCCGGCGGCCTGCTGCGATTCGGCATCCCTGATTTCAAACTTAACAAAAACATCATCGACCGGCGCCTGCGTCTGCTTGTCGAGGAAGGTATTGAATTCCGTTGCAATGTAACCGTGGGACGAGATGTCACCCTCGACGATCTTCTCAGAGAGTACGACGCCATATGTATGGCCATCGGAGCCGAAACGCCACGCGACCTCAACGTGGATGGGCGCGGGCTGGATGGTATACACTTCGCGCTCGACTATCTCAGGCAGCAGAACCGTGTCAATGCCGGCGCCACAGTGGCCGACGCAGACCGGATATGTGCCAAAGGTAAAAATGTGCTTGTGATCGGAGGTGGCGACACCGGGAGCGACTGTGTAGGTACCGCACACCGCCAGGGCGCTCTCTCAGTGACTCAGATCGAGATCATGCCCAAACCACCCGTGGGCGAGAATCCCGCCACTCCGTGGCCCTACTGGCCGGTGGTATTGAAGACGTCCAGCAGCCATCTCGAGGGATGCGAGCGTGCATGGTCGCTCGACACACGCCAGTTCATATCCGACGGACACGGAAACGTATGCGGTGTGGAGGTGGAGGGTATCGAATGGACACAGGATGAATCCACAGGCAGGATGCAACTGAGACATACCGGAGAGAAATCCACCATCAAGGCCGAACTTGTGCTCCTTGCCATGGGATTCACCGGACCATCGTCAGAGTGCATACCGGATACACACCCGCTCGACCGCGACTCCCGAGGCAACATTCTTACCGATCCCGCCACACACCGCACCAGCATCGACAGGATCTTTGCAGCAGGCGATGTCACATCAGGACCGTCACTCGTGGTAAGGTGCATCGCCTCCGGACGTGATACCGCGGCAGCTATAGACAGCTACCTGAAAAGCGTGTGAAGTGTTAAAAAAAGTACAGGATAAAAACGAAATTTTGTAAATTTTTACCAAATTTCATCCCGACCGAAAAAAAAGGCTAAAAAAAATTTGCCATATCAGATTTTTGTCATACCTTTGTGGCGTTTTTGAAGCTTAAATATTGTTCAATAATTTAACCAAAAAAAGAAAATGAAAAAGTTAGTATTAGTTGCTGCTGTTGCTTTCAGCGCATCGCTTTTCTCCTGCGGCTCTTCCGACAAGGCTGCTGAGGCTCAGGACTCCGCTGTTGTTGAGGAGGTTGCTGTTGAGGAGATCGTCGTAGCCGAGGATACCACCGCTGCTCCCGCCGATAGCGTTGCTGCCCCCGCTGACAGCGCTGCAGTTGCCGAATAATATATATCCGGTTCAACAGGGAAGGTCGGATGAGCATCTCATCCCAACCATACCTTCCCACGCTTAAAAGGCTCAAGCTGATTGCCCGCATACTGCGGAGCGACCAGCTTTTTTTATTTATATTAAACAAATTTAGCCAATATGTGTTTTTAAGTATAATTACTACTTAACAGCACATTTATGAAAGGCATCACCAAGCTTTCAGCAGCTATTCTGGCAGGGGCCACCGCGATATCGGCATACGCGTCCGATCCCCTTCGCTCCGTATCCATCGATTCTCTCGTCCAGGACCATAAGATAATCTATGTTGGCAACGGGCAGGAGTCAGCCCACCCCGACTCAATACGATCCCTTGTAGAAAGATTCTATTACGATCAGTATCGTAGTTTTCAGGATCCGGCCGCGCCCTACTTCCTGTTCATGAGCCGTGATGCGAACCTCGCCATGGGTCTCGGAGGTGTGGTGAGAATGAGAGGATACTTTGATCCTGGCAACTCCATGCCCACTCCGGGATTCAACACATTCGACATCCCTATGGGCGACACACCCCTCAACCGCAATCACTTCGGCACAACCCCGGCCGGTACAGCTCTTTTCTTCCGCGTCATCGGACGCAACGCCAAGGTCGACACGTATCAACTGTACATACAAGCCAAATTCAACGGATACGGCTCTCGCGACTTCAAGCTATCCAAAGCCTACGCGCAGGTAGGCGACTGGACAATAGGTCTGGCCTCCTCGACATTTTCCGACGGCTCGGCCGAACCTCCTGTAGTCGATGCCAACGGCACCACCATGAGCATGGACTTCTCGGCCGTCCTCATAAGATATCTCCACACATTCAAGAAGAGCGGCATATCAATCGCAGCCTCGGTGGAGACGCCCGAGATGTCGCTGCAATCCGAAGAGGGAGTCACCGCACAGCGCTCCACTACAATCCCTAATTTTGCTGCGATGATCCAGTGGGAATGGGCCCGCGACCAGCACATCCGCCTTACGGCCATAACCCGCTTCCTGCCCTACCGCGACCTCATCAACAACACCAACCACACACCCGTAGGCTACGGACTGCAACTCTCCACAGTGTTCAACCCCACACCGTCGCTGACTGTATACGGCATGTTCAATGGCGGACGCTCGTACTCCAACGCCGGCGGAGAATTCCTGCTCAGTGACTATGATCTGGTGACTGACCCTGAGACCCCCGGGCGCCTGAAGACGCTACCCGGCTACAGCTACTATGTGGGACTCGGCTACCACTTCTCCCACAAGCTCTTCTCCACAGTTCAGGTGGGACAAGGACGAACACTCAAAAATGGAGGACGACCCGACAGCGCCTACCGCTACGGCCTCTATGGAGCCGCCAACGTGTTCTACAACCTCACCCCTCGCATAATGGTGGGCGCAGAGTTTAACTTCGGCAAACGATGCAATATAGACGGCTCACACCGCTGGGCCCGACGCATAGGAGCGATGTGCCAATTCTCATTCTGATACGAATGTCAAAAAAAATTTGGAAATTAAAATAAAAAGCACTAATTTTGTGGTCGCAAAAAGGGACCAAATTCCTTTTGCGACCACAGATCAAATCATACTTGATCAAAAAAAGAGCCAACTCGGGGTGTAGCACAGTTGGCAGCGCGCCACGTTCGGGACGTGGAGGTCGGAAGTTCGAGTCTTCTCACCCCGACTCTTTTAAATCAAAGGCTGTAACTGAATCAGTTACAGCCTTTTATTGAATTCAGCCGATATGCCGGCGGGTAAGACTACCGGCCGGCATATTAAAATATCGTTATTTTTTGGTGAGGCGGCGATATTATCGCACCTTTTTGGCGATCAGACAGTGGTAACTTTGCAGAAAATCATCTAAACTCAGAAAAAATATGAAGACTGCAAAGTGGGACAAGCCGCTGTCAAAGCGTGCGTATGACAAGATCAAAGAGAAGGCTCTTATCGGCGTGACCATAGCCGGCCGCGAGGATGACTTCGAAGAGTTTGTAGAGACTATCGACAAATACATCGACACCGGAAAGATCATATTGCCATGGTATGATCGTCACGATATATATGATATAATTTTCAATCTTATCAAGGATGATATAGATCAGGCTATCCGCAGGTCGAAGGCTGCGCGTGAACGTGCGGCCGCCAGACGCAATGGCAGGAAAGAATGTGTGGACAATTTACTGACGGATGAAGCCAGCGACATCTCTAACGCCGGCTCAGGCTCCATGAATACCAGTCGGATAGCTCAGAATGAAAACCCTCATCCCTGCCCCAGCTCCAACGCTGGACAAGCGAGAGATGTAGGCCCAAGATACGCCAAAATGGACGGACAGATCACCAATTCTGATTCTTGATATCCTCTATATTCACCAGGCCTGTGGCTATGGCATAGATGGTGAGACCGGCCGGCGAGTGTATGCTCAGTTTGGAGGCTATGTTGCGTCTGTGCGTCATGACAGTATTCACCGACACACTCATCTCGGAAGCGATCTCCTTATTGGATAGTCCGTTGACTATGCCCATCACTACATCCCGTTCCCGCGGGCTGAGTTCATCGGTAGGTGCGGCAGAAGATGTCCGGTCTTCATCGCGATTACTGATCATTTTGGTCATAGCTGCGATAATATCGACCGAACTGTCAGTCACATATATGCATCCGTCAAATTTTGATGCCTGCGTCTTGGTCAGCAGTGAATACGCCGCACAGACAACAGGAGAGCCATATGTGTCTCTGATAGATTGTACCGACTCCGCAGATTCAGCGCCGACAACAACAAGCGAGACGGATACTCCTGGCTTCGGATCGGTCGACACTGTCACGCCGGCTATAGACTCAAGTATCGAACGCAATCCCTCACGGACCACATCCTCACTGATGTTCAATACTATGACTCGGCGCTTTGACATGGGACGGATCAATATCGGCTCTCGAGTTTACGGACAAGCGGCACAAGTATGCGCTCCTCTATCTGGGAATGCGATTTCAGGTCATCCTCACAATTATATATGTCCACCAGCGCGTCATACATCTTGTAGGGCACAGAGGTACTGTAGTATCTAAGGATGATATTCTTGAGCTCATTCAACTTCTCCTCAGCCCCGTGGTCGTGCTGACGGCTGAAGACATCAGAGCTGTAGCCTGTCGGCAGCTTACCCTCTGTGAGACTGCGGACGTATGGAAACAGATGATGCTCCTCGCTCTGAAAATGCTCCTCCACGCCCTTCACATAGTCGTCGAAATACCTGACAATGATAGGATTGATGTCATTGTGCCTCGGGTCAAGCGCAGCCACGAGATTGGCCCTGATATGCGGTATCTTGTATCGGAGATAATAGTCGTGGGAATTGTGGAGGAAGAAAGCGACATCCGAGGGAGACACCTTGTCGAGCAGCGCACCATCTATCTCTCCGGTCATGAGGAAATTGACCACCAGAAGAAAAACGTCAGCATTGATACCGGAGTCCCTGCACAACTCTCCGATGGTCTTGCTGCCGAATCCAAGGGGGAGCGAGAAGCGGCTGAGCACAGGCAGGATGTCGTAGTCGGCCTCGATGAGGTCGACCACGCTATCCGCATGTGTGAATATTCTTTTTGCAGCCACGATCGGTCAAGGGGTTGGATTTGGACAGACGCTTACTCGGCTGCGTCCTCAGTCTTGGACTCTTCCTCAGCCTCGGCAAAGTCTGTGATACCGGCGGCAAGGAGAAGATTGTACCAGCTGAAAAGCTTTTTGATATCCGTGGTATATACCCTCTCACGGTCAAAATTGGGGAGGATCTCACCAAAATATTCGCGGATGTTTTCGTCGCTACCAAGGGACTTCACATCGACGGGCTTGCCCTCTGTCTTAGCCTTGAGCGATTCGAGCACATCGGCCAGAGGAGCGTCATCCTCGGTGGTATACATGGAGATGTCACCGAGCGAGATCACTTTGTCATGAGCATATGCGGGAGTACGTTTTCCCGTGCCGAGAGCCTCGACGATGAGCATGTTCTTGCCACGGTTGACGAGACGGAACAGTCCCGGTCGGCCGGATATTGAAAGTATTGTCTTGAGCATTGGTTTATTATAGTTGTGTATGATTTTACAACATTGTTTTAGTTAATGCAAAGGTAGGCAATCCACCATTATGCTCCAAACGGCTTAGGAAATTTTCACAATCGGAGAAAGCTCTTCCCGACGGGAAAGCTGTCTAAGCAGCCATCCCACCATGACGGTGGTGACCAGTGTGGCACACACATCCGAAGCGGGGAAGGACCACCATATGCCGAGAAGCTCATAGCGAGGGGGCAACAGCAACAGGAGAGGTATCAGGAAAATGACCTGGCGGGCGAGCGACAGGAATATCGACGCGCCGGCTTTGCCGAGCGACTGGAAGAGCGTAGTGGATACCACCTGGAATCCCACCACCATAAATGCCGGCATCGAATTGCGAAGACATGTGGCGGTGACCTCTATAAGACCGGCATCGCGCGTGAATGCCCTCGCGATCTCGTCAGGGAACAGCAGACCGACGAGCTGGCCGGTAGTGACAACGACCGTAGCAGCGGCCACTGCGATCCAGTAGGTGGACTTGAGGCGGTCCAGTCTTCCTGCGCCGTAGTTATAGCCTATTATAGGCTGCATGCCCTGACATATACCCACCACGACCATGGTCATCAATGAGGTATAGGAAGTGAATATACCAGCCGCCCCTACGGCTATATCCCCACCATGGATATATAGCGTCTTGTTGATGATGACATTGATGAAACATGCGGCGGCGTTGACCAGCGACGGGGCTGCGCCGATGGATATGATGGACAGTATGATCTTAAGCTTGGGTCGGTATATGGAGATATCGCGGGTAAAATGCAGGGTGCTGCGTCTGTCAACGAAATGACGCATGACAAACAGCGCCGAAACAGCCATGGAGATATCCGTGGCGATAGCAGCGCCCTTGATCCCCCACTCCATCACAAAAATGAAGAACGGGGCAAGCACCACATTGACGCCCGCTCCTATAAACATGGTGACCATGGCCTTGACAGGATAGCCCGACACGCGCATGAAATTATTGAATGTAAAGGCAAAGTTGGTCATGAACATACCCGGAAGGATATACATCATGAAATCCCTGGCATAGGGAAGCGTGACCTCACTTGCGCCGAACGCCACCAATATATCATCCATGAATATGGCGAACATGGACAGATAGCACACTATGACTATCGACAACAGTGTCAGGGCATTGCCCAGCGCGCGCCTCGCGCCCTGATGATCGCCGGCGCCAAGCAATATCGAGATCCTCGCCGAACCGCCCGCTCCGATAAGCACTCCGAGAGCCGCCGACAGGTTCATCACCGGAAACGTGATGGCAAGCCCGGCGATGGCCTCGGGCCCTACTCCCTGACCGATGAATATGCGGTCGACAATATTGTAGAGCGACATGACAAGCATCCCCACCACCGCAGGCAGGCAGTATTTCCATAGCAGCCGTCCCGGCGACAGCCGGGTCAATTCTTCGAGCTTTTCCGATTCTGTTCTTTCCATACACCTGCAAAATTACCTAAAAATAATCTAAATTTGGCCGTAGCTGACTTTTTTAACAAAAATTCTTGCTTTTGAGCGAATAAAACACTAATTTTGCATCCGAATTTTGCCGTATCGGGCTCCAATAAGAGCTGACCACAGTCAACCGCCCGACGGAATTAACTGTAATCCAATCAATAACAGATGTACGCAATTGTAGAAATTCAGGGACAGCAGTTCAAGGCAGAGGCCGAGAAGTTCCTGTATGTACACTATCTCGGCGAAGCTGTCAAAGAAGGTGACAAGGTTGAGTTCGACCGTGTGCTCCTCGCTGAAGCCGACGATGCAGTGAAAGTAGGTGCTCCCACCGTAGAGGGCGCCAAAGTAGTATGCGAGGTGCTCGAACCCCTCGTGAAAGGTGAGAAGGTAATCGTCTTCAAGAAGAAACGCCGCAAAGGCTATCGCCGCAAGAACGGTCACCGCCAGTACTTCACCAAGGTGTTAATTAAAGAAGTTGTAGCTTAACCCCCAAAAATCAGAAAAAGAAATGGCACATAAAAAAGGTGTCGGCAGTTCGAAGAACGGCCGTGAGTCAGAAAGCAAACGACTCGGTGTTAAGATTTTCGGTGGTCAGTACTGCAAGGCTGGCAACATCATCAAGCGTCAGCGTGGCACAGTGCATCATCCCGGTCTCAATGTAGGCATGGGCAAGGATCACACTCTCTTCGCTCTCATCGACGGTGTTGTTGTATTCACCGAGGGCAAGGAAGGCCGCAAGTTCATCAACGTGAAGCCTGCCGAGGCATAACAATCGCCTCAAATCCTGCTCAGACAGCAACGATTAACGAGTGCGGCGATATCCTGATTGTCAGGATATCGCCGCACTGCTTATGTCATATCTGGCCAATGCAAGCGGATCATGCTTCCGGCGCACGCTCCTTTATGATGCCGTTGCGGAAAGCGAACAGCAACTCGGACAACTCGTCGATCTGCCCCTGGAGCACGGCACCCATGTCGGTGTCGCGCACACACACGCGGCGCGACGTCTGCTCCACCATCTTGGTCGATCCGACGATATCGGTGCCATTGGCTATGGCCTCCTCCACTGAGTTGAAGGGTTCGTGCTCCACAAGTTCGAAGTTGCTGCTGTGGTATATGAGAGTATATCCGGCTATCCCGGTGGTCTTGTGATAGGCTTTGGCAAATCCGCCGTCTATGACCATGAGTTTTCCGTTTGCGCGGAGAGGACTCTCGCCCTTTCCTGTGCGCACAGGCACATGGCCATTGATGATATGACGCTGATCACCCTTCACAGAGAATTCATCGAGTATCATATCCACTACCTTCTCATCGTTTCTGAGAGTATAATAGTGCCCCTTCTCCTCTCTTGCCGCCTCGGGATCGGCCACAAAATAGCGCTCGAAGGTGGTCATGCGGTTTTTGTCGAACAGCGGTGAGTCCGGGCCACACCACATATACCAGTAATAATCGCGGGCGAGCGAGCGCTCGTCGGCGGGAGTGTCATTGTTGAATGCCGACCGCAGGAGCATGTCTATGCGATCCATCAGAGCACGACCGTGGTATGTGGCGCCGGCCACTTCGACATCTTTCAGCGAGCCATCGGCATTCATCGGCATCGAAGCGTGGTAGAGCAGATTGGAGTTGTAGACGCCATACATGCCGCCATGCGAGAGCAACAGATCCATATGGCGCCGCAACTGTGTGCTCGACACAAAGGAGCGGTGCAACTTGTGGAGCAGATGAAGCTCTTCTCTGGTGAGCACATATGGATCGGCTGGATCGACCGTGGGCATATTGAAGTCCTTCATGGCATAGATCTTGCCATCTATCTCAACGGTGCCGTCCGTGAAATTCACCTTGTCGAGCAATCTGCGCGACGACATACCCCATTCGGGATGTGCCTCCACCATAGCGCCCTCAAGCTTGAACTGGATCACACTTATGGCCTTGTGCATCTTGGCCATAAGACGCAGTGTCTTCTCCGAGTGCTGTACATCGCCGGCAAGAGGTTTGGGCTTGAAACACTCGCATTCGTCATCGGCATAGGTCTCCATGGCGAAAGTGGCGAGAGGAAGGAGGTTGATGGCATAACCGTCCTCTAGAGTTGCAAGATTGCCATAGCGGAGCGATATGCGCAACACATTGGCTATGCAGCAGTCGTTGCCTGCCGCCGCTCCCATCCACAGAATATCGTGATTGCCCCATTGAATATCCCACTTGCGGTACTGCGCGAGAGTCTCCATGATATGATGCGCACCCGGACCGCGGTCAAAGATATCGCCAAGTATGTGAAGACGGTCGATGGACAGCCGCTGTATGACATTGCACATCGCCACGATGAACTTATCGGCCTGTCCTGTGGATATGATCGTCTCGATGATGCGGTTGAAGTAGGCCTGTTTGTCATAGTCGGACGGGGACTCATGAAGGAGCTCCTCTATTATATAGGCGAATTCCTTGGGGAGCGCCTTGCGGACTTTGGATCGCGTGTATTTCGAAGATACGCTCTGGAGCACGCTTACAAGCTGATGGAGAGTGATGTTGTAGAAGTCCTCGGGATTCGGCTCCGTGTCATGTATCTCCTGCAATTTCTCCTCGGGATAATATATAAGGGCGCAGAGCTGGCGTATCTGTTTCTCGCGTAGCGACTTCCCGAAGAGGTCAGTCACCTTGCGCTTTATATTGCCCGAGGCATTTTTGAGCAGATGCCTGAAAGCCTCGTGTTCACCGTGGAGATCGGCTACAAAATGCTCGGTTCCCTTTGGCAGATTAAGGATAGCCTCGAGATTTATGATTTCGGTACTTGCAGCGCTGACCGTCGGAAATGTCTGCGCGAGCAGTTCAAGTATGCGGCGGTCATTCTCTATATTCGATATATTCGGTTTTGTTTCTAAAGCGACCATTTAAGCGGATGTTTTGAAAACGTGGTGTCGACATCGGCCGGAGAGATGCCGGTGACGGGACACAAATATACGAAGTTTTTTTCGCCCACCTTCAATAATATCAAAAATAATTACTAATTTTGCATCCGAATCAACTAAGCAATTCAAGAAGCTCTTTAAGAATTATGGTCAATCGTGTTTTGATAAGAATCAAGGTTGTGCAGCTTCTCTATTCCTACTTCCTCTCTCAGAGGGAGTTCAAGATAGAGACACCTGCAGAAAACCCGTCGCGCGACAAGAAATACGGATATGAACTCTATATCGATCTGCTGATGCTCATCCTCGAGCTGTCGGGATATGACACCAGCGACGGGCACCATGAATCGCCACTGAGAGGATTGATCCTTAACAAGCACATCAACCACAATCAGCTTGCAAAGTCGCTCAACTCGCTCCCCGAGCTGCGCAGTCTGATCCTGAAGAACAGGATAGACCTATCCGCCTATCAGGCAGTGATCCCGTCCATTTATGATGCCATATCCACGATACCCGGTTTCAAGGCATACCAGCGCATCAAGGAGCCGGAGCTGAAAGATGATGTCAACCTCTGGCTCTCGATCGTGGAGAATCTGTTCATCAACAATCCCGAGTTTGTAGCCGTATGCCGTAAGTCGCCCGACTTCACACTTGCGGGATTCACCCGTGCAGGTATGGCGATCCACAAGACCCTGAGCGAATATGGCGACAACCGTTCGCTGCTCATCCAGGCCAGAAACGCTCTCGGGCATTCGCTTGACAAAGCCTACGATCTTTATCTCAGCCTTCTCACGCTGCCCATGTGCATATGCCGCGCGCAGGAACTGCGGCTTGACAATGCCAAGCATAAGTTCCTCCCCTCCGACGAGGATCTGAATCCGGACATGAGATTTGTGGAGAACAAGTTTGTGCGTGCACTGGGCGAGAACCCCGTGATAGCAGATTTCATATCTGACAGAAAGCCGGCATGGGAAGCCGACGACGAGCTTGTGAGCAATCTGCTTGATGCCGTTCTGGCCAGCGACCAATACAAGGAATACATGGAGGCTCCCGGCGAGAAGACATTCAAGGAGGATGCCGAGCTGTGGAGAAATCTCTTCAGAAACATCATACTCCCATCCGATATCCTTGCCGAATCGCTCGAGTCGAAGTCCGTATACTGGAACGATGATCTCCACGTCATGTGTACGTTCGTGATCAAGACTGTCAAGAAATACGCGCAAAGCGAGAAGGATGGTGCTGACATAAGAATATTGCCTCAGTTCAAGGATGAGGAGGACCGCAACTTCGGCCCCGACCTCTTCATGAGCACCATCAAGAAGTTTGCCGACACAAGAAAACTTATAGACAGCTTCGTGAACACCAACCGATGGGATGCCGACCGCCTTGCATTCATGGACATTGTCATCATGGCCACAGCCATCACCGAGCTGCTCGACTACCCCGCCATCCCCATCGCTGTGACCCTCAACGAGTATATCGAGATAGCCAACTCCTACTCCACCCCACGGAGCGGAGCTTTCATCAACGGCATACTCTACTCTGTGATCAACCATCTCAAGGAAGAGGGTAAACTGATAAAAAAATAAAGAAACCAATAATAAAACACTTTTTCACTCATGCTCAACACTATCCTCCTGCAGGCACAGGGTGCCGGATGGGCCAACATCATAATGATCGTGGCTCTCATCGGTATTTTCTACCTTTTCATGATCCGCCCCCAGCAGAAAAAACAGAATGAGATCAAGAAATTCCGCGAAGGGCTCAAGCCCGGCGACCAGGTGGTGACAGCCGGCGGTATCTACGGCAAGATCCGCAGTGTGGCAGACACAACCTTCACCGTCGAGATAGCCAAGGATATCCGCATCACCATCGACAAGGGTTCGGTATACCCCTCAGCCATCCAGGCCGCACAGGACGCCGCAGAAAAGAAATCCTGAAAACCGACACTCACTCCATACTCCACCACTATTGCGGAGATGCGGCATGCAAAAGCCGCATCTCTGCAATTTGCGTAAGAGCTTGCCTAAAACAAACCTGACGATAATGCTGAAAGACAAAGCCAGGGAAATGAGCGGCCGCATAGAGTCCGCCATACATTCGAGCCGAGGAAAGGATGTACTGCTGTATCTCCTTTTCGTGGCCGTAGCGTTTGTGTTCTGGGTGTTTCTGTCACTGGATACACAGGTACAGAGGGACTTCGAGGTTCCTGTGGAGCTTCAGGAAGTACCTGACAGCGTGACACTCATCAACCAGCCCCCATCCTCTCTCATGGTAAGCGTGAAGGGCAAGGACTCGCAGCTGCTTAAATTCATGTGGGGAAAGATGTCGCCGATGAAGATAAAATGGGACGAGACCTCCGACGGCGGTACCACCATGACATATTCCTCGAGCAAGCTACTCACACGCGTCAGGGACTATTTCGGCAATGCCGTGCAGGTGGTGTCGTGCCGCCCCGACTCGATAAACCTTTCCTACACCACGCTCCCCGGCGTCAAGGTCAAGCTTGTGGTGCAGGCGGATATCCGGCCGCAGATCCAATATGTGCTTTCGGGACAACCCACGGCAGACGTGGATTCAGTGACCATATTCTCACCTTCCGACATACCTCACAACCTCAAATTCGTAAGCACCGAGCCTATCGTCAAGTCAGGGCTGAAGGATACGGCCAGATATGAGGTGAAGGTAAAACCTATAGCAGGAATGAGGATAATACCCGACAAAGTGACCGTCACTGTGCCGGTAGAACCCCTCATCGTCAGAAAACGCACACTCCGGCTTGAGATCAAGAATCTCCCGCCCGACAAGCATCTCGTCACCTTCCCTTCAAAAATAGAGATATCATATCTTGTGGCTATGGGATCGTACAATGACGAGTATCCTATAAGGGCATTCGTGGATTATAACGACATCAAGCTACCCGGCAATAAACTGCCCGTCAGCCTGTCGGTTATACCAGAGATATACCGCAACATGTCGTTCTCGCCCGAGAGTGTGGAATATATAGTGGAAAATGCAGATTGAAACAATAGCTATCACCGGCGGCATAGGGAGCGGCAAGAGCGTAGTATGCCGTATGCTCGCATACATGGGTCATGAGGTATATGACTGCGACTCACGAGCCAAGGCCATCATGGACCACAGCCGACAGATCAAGGAGAGCATATCGGCACGTATATCGCCCGACTGTATCACGCCCGAAGGTGATATAGACCGCAAAATGCTATCATCCATAGTCTTTGCGGACAGCGCCATGCTTGAGACGCTTAATGCCATTGTGCACCAGGCCGTAAGAGAGGATATATGCCGCCACAGGGAGGCGTTAGGTCAGGCAGGTGTGGAAAAGGTATTTGTGGAAACCGCCATACTCTACCAAAGCGGCCTTGACATGATGGTCGACGAGGTGTGGGAGGTGACAGCACCTATCCCACTGCGGATCGAACGTGTGTGCCGGCGAAACTCGGTCACTCCGGCCGAGGCTTCAGCCAGGATCGAGGCCCAGGAAGCCTACCGTCCGGACAGATCGCACAATAGGATAAGATACATAGCCAACGACGGAATACACCCCCTGCTCCCCCGCCTCAACTCATTACTGTCAAAATAAAGCGTATTTTGTCAGAAGCATGGAAGAAAATTTGTAAATTTGCACTCTCAACAAGACATCTCATGAAACTGTATAAAATAGCCGCAAAGGCATCTTTAGCACTGACTGTCACAGCATTGTCCGCAAGCGCATCTGTCAAGGACCTACCGGTCCGTACTATAAACGGTAAGGTATATCATTACTATGAGGTGCCGGCCAAGGAAACGGTGTATTCCCTGTGCTACAAACTCGGGATCACAAAGGATGAACTGGTGAAGAATAACCCGAGTGTGGCCGACGGACTCAAAAAAGGGATGGTGCTCTTCTTCCCGATGGACTCTGACGCCAACATCGCCGGCAGCAACACAGCCACAGAGGAGAGACACGGCATATTCACCCACCATGTGGAACGAGGAGAGACGATATTCGGGATAGCACGCAAATACGGAGTGACAACCGATCAGGTGATCGCCCAAAACCCCATTCTGTCTGAAGGACTCAAGGCCGGACAGACTCTGACCATCAACACAACACCTGCCACACAGCAAGCCGCCGAACCAATCGAAACGACCGGCATAAACAACAACAACAACAACAACAACAACAATACGGCTACCACCGGCACAAGTGTGGAGGGATATATCGTAAAGAAAAAAGAGACATTATACTCGATAGCCCACGAAAACAACCTCACCATAGCTGAACTTGAGGCCGCCAATCCCGGACTGACCACACTCAAGGCCGGACAGGTGATCAACATACCCGTCAGAAACGGAGCGGCATCCACAAACACCGCTGCCACTGCTGCCACCGGAGCTACAGAATCATCAGAACAGACTGCCGCAGTAGATTCTACCGCAGGCAACCTCACGTCCATAGCCGAGAATCGGGACTCAATCCAGGGGACTCCCGCCGAGACGGTGAAAAAGGATATTTCGGTGGCTGTACTGCTACCATTCATGCTCGAGGAGGAGACTCCATCCAAAAGCGCCCAGAGGTGTACCGAGTTCTATAAAGGATTTCTCCTTGCCGTGGACTCGCTGCGCTCTTCTGACCGCAACATAAGGATCACCGCATTCGACACCCAAGGCTCCACACTCCGGGTGAAAGAGTTCATATCATCGTCCGACACCACAGGTCTTGATGCCATAATAGCGCCTGACAATTCCGAGCAGCTCTCCGTGCTCGCACAGTGGGGCAAGCAGAACGGTGTGAAGATATTCAACACATTCGTAGTGCGCAACGATGACTACATGACCAACCCGGCTGTGATGCAGAGCAATCTGCCGAGCGCCCTGATGCACCGCAAGGCTATCGACGGCATGGTGGAGCGTCTGAGATATTCCACACCCGTATTCATATCCATCAACAATACCACAGGGGACAAGACTGAATTTGTGAAGGATCTGAAGAAGTCGCTCGACGCTGCCGGAACCACCTATATGGATGTGACATTCGACGGCCGTCTCACAGCCGCCAATCTGAAAGCCCTCCCCGCCGACGGCAACTATACGTTCATTCCCCTGTCAGGCAAGCAGGCTGATCTTAACAAGATAATGCCGGGCATTCTGGAGTGGCGCGACGAGGCTGTGACTCCTACTGTAAAGATGTTCGGATATCCGGAGTGGATAACATTCCGTGGAGAGACACTCGAGAACATGCACAAACTCAACACCACGGTCTACTCACGATTCTATGCCGACGAGGAGTCCGCCCGTTACCGGGACATCGACACCAAATTCCACACGTGGTATGGCAAGGGGATGGAAGCAGCAGTTCCACGTCAGGGTGTGCTTGGCTTCGATACCGGTATGTTCATTCTCAATTATCTCGGCACTGACAACACCCACAGCTATGAAGGAGTGCAGAACGGATACCGGTTCGCAAAACCTGCGGACACAAACAGCGGCATGTCCAACGAAATGCTCTACTTCATCAATTTCCGTCCGGGCGGAATGATAGAAAAATACACTCTCTGACATCATGACGAGACCAAACAAAACCCTTGCATACATAATAGCGGCGCTAAGCCTCATGCTGCCATCAGCAGCTATGGCCCAGAGGGAGTACTCTCCGAACTTCGCCATCGGCGCCAAGGCCGGCGCGACTCTTTCACGCATGGAGTTCTCACCGTCCGTACACCAGAAGATGGTGCAGGGATACACTATGGGTATCACCGCCCGATATACCGAGGAAAAGATATTCGGCCTTATTGGTGAGATCAATATCACACAGCGAGGATGGATGGAGGATTTCGTAAGGGACGAGGCTCCGCAGTTCTCCTACAAGAGACAACTCACATACATACAGATACCTCTGCTCACACACATATATTTCGGGTCCGACAAGATAAAGGGTTTCTTTAACCTCGGGCCGGAGGTCGGCTACATGATCGGGGAGAAAACCACTGCGAACTTCGACTACATGAATTACAGTGATATCCCAAATTTTCCTGCCGGATACAGGACAAACGAGCAGCTGAGGATGGGCGTGCAGAATAAGTTTGACTATGGAATAGCCGGAGGAGCCGGTGTAGAATTCACGATAAAACGCAAACATTCATTCCTGCTCGAAGGACGCTATTATTTCGGCCTCGGCAACATATTCAAAGCCACAAAAAGAGACTATTTCAGCGCGTCCAGAGGCACGTCGATAGAGATAACCCTCGCCTACATGATCAGGCTCCGCTGACATCACGTCTGACAGGAAGAAACATCCTGAGCAGGAAGTAGCCGCCGAGACCGGATATCAGGGATCCGACCACAATGCCCAGCTTTGCATCAGAGAGCATGACTGCAGCTTCAGCACCTCCATCGCCAAACGTGAGATCGGCTATGAAAAGCGACACGGTGAAGCCAATGCCGCCGAGCATGGAGATGGCCGACAGCATTTTCCAGTCAGCATTCTCCGGCATAGGCGCAAGGCCAAGCTTGACAGTGATCCAGGAAAAGAGCAATATGCCCGCGAATTTTCCCACCACCAGACCGATGATGATAGCAAGACTGATACCTGAGACTATTGTGGCGGGATTGATATCAAGGAGATATATGCCTGCGTTGGCAAATGCGAAAAGAGGTATGATCAGATAGTCCACCAACGGGTGAAGCTGATCCTCCATATCTTGGAGCGGCGAGATGACACGGTCGGAGGCGCTCTCTATCTGTTTGAGCCAGTCCATCTGCTCGTGGCTCAATATGGTGCGTGCGTGCATGTCGATGTCATCATCCTCGGTGAAATTCTTTATATTTCTCCATATCTCCTTGATATACTTTCCGGGAGCATATACAGGCGTGGCAGGAACACACAGGGCCACCAACACACCGGCAATGGTGGGATGGATGCCGGAATTCAGCACCAGGAACCATACCACACCGCCTATGATGAAGTAGAACATCTTGGACTGGATCTTCAGCAACGAGCCTCCGGCCACGAGTACGGCCAGGCCTATGGCTGCATAGAGAAGATAGGTCACCTCGATATGCCCGGAGTAGAAGAGCGCTATGACTATAATGCCGCCGATGTCATCGACCACAGCGAGTGTGGTAAGGAATATTTTCAAGGAAAGCGGGACCCTCGCTCCGAGCATCGCTATCACTCCGAGAGAGAATGCAATATCAGTAGCCATCGGGATGGCGGCTCCGTCGGTATAGTCACTGCCGTGTGCGAGGATGAAGAACAGGCCGACAGGCACAACCATGCCTCCGACAGCCGCCACTATGGGGAGCAAAGCCTGCCGGAAGGAGGAGAGTTCGCCAACGAGGATCTCGCGCTTTATCTCAAGCCCGATATTGAAGAAGAAGATGGCCATAAGCGCATCGTTGATGAACTGCAGGACAGTCATGGGATGGCCGGCATGGGAGAAAATATTGAAGTCGCCCACCTGAAGCCGCATCTCCTGCGACCAGAAATCGTTGTAGAGAGTATTGAGGCCCGGAATATTCGCAACTATAAGGGCGAGCAGAGTGGCAAGGATAAGCACATTTCCACCTGTGGCATGATGTGCGAGCGCCCGGCGGGCGGAGTAGAATATGGCTCGTGACTGAGGTGACATGATTATAATAAAGCAAGGATTGTTTTTATGGTTTTATAACAATCCTTGCCTTATTATTGTTGTTGCGTAGGTCGCGTTATCAAGCCGATCCGGACTCCGGAGCTTTCCTGCTCTTGCGCGACAAGTGCCATGCAAGCATCTTACCGCTCCGGTCGAGTATGAGAAGGATCGCCAGAACGGTGAGGAAGAAAATGGTGACGAGCCTTAGCACATAGCCAGGTTCAGGGTCGAGAAATCCGAGTAGCTCATTGCCAGGGGTCTCTGTGACCTGTGTATAGGATATGGAGCTGAGGGTACGCTTCCATTTCACTATGCCGTCCTCCATGTAGACAAGCGCCGCATTGCCGCGGGCCAGTTCCTTGAGGAGCTTGGGATCGCCCTGGAATATCGGATATGAGGCCATGGAGACATCTTTCCACCACTCCATACCGATGGAGTCGCTGCTGATAAACGCGACAAGTGATTCACCATGGCTTACCATGTATTCGTTGAGTTCATTGATGAGATATGTACACGACAGATCCACCGCAGAAATGTCGGGTATCGTGACAATGAACTGTCCTCCGCTCCCGGCAATGATGTCGGGAGCTATATTATCGCCCTCTTCGTCAAGAATGGTGAAGTCATCCTCGACAGTCTCGCTGCCGCCGATGAGTGTGCGGTCCACGAATGTCCATGTCGAATCAGGGAGATTGTCGATAGTGAAGGTCCTGTATTCGCCATCCTTCTCATAGCCATATTCATATACAGTCTCTCCGTCGGACTCCTCCATGGTCGTGGAAACGAGTTTTTCGCCAGGTGCAAACCTGCGGAAATCTATAAGAGGCTGCACATTGAAGCCCACGAGCTCTATGATAAGGATGTAAAGCGTGACAATGCCACCAATCACCCACTGCACGTAGGGGACGAACAGGCCGCCGCAGCGGCGGTTGAATAAGAGAAGATATATGAGCCCGAGGGTGATGAATATGTTCTTGACAAATGTGGCGGTGTTCGATATGACAAGATAGTCGCCGAAACAGCCACAATCATCCACAGGATCGGCCACCGCTATATATAACGTAAGGGGGAGCATGAAGGCCATCATGAGCGTAAGGCACCATACGGAGCAGCGCTTGTAGCACCCGAGAAGCAGCATGGCACCCCATACGAACTCGTAGCCGGCAAGGAGAAATGAGCAGCATGTCACCAGTGGCTGCGGCATGTCGATGCCCCAGGCCGTGAAGTACTCCCCTATCTTTATGCAACTGCCCCAAGGGTCAACGGCCTTAACGAATCCGGAGAATATGAAAAGTCCTCCGATGATGATTCTCAGGACGATGACGGCAGCCGGATGATAGAGCCGTTTACTTATCCTCTCCCTCAGTGAGCTTGACGATTCCGAAGACTGCATAGTTGATGATATCAAGATAGTTTGAATCGATACCTTCGGAAACGAGGGTGCGTCCTGAATTGCCCTCAATCTCCTTGACGCGCTGTAGTTTTGTAAGAATAAAGTCGGTGTAGCTGTTCACTCTCATGCCTCTCCAAGCGTCGCCGTAGTCGTGAGTCTTGGCAGCCATGAGACTGCGGGCCTCGGCCGCACGGATGTCATACGACTCCATGGCCTCGTCAGCACTCATGTCGGCCTCATCGGCATAACCGCGCTCAAGCTGTATCAGTCCTATAAGACCGTAGTTCACTATTGCCATGAACTCCCCGAGGATCCCCTCGTCGACCATGGCCTCGCCTTCTTCAAGGGTGCGTATGCGTTTGGCCTTGATATAGAGCTGATCTGTGACAGAACGCGGACGAAGTATCCTCCACGAAGCACCGTAGTCGCGTAGCTTTTTCTCAAATATATTCCGGCACAAGGCCAGAGCGTCGTCAAACTGACTTAATGTATCCTTTTGCATGATCCTATAATGAGAACACCCCGGGCATGGGGGATGCCCGGCCCGGGGTGTATGGTTGATATGGATTATCCCTGATGCTTAGAGCATGAGATTCTCCACACGCTTGAGGTTGGTCTCGTCGTTGAGGTTGTAATAAACGATCTTGAGGTTGGTGAGTGCATTTGTGAGCTCATTGTCAAGCTCGTAGGCCTTCTCAAGATAGGTAGCGGCCTCCTTGAGCAGAGGATTCATGTTCTCGACACGATATTTGTTGTACTCAGCCTGGCTCATCTCGCCTGTCTTCTCGTCAAGACGCTCGTACTCCTGGATCAGGGCTGTGCCATAGCTGAAGTTGATGAGCGAATTGTTGGGATCGAGCTCAACGGCTTTCTTGAAATTCTGCTTTGCAGTCTCCTTCTCACCCTTGTCGTCGTAGAGGACGCCGAGGAGATAATAATAGTTGCCATTGGAGGGATCGGTGGCGATGGCATCCTGAAGAGTCTTCATGGCGGTGTCATAGTCCTTGGCAGAGATATAGTAGGATATGATGCGCTGGAGGAACTCGGGTTTCTGGTTGCCGAACTTGTCGAAGGCAATCTTGGAGTACTCGAGTTTCTTCTGCTCATCCTGCATGGCATATGCAACGGAATATGCATAGTCGTAGGCGGATACGTCATTATATCCGAGTGACATCATCTTCTCAAACGCCTTTGCGGCCTCAGGGAGCTTCTCGGCCTGCCATGCAGCAAGACCGGCATAGTAGGCTATCTGGGCGGCAGTGGAATCGGCGAGAGCCTTGGGTGCCTCCTTGCCGAGACGGGGATTCTCGGGGATCTCAACATAGGCGGAGAATGCCTCGTAGGCCTGGGGGAATTTCTGGGCATCCCAGAATGCAGAGCCACAGTTGAGGAAGTCGTTGAGGTGGCCTGCCACCATGCTGGCGATCTCCTTGGAGTATTTGGTCTTCACTTTGCCCTTGGGATCAACCACGGTGTCGACGGCAAGAGCCATCATGCCATACTTGTATCCGTCGAGAAGAGCCGAGCCCATCTCGATGAGGTCGGGATTCTTGCCGATGAGTTTCTGGCTGTAGAGATCGTCATAGAGTTTGAATCCGGCCTTACCGGGTATCCAGTAGGTCTGTGCCTGCTTCTCGGTCTCGGCATTGGTGAAAGCCGGCTTGATACCCTCAAGGGCTTTCTGATATGCACCATAGGAGTCAACTCCCTTGAAGGCTTTCTCCGACTCCTTCAGGACGGATGTCTGGGCCGACACTGACACAGATGCCAGAAGTCCGAGGGCCAGAACGCTGATTTTTTTCATAATAGAGGGATATTAGGTTGTTTGGTAAATTCTATTTATTCATCCAGGTCAAGATCTTCGGACTCCTCATCGGCGGGATCGATCTCCTCGTCGAGTTCCATCTCGATGATCTCCTCATCGGGCATGGCTTCGAGCTCCTCGGTCTGAGCCTCCACTTCGGTAACTTCCTCCTCGGGATCGGAGTCAACGCAGCAAACGGATGCGATGGTATCGCCGCGCTTGTCGAGGTTGATGATACGTACACCCTGAGTGGCGCGACCCTGTGTGCGTATGTCGCTCACATGTATGCGCAGGGTGATACCGCTCTTATTGATGATCACGAGGTCATTGTCGTCGTTGACGCTCTCGATGGCTACAAGACGTCCGGTGCGCTCCGTGATATTCATGGTGCGCACACCCTTGCCGCCACGGTTGGTGATGCGGTAGACGGGGACACGCTCGATCTTACCATCGATCTCAACATCGGCATCGAGGGGGGTGCGCTTGCCGTAGCCACGCTCGCTGAGCACCATGACATCGTTGAGTGTGCCGGCAGGCATGCAGATGAGTCCTACCACCTCGTCATCGTCGCCGTCGAGAGTCATGCCACGGACACCTGTGGACATACGGCCCATCTCGCGTACCTTGTGCTCGGGGAAGCGGATGGCACGTCCGTTGCGGTTGGCGAGAAGGATCTCGCTGTTGCCATCGGTCATCTCTACCGCAAGCAGCTCGTCACCCTCGCGGATAATGATAGCATTGACGCCCTTGGCGCGGGGACGCGAATATGCCTTGAGGCTTGTTTTCTTTATCACGCCTTTCTTGGTGGCGAAGACAAGATTGTGGGATGTGACGAACTCCTCATCGCCAAGCGACTTGGTGCAGATGAATGCCTTGACGGCATCATCGCTCTCGATGTTGAGGAGGTTCTGTATGGCACGTCCCTTGGAATTCTTGGCGCCTTCGGGTATCTCGTATACCTTGAGCCAGTAGCAACGGCCCTTCTGGGTGAAGAAGAGCATGTAGTTGTGCATGGAGGCGGGATATATGTGCTCTATGAAGTCCTCGTCGCGTGTATCGGAGCCCTTGGCGCCTACGCCGCCGCGGTTCTGGGCGCGGAACTCGCCAAGCGATGTGCGCTTGATGTATCCGCGGTGAGAGATGGTGATGATCATGTCGTCATCGGCATAGAAGTCCTCGGCATTGAAGTCGCCGGCGGTATAGTCGATGTCGGTATGACGGGGATCGCCCCACTTGTCACGCACCTCTATAAGTTCGCTCTTGATGAGTTCACGACATACGCTGTCGTCGGAGAGGATGAGTTCGAGACGGGCGATCTCCTTCTCGATCTCCTCGTATTCCATGTTGAGTTTGTCCTGCTCCAGGCCGGTAAGCTGACGCAGACGCATCTCCACGATGGCAGCGGTCTGGGCGTCAGAGAGATTGAAGCGGTCGCGGAGTTTAGTGCGTGCGTCCATGGTGTCGGAAGCTCCACGGATGATCCTGATCACCTCGTCGATATTCTGCGATGCGATGATGAGACCCTCGAGGATGTGGGCACGCTCCTGGGCTTTCTTGAGTTCGAACTTGGTGCGGCGTATCACCACATCATGGCGATGGTTGACGAATTCGCTGATAAGTTCTTTGAGATTGAGAGTCTTGGGTCGGCCATTGACCAGCGCCACATTGTTGACGCTGAAGGATGACTGCATCTGCGTCATCTTGTAGAGCTTGTTGAGCACCACATTGGCGTTGGCATCGATCTTGAGCTTGATGACGATGCGCATGCCTTTATAGTTACTCTCATCGTTTATGTCGGCTATGCCGTCAAGCTTTTTATCGTTGACAAGATCGGCGATATAGGATATAAGCTCAGCCTTGTTGACATTGTAAGGGATCTCGGTGACGATAATGTTCTCGTGATTGTCCTCCACCTCGATTTCGGCACGTGCGCGGATAACGATGCGGCCACGGCCAGTCTCGTAGGCATCCTTGACACCATTGTAGCCGTAGATAGTGCCACCCGTGGGGAAGTCGGGGGCGGGGATATGCTTCATGAGTCCTGCCACATCGATCTCCGGGTCATCAAGATAGGCCACGCAGGCGTTGATTGACTCGGTGAGATTGTGGGTAGGCATATTTGTGGCCATGCCGACAGCTATACCGGAGGCGCCGTTGACGAGCAGATTGGGGAAGCGTGTCGGGAGAACCACCGGCTCAACCCTTGAGTTGTCGTAGTTGGGCTGGAAGTCCACGGTGTCGCTGTTGATATCAGCGAGCATCTCCTCACCGAGGCGAGCAAGGCGCACCTCAGTGTATCGCATGGCAGCAGCACCGTCGCCGTCGACAGATCCGAAGTTGCCATGACCGTCAACGAGGCAGTATCTCATGGCCCACGGCTGGGCGAGGCGGACCACTGTGCCATAGATGGACGAGTCGCCATGCGGGTGATACTTACCCATCACCTCGCCGACACAGTTGGCGGACTTCTTGTGCGGTTTGTCAGAAGTGTTGCCCATTTCATTCATTCCGTAAAGCACACGACGGTGAACGGGCTTAAGGCCGTCGCGCACATCCGGAAGAGCACGAGACACGATCACCGACATTGAATAGTCAATGTAGGCGCTCTTCATCTCGTTCTCGATATCTATTTTTATTATTCGATCTTCTTCAATCATAAATCTGAATTGAAATGTGAAGGTGTTGGTTGTTTCAAACAAAATTTCCCACAAAGGTACACAATTTTTTCAATTTCTCAATCGCTATCACAGCCAATAATTTCCCACCTTAATTAAATTATTTAAAATATTCCGGCTTTTCATGGGGTTACGGATAAAATTTCATATCTTTGCCTGTGATAACCGAAACCTTTTCATACCATATCATGAAAACCACCGTAATCGCAGCGATGCTGCTTGCCACATCAATGGCTTGCCAGGCCCAACAAGCCCTATGGGGCATGCCCAAGATCATCTCTCCGCAAGTCAACCCCGACACGACCGTGACTTTCAGACTTGATGCGCCAGGTGCATCGGAAGTCATCGTGACAGGCGATTTTCTTCCCCCAAGGCATATCGAGACTCCTTATGGGTCGTTTGCTATAGACGGCTCCATGCCTCTTGCCAAGAACTCCGACGGGATATGGGAATGCACTTCAGGAAAGCTTTCGCCCGAACTCTACAGCTATACTTTTATAGTAGACAGCTTGCGCATGCCCGATCCGTCAAATGTCTATCAGATACGCGATGTGGGTACGATCACCAATATATTCCTCATACCTGGAGACAGGGCCACATCATATGCGGTCAACGATGTGCCCCACGGCACGGTGTCCAAGATATGGTATGACAGTCCGTCCACCGGGATGAAAAGACGCATGAGCGTGTATACCCCTCCGGGCTACGAGACTTCGGGGAAGGAATATCCGGTGTTCTATCTTCTCCACGGCATGGGCGGCGACGAGGATGCGTGGCTCGAACTGGGAAGAGCATCGGAGATATTGGACAACCTGATAGCCGAGTGGAAGGCTGAGCCGATGATCGTGGTGATGCCGAACGGCAATATATCGCAGGAGGCGGCTCCCGGCCGTACGAGCCACGGACTCGTGCCCCCGACAACGGCCCTCCCCAACACGATGGACGGTACATTTGAGGCCGCGTTTCCCGAGATAGTCGGATTCATAGACCGCACATACCGCACCAAAGCCGACAAGGACAACAGGGCCATAGCCGGATTGTCGATGGGCGGATTCCATTCATGCCATATATCCAAGCAGTATCCCGACATGTTCGGATATGTGGGACTATTCTCCGCTGCCATCAATACAGACAAGGAAAAGAGATCGCCAATCTACGAGGAGATGGAACGCAAGTTTGCCGAACAGTTCAAAAACGCCCCCGCACTGTACTGGATCGGGATCGGTAAGGAAGATTTCCTGTTCAAAGACAACCAGAATCTACGCAACTTTTTGGACAGCAAAGGATATCCCTATACATATGTCGAGACCGAAGGCGGGCATATATGGCGAAATTGGCGAGTGTATCTGACCGAATTCGCGCCCCTTCTGTTCAACCGTTGATGCCCGCCAAAGAAAGAAAAGCGCGTTTTATTTGAAAAATCACTGGTTTTTGAGTAATTTTGAACCATCAATTCTACATATCAACAACTGTCACTACTTTAATCTAAACCTTAGAAATGGTAAATTTTTCATTACAAGGGAAAGTGGCTCTCGTGACCGGAGCCGCCTACGGCATAGGCCTTGCCATCGCACAGGCATTCGCTGAAGCCGGTGCAAAAATAGTATTCAACTGCTCACGTCAGGAGACAGTGGACCGTGGTCTCAAGGCATACAAGGAACTTGGCATCGAAGCCAAAGGTTATCTCTGCGATGTGACCGATGAAGAGGCAGTCAAGGCCATGGTGGCTGACATCGAAGCCACAGTAGGCACGATCGACATCCTCGTGAACAACGCCGGCATCATCAAGCGCATACCCATGGAGGAGATGAATGTGGAGGATTTCCGCAGAGTAGTCGACGTAGACCTCATAGCGCCCTATATCTGTGCCAAGGCTGTCATCCCCGGCATGATCAAGAAGGGCCATGGCAAGATCATCAACATCTGCTCGATGATGAGCGAGCTCGGCCGCGAGACCGTATCGGCCTACGCAGCCGCCAAGGGTGGCCTGAAGATGCTCACCAAGAATATCTGCTCGGAGTTCGGCGAGCACAATATCCAGTGCAACGGCATCGGCCCGGGCTACATAGCTACCGACCAGACCGCTCCCCTGCGCGAACTCCAGCCCGACGGAAGCCGTCATCCATTCGATCAGTTCATCATATCCAAGACTCCCGCAGGCCGCTGGGGTACACCCGAGGATCTCATGGGTCCGGCAGTGTTCCTCGCTTCGGACGCATCTGACTTCGTCAACGGTCACATCCTGTACGTTGACGGCGGCATACTTGCCTACATCGGCAAACAGCCCAAGTAAAAAAACATATGTATACCGTGGCCCGGATATGTTCCGGGATCACGGTATACTTATAATATTGTCTGATACCACATTTTTTCATACATCAAGCTTTGGAACAAGTATTTTCCTATATCATCGGCCTCGGTGCAGCCGTGATGATGCCCATTATCTTCACAATTCTCGGACTCTGCATCGGCCTCGGGTTCGGCAAGTCCCTGATGTCCGGTCTGAAAGTCGGAGTGGGCTTCGTAGGTCTGTCAATCGTGACCGCACTGCTCACCTCCGCCCTTGGTCCCGCGCTTAACGAGGTGGTGGATATCTACGATCTTCAGCTCAAGGTATTCGACATGGGCTGGCCCGCAGCGGCCGCCGTGGCCTACAATACCGCCGTCGGCGCGTTCATCATCCCGGTATGTCTCGGTGTCAATCTGATACTGCTCCTTGTCAAGGGTACCCGCACCGTCAACATCGACCTGTGGAACTACTGGCATTTCGCCTTCATCGGAGCTGTGGTCTACTTTGCCTCCGGTTCCATTATGTGGGGATTCTTCGCAGCCATAATATGCTATATAATCACACTCGTGATCGCTGACATGACCGCGCGGAAGTTCCAGTCATTCTACTCCGGCATGGAGGGTATCTCCATCCCCCAGCCTTTCTGCGCAGGATTCGTGCCCTTTGCATGGGCTATCAACAAGGTGCTCGACAAGATCCCCTTCATCCGCACACTGGAGATCGACGCCGAGGGTATGAAGAAGAAATTCGGCATACTCGGCGAGCCGCTCTTCCTCGGTATAGTGGTTGGTGTGGCCATAGGTTGCCTTACCTGCACATCATTCGGGGAGATCACCGACAAGGTGCCTTACATCCTTGGTCTCGGTATCAAGATGGGAGCCGTCATGGAACTCATCCCCCGTGTCACCGTGCTCTTTATCGAGGGTCTGCGCCCCATCTCCGACGCTACCCGCGAGCTTATAGCCCGCAAGTTCCGTGGTGCGAGCGGCCTATCCATCGGCATGAGCCCGGCTCTCGTCATAGGCCATCCCACCACTCTGGTGGTATCGCTCCTGCTCATCCCCGTGACCCTCTTCCTGGCAGTCATCCTGCCCGGCAATGAGTTCCTGCCCCTCGCATCGCTAGCCGGTATGTTCTACATATTCCCGCTCGTGCTCCCATTCACCAAGGGTAACGTCGTGAAGACATTTATCATCGGCCTCGTGGTCATCGTGATGGGACTCTATCTGGTCACCTATCTCGCCGCACCGTTCACCCTGGCGGCCCACGACGTGTTCGCCACCACCGGTGATGCTGCCGTGGCTATCCCCGATGGTTTCTCCGGAGGTAGCCTTGACTTCGCAGGAAGCCCCTTCTCGGCCCTCATCTACTTCTGCTGCGAGAACCTGCGCTACGCAGGCGCAACTTTCTTAGTGGTGCTCACATGCGGACTGGTAGTGATCAACCGCCGCAACATCAACAAGGTAGAACGTGAGGATATTGCCGCCGACATGCGTGCCGACAGCAAAAAATGATAATCGTTACAACACTTCATTACACACAATGAAAAAAATATTTATAACCGCCGCTATGGCTCTCGCCACACTATCCACAATGGCACAGACTGAATATTCAATTCTCCGCGCCTGTCACCCCGACGACGTGAAGCACTACGACACCGACCAGCTCCGCAAGCACTTCATGATGCCCAAGGTAATGGAACAGGACAAGATAAACCTCACATACTCCATGTATGACCGTCTCATATACGGAGGTGTCGTGCCCGTATCGAAGACCGTAACTCTCGAGGCCATCGACCCGCTCAAGGCAGACTACTTCCTGGAGCGCCGAGAGCTCGGAGTGATCAACATCGGCGGTGACGGTATCGTCAATGTAGACGGAAAGGACTATGAGCTCCACTTCAAGGACGCACTCTATGTAGGACGTGGCAACAAGAACGTGACATTCCGCTCGAAGGACGCATCCAACCCCGCCAAGTTCTATATCAACTCCACCACAGCCCACAAGGAGTACAAGACCCAGCTCATCACTATCGACGGCCGCAAGGGTTCCATCAAGGCAAACTGCATCAAGGCCGGCTCGCTCGAGGAGAGCAATGACCGTGTGATCAACCAGCTCATCGTGTCCAATGTGCTCGAGGAGGGCCCCTGCCAGCTGCAGATGGGTCTCACCGAGCTCAAGCCCGGCAGCGTATGGAACACCATGCCCGCCCACACACATGACCGTCGCGTGGAAGCTTATTTCTACTTCAACGTTCCCGAGGGGAATGCTATCTGCCACCTCATGGGCGAGCCTCAGGAGAACCGTCTGATATGGCTCCACAACGAACAGGCCGTGATGTCGCCCGAATGGTCGATACATGCCGCCGCAGGTACATCCAACTACATGTTCATCTGGGGCATGGGTGGTGAGAACCTCAACTATGGCGACATGGACAAGGTGACCTATCTCGAAATGAAGTAACTGACCCCCAAATCCTATTGATGAACCGGATAAAACAGATAATCCGACATTCGGCCCATACAGCTGAAGTGGTGATCGAGTCAGCCTCGGTCGCCACCTCGGCTCGTCCGGGTCATTTTGTCATGATACGTTTCAGCGAGGATCTGCCCCGTATCCCGTTCACTATCATTGCCACCGACCCCGAAAACAGTACTTTCACCATCCTTATACATAAGGGTGAACGTCTGACTCACCTCATCGACTCACTGGAACCGGGACGGGAACTCCCGAATCTGCTTGGGCCTCTCGGGCAGGCTTTTGAAGTAAAGAACTACGGTACGGTGATCTGCATCGGAGATGGCGTGGGATTTGTCCCTGTCCTCCCTATCATCAAGGCGCTGAAAAGTGTGGGGTGCAGAGTCATAACCGTACTGTCGGAATTCACGGAGCAGAACACATGTCTGCGCTCTATGGCCGAGCCATACAGCGACCAGCTGCTGCACTCAGCCTCGGTAGACGAAGCTGTGGAACGTGTGAGATCGGTAATCGACTCGGAGCCTGTCAACCTCGTGGTGATGACCGGCCCCACCGATATGATGAAAATGATAGCCGACACCACACGGCTCCGCGGCATCCCGTCGCGATGCATTCTCAACATGATAATGCTCGATGGCGTGGGAATATGCGGCATATGCAGAGTGATGGTGGACGGCAAGCGTAAGCTGACATGTATCGACGGGCCGACTTTTGACGCTCACCTCGTGGACTTTGAACAGCTGCTCAACAGGCAGCGCAACTATGTATAGCCGATTATGACACAGCAAGAAGAATCCAATCTCGTATCGCGCGACGCCCAATGGCGCGAGGAGTTGCGTAAAAGTATCCCCACAAAGGAACGTACAGCTCTTCCCCGCGTCAAGATGCCTGAGCTCGAGGAGTCATACCGCATAAAGTGTGACGACGAGGTAAACCAGGGCCTTTCCATCCAGCAGGCCGTGCTCGAGGCAAGGCGTTGCCTTGACTGTCCGGATCCGGGATGCATGAAGGGCTGCCCCGTGTCAAACCATATCCCGGCATTCATAAAGAACATCGAGCGCCACCGCTTTGCCGAAGCTCTTGAGGTTCTGTCGCTCACCACCGTGCTCCCGGCTGTGTGCGGACGCGTGTGTCCGCAGGAAAAACAGTGCGAGGCAGGATGTGTGTACAACAAAATGAAGAAACCTCCGGTGGCCATAGGCAATCTGGAACGTTTCGTGGCCGACTTCAACCGAGAGGTGAACCGCCATGACCATATAGATGAAAGCCGACAGACCACCCCGGTGCCGTTCTTCGGCGGAATAAAGATAGCTGTGGTGGGCTCGGGGCCTTCAGGTCTCGCATTCGCAGGCGACATGGCCAAGCGTGGCTATGATGTGACTGTGTTCGAGGCTCTTGACCGCCTGGGCGGTGTGCTGAAATATGGTATTCCCGAATTTTGCCTGCCGAAGGACGTGGTCAACGCCGAGATAGCCCGAGTGGCCAATCTCGGAGTGAAATTCGAGAAGAACTGTTTCGTCGGCACTACCCTCCCCTACGAGGATCTTCACGCCAGAGGATTCAAAGGGATCTATGTGGCCACCGGAGCTGGAAAACCCCGCTTCATGGGCATAAAAGGTGAAAACCTGCCCGGAGTGATGACCGCCAATGAGTATCTCATACGCTACAATCTGGCCCATCATGAGATATATGGACAGAATGTGATGTCGCTCAAGCGCCGCCGCGTGGCTGTGATCGGAGCCGGCAATACTGCGATGGATGCTGTCCGCGCCGCCCGGAGACTCGGAGCGGAACGTGCCATGATCATCTACCGCCGTGGACAGGATGAGATCCCGGCCCGTGCGGAGGAAGTGCGCCATGCCCAGGAAGAGGGAGTGGAATTCCTCACGCTCCATAATCCCGTGGAGTATATAGCAGACGACAAGGGTATGCTATGCGGAGTGAAGCTCCAGAAGATGAGACTCGGCGAGCCTGATGAGTCAGGCCGACGCACACCGGAGGAGATACCCGGAGCCATCGAGGAGATCGAGATAGATCTGGCGGTGGTGTGTGTAGGCTATCTTCCCAATCCGCCGGCTCTCACCGAGGATATAGAGCTGACGCGCAAAGGTATGATCGTGGTCGATGCCGAGAGCGGAAAGTCTAAGATGCCATCTGTATATGCCGGCGGTGACATAGTGCGTGGCGCATCCACCGTCATCCTTGCCATGGGCGACGGACGCAGAGCCGCCAAGGCAATGTCGGAGGCTTTCGAGAAAATCATAAGCAATACCACCCTGACCTGATATAAGAATAGCAAAAATCAATAAATCAACCCTTAATAATCAAAATTTTACCAATGAAAGTAGTAACACTTGGCGAGATCATGCTCCGCCTTTCGCCCGCCGGCAACAACCGCTTTGTACAGGTTGACAATTTCGACGTCATCTGGGGTGGCGGCGAGGCCAACGTAGCCGTTTCATGTGCCAACTATGGACATGACGCTTATTTCGTATCCAAACTTCCCAAACATGAGATCGGTCAGGCCGCTGTGAACGCACTCCGTCGTTACGGCGTACACACCGAGCATATCGCACGCGGTGGAGACCGTGTGGGCATCTACTATTGCGAGACCGGCGCATCCATGCGTCCCTCGAAAGTCATCTATGACCGTGCCAACTCCGCCATCTCTGAGGCAGATCCTGCCGACTTCGACTTCGACAAGATCATGGAGGGCGCCGACTGGTTCCACTGGAGCGGTATCACCCCCGCTATCTCTGACAAGGCTGCCGAGCTCACCCGCCTTGCCTGCGAGGCTGCAAAGCGTCACGGCGTGACTGTCAGCGTTGACCTCAACTTCCGCAAGAAACTGTGGACAAAGGAGAAAGCTCAGTCCATCATGCGTCCGCTCATGAAGTATGTCGATGTGTGCATCGGCAACGAGGAGGACGCAGAGCTCTGCCTCGGCTTCAAACCCGATGCCGACGTAGAAGGCGGCGAAACCAATGCCGAAGGATACAAGGGCATTTTCAAGGCCATGGCCAAGGAGTTTGACTTCAAGTATGTGATCTCCACCCTCCGTGAGAGCTATTCCGCCACCCACAATGGCTGGAAGGCTATGATCTACAATGGCGAGGAGTTCTACGAGAGCAAGCGCTATGACATCAATCCCATCATTGACCGTGTAGGTGGCGGTGACTCCTTCTCCGGCGGTATCATCCACGGTCTGCTCACCATGCCCAACCAGGCTGACGCACTCGAGTTTGCCGTAGCAGCATCCGCTCTGAAGCACACCATCCCCGGTGACTTCAACCTTGTAAGCGTGGATGAGGTCAACTCTCTCGCCGGTGGCAACGCCAACGGTCGCGTGCAGCGCTAATCATCCGGCCGTGGTCATGTCACATCAGTGACAGACCGCAGAAGGACGAATAAAGATCAAAAGTGACAGAGAATCATTGATTGTCGCTCTGACAATTAACACTCTCTGTCACTTTTGATCTTTATTCGTCTTTCTGTATAGCGGTATAATTGGTTCAGATAGATGAACTTACGAGGAAATGCACTCTTGTATAGAGGCTTTCCTGTCTTACATACATCATCACTTCTGCTTTTCCGCCAGGGGTATAAGAGGTGTTGGAGAATTCAATCTTGTTGTCTATGATTTTAACTGTCAGACTTCTACACAGATCTGACCCAACGGCATCATAAATATCATAATTGGTACCTATCTTGACTTTCTTGTCAAACGTGTAGGTGGCATGCTCTCCAGATCTACCATCATCCCATGATTTCAAAAATATGGGATAAGACGTATCCCATTCCGGAATATTTACGGGAGTGGGCGTGCACTCAGCATATCGCACCTTGGCGCCGCTTATGGCTTTGTCTCTATCGTAGATCCAAGAGTCGACGTATAGATTATAGTATGTCCCAGTGACAGGGAAAGCCCGTGCACCGGCGATCTCTTTAATATCTCCAGCCATGACAATCTGATAGAAATTTCCCGGAGAGACTGCCACCTCGCGAGCGATCTGCGAAAGATCGGGATTTTGATTGAAGTTACCTTTACGGCCCAAGTCAACTATGCCGCAATAGGACGATTGGAAATTGTTTGATGCATTGATATGCACATCCGATTCTCCTATTGTTGTCCCTCCGTTGTCACTGTTCATCAGGTTGACCGTTATTGCATTGTCGGGGATATTCGGTTCATCGTCATCACTGCATGCAGTCATAAAAAAGCTGAGGGAGGAAAGAATCGGGAGGATAAGTGTGTAGTAAGGCTTCATTCTTTTTAATTATGTTTGCTTCTGATTTTTTAAGATGTCGCGGACAGACCGATGTCAGTCCAATTGCGAAATTACAAAATATTTATGAATCGAAGCCTGTACCAACCGGGGAAATCCAAAAACAAATCCAATTAAAATCTACCAATAATATGAATTTTTACGGACAGATACTACCTTGCCATTCTGCACACCGATGTTGTATCCCTCCGGATATCTCCATATCTCGGCCGGTTTTCCATCGTATGTGGTCTGCTCTCTTTTTATCGGATCGCCAAACGCTTCAACGAGCATTGCTTTCGTCATCCCCTCGGCCACATGCTGAAATGCAATTTTTTCGCCATCGTCTTTTCCATATCGGGAGATAAGGCTGTCAACACGTTCCTTAGCGACAAATCCGGCTACGACATGCCCGTATGGTATACCTTTCAGCCGTTGGCCATTGCTGTCCTCGAGAATAAGATATGCACCGTTGTCATGTAGGTCTACCGCCATGTCAACGGCCCGGTAGGCAGTCCCTTCTTCAGTTTGTATCGTACCACCGGTGACCCGCGCATGCGGGTCCACAAATCCTTAATGATCAAGGGTCGGCGGGTGATGCCACCCGCCGCTATTGGCTGGACACCCGCTATCGCGGGTGCGTTGTGTCCTCACCAACCGTTTCTGTCCGCTGATCCCTTTTTTTACCTATTCATTGAGATGAAGATAACGCTTTAGGGAACTGCGATAATCAGGGTACGATCACGTATGTTCAGAATTTTCCGGCAAGTGCGGCAGCCTGTGCGCATCCATCAGTCTGCGCGATGTCACCCACGTTGAACACACCCGGTACGAGGACCTCTCCCACCATGTCCCATTTCAGCAGGTTAACTGTGCGCTCCATGGGTATACGTACACCGTCCATAACAGACATGTCGTTCTCCTCGCAGCAGGTGATCAATCCGCATTTCTTTCCGGCAATCGGCTTTTCGGCCACCATGAATGAGAACAGACGGTCTATCACACCTTTCAGCTGGGCGGGTATCGAATACCAATAGACAGGCATCGCAAACACTACAGCGCCGGCATCGAGGATATGTGGCGCTATAATATTGAAATCATCATCAAAGGAACATGCCTTTCCGGTCTTGAAGCATGTGCAGCAGTCCCGACAGCCACCGATATTCATCATCGCGGCATCAAACCTCACTATTTCGTGCCCCTTGGCCTCGGCAGCCTCAATGAAAGCAGACACCATGGCAGCAGTGTTGCCATTGCGCCGCGGGCTGCCGTTAAGTACGACTATCTTCATTTGCTTATGGTATTTGAGTTCTGATTGTAGGCCTTGGCCACACATTTCCATTCTCCGTTGAGTTTCAGCAGCAGGAGGAAGTCAGTGAAGTCAATACGACCACCCCATCCCTCCTCGAGAACGCGCACCACAGCCACGGTCTCCTCAACGGCAAGGACATCAATCCGAGCCTTGAAGTTGTCGCCGGCTCCTACGCTGTCCACATTGCGGTAGAACTGGCTGATGGATCCGTGCTCCAGCACTCCATCAAGCATGCCGAACAGCACGGCGTCATCTGTGAAAAGTTCCTTTGCATAGGCGCTGTTGCCCTCGGCCACACTCTTTACAAACTTCTCAGCGGCTGCTGCCACCGCCCCGTATTCCTTGATCTCGTCTCTCATAACTTGTATATGTAATTTTTGTATTGATTATTCCGGTCACAAAATTACAATGATAACAAACCTGAGTCAAGTACCGAAAAATTATTCATATACCGAAAATTTTTTCGGTATTCTGATTCCCAGATATATTCGCTAACTTTGCACATCAATAAAAATGACATAACGCAATGGGATACGAGAAAAAGATACCAGTTGATCTTGACTGTCCGCTAAGATTGACAATGAGCCTTATAGAGTCGAAATGGAAATCATGCATACTTGACGAGTTGCGCTCGGGCGAGGCAATGCGTCCGAGCGAGATACACAAACAGCTGCCGGAGGCCGCTCCGCGGGTACTCGACATTCAACTTAAGGAGATGGTGGAGGACGGTCTCGTTGTCAAGAAAATATATCCGGAACTACCGCCACGCTCAGAATACCGTATAACAGACCTCGGCAAGTCACTTACCCCGATTATCGATGCGATGATGAGATGGGGAGAGGAGCACTTCGACCTCTTTGAAAGAAAATATGGCAAGAAATAACATGAGATCTCTATTCCTGATGGCGGTGATGATGTCTACCGCATGCGGACAGGTATGCACTGACAGTGACAATAGAACAACCAATGCAGAAGTAATGGACGCCGAAAAACTACCCATGGCCGAAGACGGAATAGTGCGTCTGTCAAAGATACAGGTCTATCCGGAGTATTTGCAGAAGTATCTTGAATATGCCATTGAGGTTGGCGAGATATCACTGCAAACCGAACCCGGAGTTCTGACAATGTATGCCATACAGGACAAAGCAGACTCATGCCACATCACGATTCTTGAGTCATATTCCTCGCAGGAAGCCTACAGACAGCACATAGCATCAAAGCATTTTCAGAAATACAAGCAAGGGACACTGCACATGGTGAAAGATCTGGAACTATGCGACCAATCACCACTGAACCCGCGCAGCAAAATCACCAATGCAATATGTGAATAGCATATGCGCTGCTATTTAATGTCGGGTATCAGTGTAAAGTCATCAATCATGAAATCGGGAGCTGCTTTCTGAAGTGAGGGCATGGAACCGTTGCCATATGTCACGGCACATGTCCTGCATCCTGCGGCATTGCCCATCATTATGTCGACATCCGCATCGCCAACTACTAAGGTGTCGTCGGCATTCCAGCCAAGGGCACGGAGTACTGTCAGTACAGGTTCCGGATCGGGTTTACCGTGGGTGACGCTATCGGCACCTACCACCATGGCAAACCAGTCTCTGATACCGAGTCCGTCCAGATAGTCGGTCAATGATGCCATGCGGCGGCTTGAAGCGATGGCAAGCCCGGCCCCACCGGCGCGGAGCTGACTGAGCGTCGACAAGACTCCCGGGAAGGTCTGCTCGTGTGAATCCTTTTTCAGCAAGTCGTAATTGGCCCGGAAAACTCTTGCAAACTCCTTATTGGAGATCTCAAGATCGGGATAGAGATACTTTCCGGCCTCGTCAGTGCGGATACCGATTATAGACCGGCACTCAACATCTGTCTTCAATGGCAGCCCCATCTCCCGGATAGTAGCCTTGATGGTGGAGAGTATGACACCTGATGTATCCATCAATGTGCCATCAAAATCAAATATATAGTTCATCGCGCGGGTAATTAATCCGTATGATATGCTGTCGACCCGTCAGCCAAGCTTGAATACAATGCGCTGCACTCCATCCTGCCAACGGGCACTGGTGATGCGGAATGTTCCTATCTCGCCTGTACGCCCCACATGACTGCCGGCACACAGACACTGGTCATAAGTGCCTATATGAACTACTCTGAGCGTATCGGATGCACCATCCGGGAGCCGGCTCATGTCAAATCTGTCCATTGCCTCTGCCTGAGTGATGTATTCCTCGGTCACCGCCACATTCTCACCTATCACACCGTTGATGTAGCTCTCCAGCGATCTAAGCTCCTCATCGGACAGTCCGGCCGGTAAATGATAGTCGAGCTTTGATTTCTTACGTTCGATGTGCGCGCTGAAGGCACGGCCATGGCCATACCGCCGGGCCATCTCTCCGTTGAGCAGATGTTCGGCAGTATGCATCGGGGGATATTCCTGCTTATTGTGTCCGTTTATCACCGGTGGTGTATCCATAGGGTATTTTTTTAGTATTTAAGAAATAAAAAGCATCATTTCTACAGAAATAGTGCTCATGTGGAGAGCATACTACCAAAAGAGAAGAGGTCGCAAAATAGGTCTACGCCACCTCACTTTTTATATCCTGTAATTATGCCTATCGTACGTTTCAAGCCAGCAGCTATTTATAACGAAATTTATACTAAAGTTAATTTCCTGTACGGCGGGATGCCCCGCAACGATCTCATGCCCGGCTTTGAGATACCGTTTTCAGCATATAAAAACACTCTAAATAAACTCGTTTAATCAGCTTATTCAGAGTGTATTATTCATCTGTGATCCGGCCGCGATTCGAACGCGGGACCGTCTGCTTAGAAGGCAGATGCTCTATCCAGCTGAGCTACCGGACCTTTTTTGTTATTAAAATGTGGGGAGGGAGGAGATGAATAACCCCGTATGGGTCTTTCGTGGTGCAAAGTTAGAAATTTATTTGCTATTTGCAAAAGTTTCTTGATGAGTTTTCAACATTTTAACACGTTTTGTCATGTATAATCGTTGCTTTTCCGATATTTTTTGGTTACTTTGCGCTCTGAAATGCCGGATATACATCTATCAACACAGATAGTTGCCAACCGGCACCTGTTCAATTGCATAGTATGGGCAAAATCATTGCGATAGCTAACCAAAAAGGTGGCGTCGGAAAGACCACCACCACCATAAATCTGGCCGCCTCTCTGGCCGGAGAGGGCAAACGGACTCTGATCATCGACGCTGACCCCCAGGCCAACGCCACATCCGGTTATGGCATAGATCCAAAGACGATGCCATCGTCGATATATGAGTGTCTTGTCGATGATTATCCCATGGAGGGATCACAGGTGGCCACATGCTGCGAGGGGCTTGACCTCGTTGGCTCGCGCATAGATCTCGCCGGGGCCGAGATAGAACTGATCAACCGTCCGTCGCGCGAGAATGTACTCAAGAGGGCAATCGCACCACTGAAGGACAAGTACGATTTCATACTCATCGACTGCTCTCCATCGCTCGGACTCATCACGGTCAATGCCCTTACGGCGGCTGACTCTGTGATAATACCTGTCCAGGCCGAATATTTCGCGCTCGAGGGGATCACAAAACTTCTCAACACGATACGTATCATAAAGTCCAAGCTTAATCCTCAGCTTGATATCGAAGGCTTTCTGCTGACGATGTATGATGCCCGTCTGAGGTTGGCCAATCAGATTTATGATGAGCTCAAGGGGCATTTCGGCACAATGGTCTTCGATACGGTCATTCCCCGCAACATCCGTCTGAGCGAAGCGCCGAGCCATGGACTTCCCGTATTGCTCTACGATCCTCTGTCGAGAGGTGCAACGTCGCATACTGCCCTTGCCAAAGAACTCATAGCCAAAAATTCATTGTAATCCATCATGGCACTTCCAAAACGTCCCGCCTTGGGCCGCGGTCTTGACTCGCTGATAGCGATGGACGACACTCCTGCCCGCGATGCCTCGGCTATTAATGAGATAGAGATCTCACGGATCTCCCCTAACCCAGAGCAACCCCGTACGGATTTTGACGAGGAAGCTCTTTCCGAACTTGCCCGTTCCATAGTGGAGCTCGGTATCATCCAACCGCTGTCACTGCGTAAGACGGGACCCGACTCCTATCAGATCATAGCCGGCGAGAGGCGCTACAGAGCTGCAAAACTGGCAGGTCTGAGTTCTGTGCCAGCCTATATACGCACGGCCAACGACAGCGAGCTCACCGAGATGGCTCTTATCGAGAACATACAGCGCGAAGATCTCAACGCCATAGAGGTGGCTCTGACATTCAAGAAGCTCATAGACCGGTACAATCTAACGCAGGATCGTCTGAGCGAACGCATAGGCAAGAAACGTGCTACCATAGCCAATTTTCTGCGTCTGCTCCGTCTGCCAGCCGAAGTACAGCTCGGGCTGCGCGATAAGCGCATCGACATGGGGCATGCGAGAGCTATCCTCGGTGTGGATGATCCAAAGCTGCAACTACGTCTTTACAATGAGACAATCCGCCATGGACTTTCGGTAAGAAAAGTGGAGGAACTCGCCAAAAAATATCAGCAAGGGACATCCGGTGAAGAGGAGCAGCCATCAAACAGGGGAACATTTTCCAACAAAGATTTTGATATTTTAAGGAATCACCTTTCGCAACGCTTCTCCACGCCTGTCAAAGTACAGTGTGACAGCACAGGGAAAGGTAAAATCTCCTTCTCCTTCAAAAATGATGATGAACTTCAAAGATTAATTGCTATCTTTGACACTGCAAAGCAATGAGCAGTCCGCAGAGGGCTATGCCATGCGATGCATTATGGCAGGTTACTCTCGGAATATCAATTCATTAGATTTAAATGCAATCATTATCCGACATTTCGGTAATCATACATTCCCGTCTGCATATGCTGCGACCGGCATTGGTTGCGGCTATGTTGGCATGCTCGATTAACATTTTTTCTCAAAACGCTCCGGTAAAACCGTCGAGACCTACCCACAGGCCTACCTCGCCGGTAGCGGAAATGCCAGACACGATACCGGTGGGCACAGAGGCCATACCATTGCCCGCCTATGTAGTGGGCGACAGCCTCAACGCTGCCGGGCCATCGCCGGTGCTGACTCCGGTCGACACATTGGCTATCGTCAACGCCCCACAGGCTGAGGAGGTGAAATACAGATTCAATCCTGATCCGACAAGGGCTGTATGGATGTCCGCACTGTTTCCAGGTCTGGGCCAGCTATACAACCGCCGTTACTGGAAACTCCCTATCGTTGTGGGAGCCTTCATGGGCCTCGGCTATGCCACATCATGGAACAACACCATGCTGAAGGACTATACCACCGCCTACAGTGACATTATGGACAACGACCCGACCACCGAGAGCTACAAGGACTTCTTCGCTCCGGGTGTCGATGTGGACTCGTTCGACAAGACATATCTCACCAATCTGCTGCGCACACGCAAGAATTTCTACAGACGCAACCGCGATCTATGTATATTGTGTATGATAGGTGTCTATGTCGTGGCGATAATCGATGCATATGTCGATGCTCAACTCGCCCATTTCGACATATCTCCCGGACTCTCGGTAGACATGGCTCCGGCTGTCATCCCCACCGACTCCCGCTCGCTCAAATCGCTTCCAGCCGTAGGGCTGCAATGGGCCTTTAATTTCTGAAAGATGAAAAAGACTGCAACATATATACTCACCATACTCTTATCTCTGCCTGTTCCGGCTATTGCCGCGTCGTCAATACTCGATCTCAGTCATTCGATAACGGATGACAATATCATCGCACCTGAAAGCTTCGAAACCCAGACAAGACTTCTTGAAGAGAATTTCTATCTCAAGAATTATGTGGTGCCCGGATCGGATACAGGCGAGAACCATACTGCATCGGCAGCCGAGTACGAAAAGCGACTCACCAAACTACCCACCGAGATAGAACTGCCTTACAACAGCATAGTGGGCAAGTATATAGATATGTATCTGACCAAGCGCCGCGGACTCGTGGCCAATATGCTCGCCCTGCACAACTATTATGGCAAATTCTTCGAGGAGGAACTCCTGAAAGAGGGTATGCCTCTGGAGCTCGAGTATCTGCCCGTCATCGAGTCGGCCATAAATCCCAACGCCGTATCGAGAGCGGGTGCTGTCGGTCTGTGGCAATTCATGCCGGCCACGGCCAAAGGGCTCGGCATGGAGGTAAACACCCTTGTGGATGAACGCCGCGATCCACGGATCTCGTCGCGCAATGCCGCCCGCTACCTGAAGCAGCTTCATGATATATACAATGACTGGTCGCTTGCCATAGCCGCCTACAACTGCGGTCCCGGCAATGTGAACAAGGCTCTGCGCCGCGCCGGCGGAGACAGCGGGGAGAAAAAAGATTTCTGGGATATATACAACTATCTCCCCCAGGAGACACGCGGCTATGTGCCGGCATTCATCGCCGCCAACTATGTGATGAACTATTACCGCAAGCACGGTATCACCCCCACTGTTGTGAAGCGTCAGCTCACCACCGACACCATAATGGTGAAGAACTATGTGCATTTCAATCAGATATCATCGGTGCTCAACATCCCGATCGATGAGATAAGGATGCTCAACCCACAGTTCCGCAAAGACATCATACCCGGCGACTACCGGCCTTATGCGCTCACACTTCCCACACAGCAGTGTCTCAGCTACATAATGAGCGAAAAGCGGATTCTGGACTATGACCGCGACCTCTACGCGCGCCGGTCGCATGCCGAGCCGGCCGGCGAGACATCGGTTGAAGAGCAGCCCTTGATAGCGAGTGACGGCGGCCGTGCCAATCTTGCACTTGCGAGCACGCAGACGACCAATGCTGACGTAAACAATGAGATAGCCGATGCCTCGGCTCTAACTGAAAAGACAATCACCAAGACACATGTGGTAGGCCGTGGCGAAAACATTCGCGACATAGCCCGTAGCTACGGAGTCTCGGCTACCGACATCAAGCGATGGAACAAGCTGCGCCGCGGCAAAGTAAAGGAAGGAGACAAACTCACCATCCAAGTGATAGAGCGTGTGACACCCGAGGAGATCAAAGTACAGGCCGCGCCTGAGATAGCACAGGTGAACCCCTCGACACTCAAGGAGGACACTCCAGCTACGGCCTCAGCTGCAAGCACAAGAAACACAACGGCGGCTGAGTCCACATCAAAGGCTCCGGAGAAGTCAAAGACCACCGCACAGCGTACTGTCACCCCCAAGACCACAACCCACAATGTGAAGAAAGGTGACACTCTGGAGCGTCTGGCCAAGCGCTACGGAACCACTGTCGCTGCAATCCAGGCTGCCAACGGCATGAAAAACAGCACTGCCATCCAGATAGGCCAGAAACTCAAGATCCCTGCCAAGGGTGGTGCAGCCGTAAATGGCAAAACAAAGAAGACGTCCAAGGCTTCATCCGCAAAAAACAAATCGACAAAGAAACCCGCACGCAGGAAGCGCCGCTGATCTCACGTCTGTATTATAGTCTATGGAAAAGAAAACGATCTGGGATCTGAACCGTCCCGACCTGGAGCACTTCAAGCGGCAACCCAAGATAAGACTAACAGTCGTGCTTGATAATGTCCGGTCACTCAACAATATCGGAGCCATATTCCGGACATGCGACGCGTTTGCCGTAGAGAGGGTGATGCTATGCGGCATCAGCGCTACCCCACCCTCGGCCGAAATACATAAGACGGCCCTCGGCGCGGAGGAGTCCGTAGAATGGAGATATTTTCCTACTACGGAGGAGTGCATCATGGCCCTGCAGAATGACGGTTATACACTATGCTGCCTCGAGCAGGTGAAAGGCAGTATCGAACTTCAGGACTTCAAGCCCCAGCAAGGCAGACGCTATGCTCTCGTGCTCGGGCACGAAGTAAACGGAGTGGAGCAGAGTATAGTCAACCAGTGCGACATATGCCTCGAGATACCGCAACACGGGACAAAACATTCGTTGAACGTATCAGTGTCAGGAGGAATAGCCATCTGGCATTTTTCCAACTATCTGTCATCCTAAGCATACAACACCACCCCTTCATCCACCTACACACCTACAGACCTACCATGAAAGCTATCCGACCACTGCTTCTCACATCCATCATAGCCGGATGTATCCCTCAGACCAACGCACAGATCATCATCAACGAGCTGATGCAGTCAAACATAGATTGCATAATGGATGATCTCAATGAATTTCCTGACTCGTGGCTCGAGCTGCACAATCCCACCACATCTCCGGTAAGCCTGGCAGGGTATTCCGTATGCAACAAAAACAAACCCTCCAAGGCCTATGCACTCCCGGCCAAAACCATACCTGCCGGTGGATATATGATTGTATATTGCGACAAACAGGGCGAGGGGCTCCATGCGGACTTTCGTCTTGAGTCGGGCAAGGACGGAGCCATATATCTATTCAAGGATGGCGTAGTGGTCGATATGATCGAAGGCATGAAGAAACAGCCGGCACCAAACATAGCCTACGGGCGTCAGACCGACGGATCAGACACATGGGGCTATATGGCCACGCCTACCCCCGGCGCATCAAACTGCGGACGGATCATCAAAGATATACTTGGCGAGCCTATCTTCTCCACGCCAGGACGCGTCAGCACCGATCCGCTGCAGCTGACCATCTCCCTCCCGGCCGATGCTCCGGAAGGGACTACCGTCCACTACACCACCGACGGTACAGAACCAACCGCCTCTTCTCCGACCGCCAACGGAGCTATACGCATAGACAAGACAACGACCATACGTGCCGTGGCCATGTGCGACGGATATCTCACACCGCGCTCCACCGTACAGAGTTATATCTTCTTCCCTCGCGAGATGACTCTCCCGATCGTATCCATGGTGACAGACGACCGCTATTTCAGTGATCCCAAAATAGGCATATATGCCGGGGAGAATTATCTGAAAAACTGGCGCCGCCCTGTCAACATAGAACTGTTTGAGAAACCCGGGGAGGAAAGTGTGATAAACCAGTTGTGTGAAACACGCATAAAGGGAGGTGCAACACGAACCAACCCTCTTAAGTCGCTTGCCATATATGCCAACAAGCGATTCGGTACGAAACGTTTCTTCCACGAGTTCTTCCCCGAAGATGCCCCCGGCCGAAACGAATGGAAGTCGTTCGAGCTGCGCAATTCCGGCAACGATTTCGACTATCTGTATTTCAGAGACGCACTGATCCAACGGATCATGGGCCGCAACACTGACCTCGACTGGCAACCGTGGCAGCCCGTCATATATATGCTGAACGGGGAGTACAAGGGGATACTGAACATACGTCCGCGCTCAAATGAGGATCATATATACACATTCTACGATGAGCTGGAGGATATCGACATGTTCGAGAACTGGTGGGAACTCAAAGAGGGCTCATGGGATAACTATAACGCCTTCAAGGAATTCTACAGTGGACACGGACATACCCTTGCGGAATATGAACAGTGGATGGATACCGGTGAGTTCGCCAACCTTGTCATCATGAACCTCTTCTATGACAACAAGGACTTTCCTGCCAACAATATCGTGATGTGGCGCCCGATAGCCGACGGAGGCCGCTGGAGATGGATAGCAAAAGACGCAGACTTCGGACTCGGTCTTTACGGACGCACGGCAAGCTACAATACGATAGCCTGGATCAATGATAATAATTACGATCAGGATTTCGCATGGGGCAACACCTGGGAAGGCACCCGCCTGTTCAGACGCCTTATGGAGATCGATGAATTCAAGCAGATGTTCATCGACCGGTGTGCAGTATATGTCGGCGATTTTCTCAATGCACAGTATACCAACAATACGCTCGACGAAATGCGCAATGTCATAGCCTACGAATATCCATACCACAGGAAACTATTCAACGAATGGTGGCCGAATTACAATGAAGAGGTAAGTTTTATAAAGCGATGGATAGGGACACGTACTCCGGCATTCCTTACATTCGTAGCTGATTATTATAAGCTCGGCAAGCCGCTCCCTCTCACCATCGACAAAGGCCGGAAGGACATACTGTCGCTGACGGTCAACGGCATACCGGTCAACAACCGCAGTTTCAACGGAAAATTCTTCCAGGGACGCGATCTGAACATAAGCGGAAGCACAGCGGACGACACCAAAGCCATAGCCGGATGGAAGGTTACTGTAACCAACGGAACATCCTCGACCACTACAGAATACCCCGGGCCGGAACTCCACCTGACGTTCCCGTCCTGTACATCGGTCGACATCCAGTCGATGATCAGTGACAGCGGCATCAAGGATATCTCCGTAGGGAATGCAGCCATAGATCCAGATGAAACGCTTACAGTCTACGATCTCTCCGGACGCTGCCTCGGCACCTATCCATCACTTTCATCAGCGATGCTCGCCCGAGGGATATATGTCCTGAAACAGGGATCGTCCGCGGCCAAACATCTCGTGAGATGATGTAGGCATATATGTGAGGGATAGTCAGTAATTTTATCTGAATGAACCTATAAACTATTCATAACGTATGATTTCTATTATTATTCCGATGTATAATTCGGAGTCAACAATAATCCGATGTCTTGACGCCATAATCAATCAGAATTATGACGGAAGATATGAAATCATTGTTGTCAATGACGGTTCAACAGATAACTCACTCTCTATTGTCAATAATTACAACAAGGCCGGGAGGGTGACTATTCTTACAAAGGAGAACGGAGGGCCGGCATCAGCCCGAAACTTCGGGCTGATGCATTGCCATCCTGATTCGAAATGGGTAACATTTATCGACAGTGATGACTATGTCGAACCATCATTCCTATCACAACTGACCTCCTTAGACGGAGATTTGAAGATGTGTATGCCCTTCCCAAAATATGGTGAATGGAAAGATCGAATAGCTAAAGATGATGACATAATCCAGTTCAAGAATCTCAGTAGCTCGAAGGAATTTGCATCCATATTCAAATGTGGTACAATGTGTCCGTTCTGGAATAAGCTTTTTTCACTTGATATAATACATAATAACAATCTCTCCATACCGGATATACGATTACTGGAAGATGCTGATTTCGTATTCCGATACATTCAATATTGCGACACTGTAAGTTGGAAAAACAGCCACATATATAATTATATTCATCGTCCGGGATCAGAGACGTCAAAAATAGGAGAGGATATGCTGGTCAACTATATCCGTCTGCATAAGGATATGACCGAATGGTTTGCGTCGGAGCTTGCTATTGAGATAGATGAATTTGTGTATCCCCAATACATCAGCATGCTCCGACGGTTTATCGTAAACAATGATCTTGTCACCCCTAAAAAATATATCCAAGACAAGTGGATAAGAAAATCGCTCACTAATCACAAGACGGTATCTGCAGGAGAGTCGGCATTTCGCACCCTTATGAAATATGGATTCTTCAAGACGGCTAAAAAGCTATTCATAAAAGCATGAAGCATCTCGACATCCGGATATGCTTTCACAGCCTATTTTCAATACACCAGAAAATCCGGTTGAAAAATTTACTGACACATATATTCAGATTTTAAATCAAACGCCAGAACAAGCAGTCAGGCGTTGTCGCTATGGATGGTCAAAAATTACAGTCGAAACACATCTCGGACTATGTCAATATTTTGGAGACAAAGTAAAATCCGCAATTACCAGAAGATTACCATTTATGAAGTACTTACTTACAAAATAAATGGCAACGAGATCCATTAACAGGATTATAAAGATGGAATATCTGTGTAAATTATTCTTGACATAATCTCTGAAATTGCGTAATTTTGCAGGATTATGGAATTCCATCTTTCTTCACAATACAAACCCACAGGCGACCAGCCACAAGCCATAGAGAGCCTTGTCAACGGCATAATGGCCGGAGAGAAGGCTCAGACCCTGCTCGGTGTAACCGGATCGGGCAAAACTTTCACCATGGCCAACGTGATAGAGCGCGTGGGTAAACCCACCCTTATCCTCAGCCATAACAAAACCCTTGCCGCCCAGCTCTACGGAGAGTTCAAAAACTTCTTTCCGGAGAATTCGGTGCAATACTTCGTTTCGTATTACGACTATTATCAGCCGGAAGCATACATCCCCACGGTTGACAAGTACATAGAGAAGGATCTCATGATCAACGATGAGATAGAGAAATTGCGGCTATCCACCGTCTCGGCCCTACTGTCCGGACGCAAGGATATCGTAGTGGTATCATCAGTGTCCTGTCTCTACGGTATGGGCAACCCCGAAGATTTTGACAGCAACGTGGTGCAGCTCAAAGTGGGACAGAAGATAGCCCGCAACAAGTTTCTGAGAGATCTCGTGGGTGCGCTGTACTCCCGCAACGAAGTGGAATTGTCGCGCGGCACCTTCCGGGTGAAAGGTGACACGGTGGATATCCGTCTTGCCTATGAGGAGATCATAGTGCGGGTCACATTCTGGGGCGATGAGATCGAATCCATAAAGACCCTACATCCGGAGGACAACACATCGCTCGGCAACCACGATATTTTCCAGATATATCCCGCCAATCTCTTCGTCACCACTCCCGAGCGAATGGGCACAGCCATAGGGCAGATAGAACTTGATCTCGGCGAGCAGTACAACAACTTCTTCCGTGAAGGGAAGGAACTCGAGGCCAAACGTCTCCTTGAGCGCGTCACCTATGATGTGGAGATGCTGCGCGAGGTTGGACACTGCTCCGGCATAGAGAACTATTCACGATATTTCGATGGCCGACGTCCTGGCATGCGTCCATTCTGCCTGCTGGACTATTTCCCGAAGGACTTCCTGACCATCATCGATGAGAGCCACGTGACGCTCCCGCAGTGCCACGCCATGTATGGCGGTGATCTATCGCGCAAGATGAATCTTGTGGAATACGGCTTCCGTCTGTCGGCCGCACTGGACAACAGGCCTCTGAGATTTGAGGAGTTCGAGAAGCTGACTCCTCAGGTACTTTATGTCAGCGCCACTCCCGCCGACTATGAACTTGAGAAATGCGAAGGTGTCGTGGTAGAACAGATCATCCGTCCGACAGGTCTGCTCGATCCATTGATCGAGGTGCGGCCATCTCTCAATCAGATTGACGATCTGCTCCACGAGATCAATCTTCGCATAGAGCGCAGGGAGCGTGTACTCGTGACCACTCTGACCAAAAGAATGGCCGAAGAGCTCAACGACTACCTCACCCGTCTGCGCATCAAGACGGCTTACATACACAGCGATGTGGATACTCTCGACCGAATAAAGATCCTCGACGGACTCCGGTCGGGAGAATTTGATGTGCTGATAGGCGTCAATCTTCTTCGCGAGGGTCTGGATCTACCCGAAGTATCGCTGGTGGCCATACTCGATGCTGATAAAGAGGGATTCCTGCGGTCACACCGGTCTCTTACACAGACAGTGGGACGTGCCGCACGCAACCTCAACGGTACCGTCATCATGTATGCCGACAAGATCACTGATTCGATGCAGCAGACCATTGACGAGACTGCACGCCGTAGAGAACTTCAGCTGGCTTATAATGAAGAGCACGGTATAACGCCGCAGGCCATTGTCAAAGCGCGCAATGCCATTATTGGATTCGATACGCCCGACTCCCTCTCGAAGGGAGGAGGAAGACAAAGCGGAAAAGCCAAAACCGGCGCCGGACATGCACAGCCTGTGCCCTATGCTTCCGAATATTCCACAAAAGTTGATCTCGCAGCCGATCCAGTCATGTCGTATCTCTCGGCCGATGCGTTGCAGAAACTCATCAGCAAACGACGGAGCGAGATGGTGGAATGTGCCCGCAAAATGGAATTCATCGAAGCCGCGAGACTGCGTGACGAGATACTCGCAATGGAGGAAAAACTCGCTGGCATGACAGAAACAGATCCGGAATCATGAGCAACAAGCCATACCCCTTTCTCCCGACAAGTGTCAAGGAGATGAAAGCCCTGGGATGGGACCACGTGGATGTGGTTCTGTTCTCGGGAGACGCATATGTCGATCATCCATCGTTTGGAGCAGCTGTAATAGGCCGCACACTTCAAGCCGCCGGTTACAACGTGGCCATCGTACCACAACCTAACTGGCAGGACGATCTGCGCGATTTCAAGAAATTCGGCGCACCACGCCTATTCTTCGGCGTATCGGCAGGTGCCATGGACTCAATGGTGAACCATTACACTGCCGGCCGGCGCCGCCGCAGCGATGATGCCTTTACACCAGGCGACCGGCACGGCGCACGTCCGGATTATCCTACGGTAGTATATTCCGCCATACTGCGCCGGCTGTTTCCTTCCACCCCTATCATAGCAGGCGGTATCGAGGCTTCAATGCGCCGACTGTCACACTATGATTACTGGAAGGACTGTCTGCAGCCATCCATATTGCTTGACTGCGACGCCGATATAATATCCTATGGCATGGGCGAACGCACCATACCGGAGATAGCGCGTATGATAGAGAACGGCGCCTCAGTAGAACAACTGGGCGAACTAATGCAGACGGTATCACGTGTGAAAGAGTGCCCGCTTCAGGTGAATGAGGGCAAGATTTATGAGGATGACCGCAACATAGTGCTCCACTCATTTACCAGATGCAAGTCCGACAAGCGGGCTCAGGCTGAGAACTTCCGCCATATCGAGCGGCAGAGCAATGCCATGAACGGTAAGACAATATGGCAGAAGCATGGAAAGATATGGATACGTGTCACCCCGATGCTTCCACCGATGACGACAGCGGAGATAGATGCTTCCTTCGACCTGCCATACACCCGTCTCCCCCACCCCCGCTACAACGGGAAACGTATCCCGGCATATGAAATGATACGCCATTCTGTCAATATTCATCGTGGATGTTTCGGCGGATGCTCGTTCTGCACTATCTCAGCCCATCAAGGCAAATTCATCGCCTCACGAAGCAAGCAGTCAATATTAAGGGAAGTGCGTCAGGTTACTGAAATGCCCGATTTCAAAGGATACATCAGCGATGTCGGCGGCCCGTCGGCCAATATGTACAACCTCGGAGGGAAAGACAAATCTATATGCGGGAAGTGCCTGAAGCCGTCATGTCTGCATCCCTCGGTATGTCCAAATCTGAATACTGACCACACTTCGCTGCTCGAGCTATACAAGGCCGTGGACGCGGTGCCAGGTGTAAAGAAATCATTCATAGGAAGCGGCGTACGCTATGATCTCTCCATGCATGTGACCGGCGATAGCCGCATCGACAAGGCAAACAGGCGTTATAACGAAGAACTTATAGTCAATCATGTGTCAGGACGCCTGAAAGTGGCACCCGAACACACCTCTGACGCGGTACTCGACCTCATGCGGAAGCCATCGTTCACTCTTTTTCATGACTTCTCAGCTTTCTTCGCGCAGGTCAATTCACGCCATCAGTTGAAACAGCAACTGATCCCCTATTTCATATCCTCGCATCCCGGATGCCATGAAGTGGATATGGCCGAACTGGCCGTGGAGACCAAGGACATGAACATGCACCTGGAGCAGGTGCAGGACTTCACGCCCACACCGATGACTCTATCCACCGAGATCTATTACACAGGGATCCATCCCTACACCATGAAGCCTGTCTTCACGGCCACGACCCCCGAAGCGAAGAAGGCACAGCGCAAATATTTCTTCTGGTATGATCCATCATTCCGATCGGATATCACAGCCTCATTGAAAAGGCTTCACCGCACGGACCTGCTCAACAGACTCTTTCCACGCAAGGCATCCTACCCTTACAACCCACGACGCAAAAATTAGACCGCAAGGAACCATAACAGGCTGAAAAAACTCCGTGGCCAATATCACACAGGATATGGCCACGGAGAACAAATAGATGATAAAGGTCTTTATGTCTCTATGTCTCAACAGGGATCATCACTCGTCGCCCTGAGATTTCTCCGCATATTCCTTCAGGAGTTTTTCCTGAACGTCAGACGGAACAAGCTCATATGAGGCGAACCTCATGGTAAAGGCCGAGCGTCCACCGGTGATAGAGGACAAGGCTGTAGAGTAGGAGCCCATCTCCTTCAAGGGGACTTTGGCTATGATTTTTTCGAATCCATTGTCGCTTTCCATACCCATGATGATGGCTCGACGACCCTGAAGGTCACTCATCACGTCGCCCATCACATCGCCGGGCACCATTACCTCGACATCATAGATAGGCTCGAGTACTTTGGGATTGGCATTGCGGAAGGCCTCGGAGAATGCATTGCGGCCGGCAAGGCGGAATGAGATCTCATTGGAGTCCACCGGATGCATCTTGCCGTCATAGATACACACCCTCACATCGCGGGCATAGCTGCCGGTGAGAGGCCCCTGCTCCATGCGGTCCATAAGCCCCTTGACTATGGCGGGGATAAAGCGTGCGTCGATGGCACCACCCACGATACAGTTGTGGACCACGAGCTTACCGCCCCACGACAGAGGTATCTCCTGTGTATCGCGCACACTCATCTTGAATTCCTGATTACCGAACTTGTATGTTTCGGGGACGGGTTTGCCCTCCTCGTAAGGTTCGATGATGAGGTGCACTTCGCCAAACTGACCGGCACCACCGCTCTGTTTCTTGTGGCGATAGTCGGCGCGGGCGGCCTTGGTGATAGTCTCGCGATAAGGTATGCGGGGTTCCTCAAAGAGGATAGGCAGTTTGTCGTTGTTCTCCACGCGCCATTTCAATGTGCGCAGATGGAATTCACCCTGACCGGAGAGTATGACCTGCTTGAGCTCCTTGGACTGCTCGATGACCCACGTAGGATCCTCCTCGTGCATGCGTGTGAGAATACCCATGAGCTTCTCGGCATCGCTTTCTGTGACAGGGCGGATGGCACGGCGGTATTTAGGTTCAGGGAAACGGATGAAGTCGAATTGATAGTCGCAGTCCTTGGCGTCAAGAGTATTGCCTGTACGGACATCCTTGAGCTTCACGGTAGCGCCGATATCACCTGCACACAGCTCATCCACAGGAGTCTTGATGCTTCCGCAGACGCAATAGAGCTGAGCAATGCGCTCGCGCGTGCCACGCGTAACGTTCTCAAGATCGACACCGGGAGTAAGACGTCCGGACATCACCTTGAAATAACTTACCTCGCCGATATGAGGCTCGACTGTGGTCTTGAAGAAATAGAGCGAGAGTGGCCCATTGCTGTCGGGTTTTACCTCTACACCCTCCGTGGTCATAGGAGCAGGCATATCCTCTACGAAAGGAACAACGTTGCCAAGGAACTCCATCATGCGACGGACACCCATATCCTTGGCTGCACTGACACAGAATACCGGATAGATCGAACGGTCGATAAGACCCTTGCGTATGCCTTCGCGCATCTCGTCCTCTGTAAGATGTCCCTCCTCGAAGAACTTGTCCATGAGGGTCTCGTCATTCTCGGCAGCAGCCTCAACGAGAGCCTGGTGAAGCTCCTTCGCACGGTCCATCTCCTCGGCGGGGATGTCCTCGATGGTGGGGACTCCACCGTCGGGGCCCCACGAATACTTCTTCATGAGGAGAACATCGATCATGGCGTTAAAACCGGCGCCGCATGCAAGCGGATACTGGATGGCAACGATCTTATTGCCGAAGTGCTCGCGCATCTGCTCCATGACATTCTCATAGTCGGCTTTTTCGCCATCAAGCTGGTTGAGAGCGAATATGACAGGCTTGCGAAGTCCCTGGATTGTACGGAAAATATTCTGAGTGCCTACCTCGACACCATACTGCGAGTTGATGAGTATGACACCGGTGTCAGTGACATTAAGTGCTGTGATCGCGTTGCCCACAAAGTCATCGGCGCCAGGGCAGTCAATCACGTTGAGCTTTTTGTTTAGGAACTCGGCATAGAAAACTGTCGAGAAGACCGAGTAGCCATACTCCTTCTCTACAGGAAAAGAGTCGGAAACTGTGTTTTTTCCTTCAATGGTGCCGCGGCGTTTTATCACTCCACACTCGTAGAGCATCGCTTCTGCGAGTGTGGTTTTACCAGAGCCCTTGCTACCGAGCAGGGCGATGTTTTTGATTTCGTTGGTTTTGTAGACCTTCATGGGTAATATGTGGTATTAATTACGGCTTTTCACACTTATATATAATCAATGTGAATATTGCCGCGGGATTAAAAGTAAGAAGACATTCCCAGCCTCTGCGTGAGAAATGCGACCGCAAAATAGTGATAATTTCACTAAATACAACGCGGAAAACATGTGTTTAAAAACATAAAATTGATTTTGACGCGCTTTTATGAAAATAATGGCACGCGCCTGTTGTTTTTATTGACACTAATTCATAAATTTGCATACAATGATAATTATGCCTTGACGACATGGACTGGAACAAACCCGCAATCATATCCTTGCCCCGCATCTATGACCCGCGCGGCAATCTCACATTTGTACAGGATGGCGACCAGGTGCCATTTCATATAGCGCGATGCTATTGGACATACGATGTGCCGGCCGGCGAATCACGCGGAGGACATTCCCACCATAAAGCGGAAGAACTGGTGATAGCCACCGGCGGAAGCTTCAATGTCAATCTTTTCGACGGAGAGACATGGTTCACATATACCCTCAACCGACCATTCGAGGGCCTCTACATACCGCCGGGATATTGGCGCACACTTGACAACTTCTCATCGGGAAGTGTGTGTATGGTGCTGACATCAATACCATACTCCGAGGAAGACTATGTGAGGGATTACGATGAGTTCAAGCGTCTGTGCAAGCTTAACAATATGAATAAATGAAATATCCGTTTCTAAATCTTGCCGCGGTAAACGAGCCTTACCTGCCTGCGCTCAAGGAGGCCGCGGCCAAAGTCATAGAAAGCGGGCGATATATCGGGGGGCCGGAGATTGAGAAATTCGAGCAGCAGATGTCCGACATGACCGGAGCAGCATACACCATCGGTGTCAGCAACGGTCTTGATGCACTCCGGCTCATCCTCCATGGATACATCAAACTCGGCGTAATGAAACAGGGTGACGAGGTATTGGTACCGGCAAATACATATATAGCCACAATACTTGCAATCACCGACGCCGGACTGACACCAGTGCTCGTTGATGCAGACATCAATACGATGAATATCGACACATCGCGTCTCGAGGCCGTCGTGACACCACGCACACGGGCTATCATGACTGTGCATCTCTATGGACGTGTGGCTTGGGATGGCATTCTTGTGGAGACTGCCAGACGACATGGGCTGAAGGTGATCGAGGACTGCGCACAATCCATCGGCGCACTGTCGCCAACCCGAGGTCTGTACGGCAATACAGCCATCGGCGCTCTTGGCGATGCAGGCGCCTTCAGTTTCTATCCCACCAAGAACACCGGAGCTCTCGGTGATGCCGGAGCAGTCACCACTCACGATCCAGAATTAGCCAGCGCCGTACGCGCACTCGCCAACTATGGCACAGACCGCAGGTATCATAATATATATTGTGGCTATAACTGCCGTCTCGATCCGATCCAGGCTGCCATGCTGAATGTGAAACTTCCATACACACGGCAAGAAAATGCCGACCGGTTTGAAAGAGCTCTCGCCTATAACCGTACAATACGCCATCCGCTCGTAAAGACGCCTTTGCTATCGGCTTCAGTGACCGACAACGTGTGGCACCAATACATCATACGCGTAACCGATGGGCATAGGGACATCATGAGAGAACGTCTCACCGAGCTGGGAGTGGGAACGGATATCCATTACGCTACCCCACCCCACAAGCAACCGTGCTATGCTGATCTGCCTCACGGACCCCTGCCTGTCACCGAACTATTGGCAGACGAAATAATTTCACTGCCGATCTCTACCGGAACATCTGTCAAAGACGCCGCCGAGATCGGAGAAATCATCAACAATATCGTACTGTGAAAAGAAAAAAAAGAATACCGCTGACCACGGTCATAGTACTTCTTGTGATATTGTGCGTGAAACTCGGACAGGATCTCGGAAGTAAAGAACTCGATACGACATCGCCCAACACTGTCGCCACACACAGCGATTACGGAAATCTGCTTGATGTAGTCACAGCCTCCGGTGAGAAGGAACAAACAATACACTACAAGGGTATGGATATATCGTTCAACCCTGAGAAACATATCCCCAATTGGGTAGCCTGGGAATTGACGGCTGATGAAACACAGGGCGACATAAAGCGCACGAACAAGTTTGCCTCAGATCCAAATGTAGCCGGATGCGGCGAGACTTGGGACTATGCCTACTCAGGGTATGACCGCGGACACATGGCTCCGGCCGGAGACATGAAATGGGATCGCGAGGCTATGGATGAGACATTCCTCCTGACCAATATATGCCCACAATCAAAGGCGCTCAACACCGGAAGCTGGCGCACACTTGAAGAAAAATGCCGCCAGTGGGCCAGAAGAGACAGCATCCTGTACATAGTGTGCGGCCCTGTGCCCAGCGACAAGCCGATAGAATATATCGGAGAAACCCGCATATGGGTGCCTCAGGCATACTATAAAGTTATCCTTTCCCCCTACTCCACTCCGGCACGTGGCATAGGGTTCATCATGCCAAACCGCAAATTCTCCGGAGGTATGCAGGTATGTGCGGTAAGCATCGATTCAGTCGAAAGCCTTACAGGGCATGACTTTTTTCATACGCTGCCCGACTCACTTGAGAACATACTTGAGAAACAATGTAATTTTCCCCAGTGGAGCAATCTTAAAAATGACCGGAAAAAGTGATCTACGATAGAAACGATACAATATGCGCCATATCAACCCCTCCGGGCACAGGCGGCATAGCTGTGATAAGAGTCAGCGGTAAGCATGCGCTGGATGCAGTTGGGAAGATATGGCATGGAGCTATACTGACCGATGTAAAAAGTCATACAGCCCATCTGGGAGAGATTGTTGACCCCGATTCCACAAAGGCCAACGAACCTCTTGACCAATGCGTGGCGACAGTATTCAAAGGTCCGCACTCTTTTACCGGCGAAGACACAGTGGAAATAAGTGTGCACGGCTCCAAATGGGTGCAGCGCGAACTCATAAGCCTGTTATGCCACAATGGCTGCCGATTGGCACAACCGGGAGAATTCAGTCAGAGAGCCGTGATAAACGGGCGCATGGATCTTGCCCAAGCAGAAGGGACCGCTGATCTGATCGCAGCATCGTCAAGAGCATCCCACCGAATAGCCATCTCTCAGATGAAAGGCAATCTCACAGACAGGATAGCCAGACTGCGGGATGCACTTGTTGATCTCTCTGCTCTGATGGAACTCGAACTTGACTTTTCAGAAGAAGATGTGACATTTGCAGACAGGAAGAAACTGCTGATACTTGCAAATGAAGTCTCCAACGAAATATCATCCCTCCATAAAACATTTTCCACTGGAAATGCCATAAAGAATGGAATCCCTGTGGCGATTGTTGGGCCTACGAACGCCGGTAAATCATCTCTACTGAACGCTATCGTAGACTACGACCGCGCTATTGTCAGCGATATACATGGCACAACCCGTGATACCATCGAAGAGACCGCCGAGCTTGGGGACTATACCTTCCGCTTCATCGACACTGCCGGTATAAGAGATACATCTGATCCTATCGAGCAGATAGGTATTGAACGGTCAAGAAATGCAGCCGAAAAAGCACATATAGTGATCTCTGTAATAGATGCAAGTCAGCCAATGAATGTCATCCCCGAAACCACAGTCGGTCACACAGTCATAGTTCTCAATAAAACAGATCTTCTTAAAAAGAAGGAGATCATATCCAAGAGTAGAAAAATATCAGCATCCCTGCCGGAAACCACACCTATCATTCCCCTGTCAACAAAGGAAAGGACAGGCATGGATACCCTACTCCACACCCTGCAAGCCATAATGGATAAAGAGATGGCTCCGGAAGGCGATATCATAATTACAAACCAACGCCAGGCTCAAGCTCTCGGGGAAGCACTTGATTCAATCCAGACACTCATATCCGGACTCCAATCCACCCTCCCTACAGATCTGCTCGTAGAACATCTCCGTGAAACCATCCACCACCTTTCCACCCTCACCGGCACAATCCCCTCCCAGGAAATCCTGAACACAATTTTCTCACGCTTCTGCATCGGTAAATGACAGAATAGTCACAAACCATCACAAATCATCACAAACCATTAGTAAAGCGTCTCTTACGAGGCGCTTTTCTTTTGCCCGTACTGCTCGTTTCTAACGGTTTCTGACTGCTTTTTGGCTTGTATTTGTATCCTGATTGTATCTCGTCCACAGTCAGGAAAAATCGCCGGTTAAGGTGGTGGACAATCTTTACGCCATTTTACGCCACTTTACGGGATTTTACAGTTTTCTGGCGTAATAAAGCGAAATAAACATGAGCAGTACAATCAACATCAAAAAAATCTGCAAGTTTTGTGGGCAAGAATTTATCGCCCATAAAACAACTACGACGTGCTGTTCTCACCGTTGTTCAAGTCTCCTTTATAAGAAGATTAAAAGAGATGCAAAGGTGAATGGAAAACCCAAGCGCGGATGCCCCCTGCGGCCAAAGTTTGTTTGACCCCTAAAAATTTTTCAGTTGACCCCTTGAGAAGTTTTGGCCGACGGGGTCATTTTTATTTTGGTTTACTTACGTTTTGCAGCCTTTATTTTACGCACACTCTCACCGGTCAGTTCGATACGGTGAGCCGTGTGGACTATCCGGTCGAGTATGGCATCTGCCACAGTTGGGTCTCCGATAGCCTCATACCAGTCTGCAACCGGTAGTTGGGAGGTTATGATTATAGACTTGCGTCCATGGCGGTCCTCGATGATTTCCATCAGATGCGCCCGCTCCTTTGCGTCAAGAGGGACCAGGAACAGATCATCGAGTATGAGCAACTGGGTTTTCTCCAGTTTTTTGAGCTCGGTGTCAATG